>NZ_CP141588.1:2862500-3162500 GCF_035594035.1 Sphingomonas sp. LY54
AGGTGCCGCCGTCGCCGACGGGCCCGGCCGCGATCAGATAGTCGTCGCTTCCGGGCATGCGCGCGATGCTGCGAATGCCGAGGCCGCCCAAGTCCACGCCCATGGCTGCGCCGAACTTTGCCTTGGGGACGGATGCGCCGCGCGCCACGCCGGCGGTAATCTCCGGCCCGTTCAGCAACGGCACTACCAGCGCCTTGCCCAACCGCACGGGGCTTCGGAAGCCAAGCAGCAGGGTGTCGCCCGGGCCGGCGGCAAGGCCCTCTATATTGAAGCCGCCTTCAGCGTGACGGCGCATCGCCTCGGCTGAAAAAGCGGGCTGGGCCGGCGCGGCATCCTGGCCTTTCTCCGCCTTGGGTGGCAGTTCGTCCTTGGTCAGGCCGGTCTCCGGTGTGCGCGTCGCGGCGTCCTCGAGCGCCCATTCGCTTCCCTTCATGGCTTCGAGGAGGTCTTCGCGAAGCCCGTCATAGGCCCGCCCCACCGGGACGGCGGCGGCGCCTGGCCCGGCCGACAGGCGCGTCCTGAAGAGCTTGAGGCGCTCGCGCTTGACGTTGGCCTTCTTGGTCAGGCTGTGGGACGTGATCCAGAAGCCGGTGTCGCCGATCCGCGTCGCTCCCTCGATGTCCGGAGCCTCTTCGGGATCGCCGCCAAGGAAGGCGGTGAGGGGAACCGTGCCGGCCGGCGAATGGTCGCCCAGACGGTACAGATGGAGCGAATAGCTGTCGTCGTCGGCGACGGCGATGGTTCCTGCGCCCGCATCGAGTGCGGCCGAGGCCTCGCACATGCCGGCAAAATCCGTCGGCGGCTCGGCGGCTATCGCCGTTCCTCCCGCCAGGCCCCACAAGAGCCATGCACGCCACATGTCCGCGCTATGTGCCATCTCGATGCCTTTCGGGCCTGCCTGCCGTTCCTCATGTCTTGGCTACGCACAACGACGTCCGACGGCGGGAGCGGCGGCGTCCGGTCATGCGGGACTGTCTTCGGTCACGCTCCGGCGTGCCGGCCCAGGGATCGGCAGCGCTCGCGCGCGACTGCCCGGCCGTCCCCGGCAGGATGACGTAGTTTGCCGGGCGGAGGCAAGCCGCCGAAACGTCCGCTTCGGACGAGATTGCGTCCGGCCTCGGTGCGGGTCCGGCCGGGATCGTTCAGTGCGCGGCGACGGGCGGGCCGGGACCTCCAGCGGGTGGCACCGGTCCTCCCGCCGCCGGGCTCGGTCCGCCAGCAGCGGCGGCCACAGGAATGGCGATCGCGGGAAGCGCCGCCGCAGCAGCAGCAGCGTCGTTCGCGACCAAAAGCCCCGCGATCCAGGCATTGAGGGCGGGAGTCACCGGCACGAGCTTCTCGAAGGTCTTGCCGAGCGCATAAAGATCGGTCGCGGCGCTGTAGTGGATTGGCTGGTTGGCCGCTGCTGCGGCGACGATGTTGGGATGGTAATAGCCGGCCGTCCCGGCCCTCACCGGGGTGATGAATTCCCCGTTCCCGTCCATCGGCTTTGCTTCGCCGACATTGAGCATGATGTTCTCGGGCTTGATGTCGCGGTGGATAAGGCCTGCGGCATGGACATGGGCGAGGCCGCTGATCGCATCGAGCATGATCGCCTTCTTGCGCGTATCGTCGATCGCGGCATTGCCGATCACCTTGGTGAGGTCGCCGCCCGCCATCATCTCCATCACGAGATAGGCCTTGGGCACTCCGCCTTTGCCGATGCCGACCGCGCCGCCATAGCTTTTGATGACGTTGGGATGGTTGAGCAGGTTGGTGGTGACGTTGAGCTCGGTCCGGAACTTGACCATCTCCTCGTCAATCCATGCGAGATTCTGGTCCTGGATCTGCTGCGGCTGCGCATTAAGCGCTGTGCCGACGCCGGCGGCTGCCGTTTGCTCGTTCTTCTTCAGCTTTTGCTTCTTGACGAAGCGAGTGTGGCCGCCGAGCTTGCCGAAACGGCCGTAGCCGGCGCCGCCGGTGCCGAGATTCTGCGTCTTGCCGGTGTCGGGGTTGACCTTGTTGTGGAGGGCGAGCTCGCCGGCCTGGCCGGGAAGGTCGAGCAGGGTCGGCTTCTTGCTCTGGTACCAGGACGTCTCCTGCTTGGTGCGGATCGCCATCAGATATTTGGTCTGGATCCGGACGATCTCGGCCTGGAGATTGGCGACCTGGACGGTGAGCGCTTGATAGAAGGAAGCTGCGCGTCCGCGATCGGGCCCACCGGGAGCTGCTTCAGCAGCCCGGCCCGGGCGGTGGCCATCTGGTTGAGGACGTTTTCGGCTTCGCGGCGCGCTTGCGGGTCGGTCCATGGTCGCGGGTCGTTGAACATGCGGGTCGCTTCCGCGATCATCGCGTTCGCGGCGCCGAAATTGAGCCCGGCGCGGGTATAGGCGGTCGCGATCGCGGCCCAGTTGAGGGCGATCGCCCCGGCGGCGACGGCGCGGGCGGCGACGAGATTGGCCCAGCGCTGGAAGGGGAAGGCGACCGGCGGGACGGCGGCGAGCGCCGCCGCCTGTGCTCCTGGCAAGGCGTTGGCCGTGGCCAGGGCGTCGGCCTCGGTGCGCTGGATCGTGCCCGACACACTCCGCGCGGTTGCGGGCGGCGGGGCCGTTACTTTCTCCGGCGCCGGCCGCTGCGCGGAGGCTCGGATCCCTATTGCGTCGGCCTCACGCTCCAGGCCGGCATCGTCGTTGAGGTCGATCGCCCCGGACGCCGTCATTGGCTGCGCGCGCGCCCTCAATCCTCGCGCCGCTGGCCGAGCGCGTCGCGCATGGCGAGGCTGGAGTTGATCCGGGTCACGCCGGGGAGGCGGGACAGGACGTCGCCGTGGATCGTCTCGTAATGGACCGCGCTTTCCACCTCGACACGCAGCCAGTAATCGAACGATCCCGAGACCAGGAAGCATTCCTTCACTTCGGGGCATTTGCGCACGGCGCGCTCGAAGCGGGTCAGATATTCCTCGGTCTGGCGCTCGAGCGTGACCTGGATGATCATGTTGACCCGCGCGTCGGCGCCGTCGTTGCGGCCGAGCACGATCGTGTAGCCGCCGATATAGCCGTCGGCTTCGAGCTGCTTGATGCGACGGTGGCAGGCGGAAGGGGAGAGGCCGACCTCCTCGCCGATCTCGGCATGGGTCAGCCGCGCGTTGACCCGCAGCAGCCGCAATATCGCGCGATCCTTGGAATCGAGGCTCATCGAATATTCTCCCGTGTCGCGGCATGGGCTAAGCGCCCGGCCGGCGAATTGGCAAGGCGGTTCGAATGATTCGCCCCATATTCGACGCCTGTCTCACTATGCTGGGGCGCAATCCGGGGGTCAGCCATGGTCGATGCGGTTCAAGCAGGGGCGACGTTACATATCGACCTCGATGCGCTGGTCGCGAACTGGCGCGCGATCGGGGCCAGCGCCGCGCCCGCGGTCGCGGCCGCCGTCGTCAAGGCCGACGCCTACGGGCTCGGCGCGGTCCCGGTCGCGCGCGCGCTCGCCGCGGCGGGCTGCCGCCATTTCTTCGTCGCGCATCTGTCCGAGGCCACGGCGCTGCAGGGGGAATTGCCGGCCGGCGCCGCCCTCTATGTCTTGAACGGCTTGATGCCCGGCGCCGAGGCGGCCTGCGCCGAGGCGGGGGCGATCCCGGTGCTGAATGCGCTCGACCAGCTCGAGCGCTGGGCTTCGCTCGCCCGCTCGGCCGGCCGCAAGCTTCCGGCGGTGCTGCAGGTCGACAGCGGGATGTCGCGGCTCGGCCTGGCCGAGGACGAGGCGGCCCGGCTGGTCTCGGAGCCCGAGCGGCTCGACGGCGTCGAGCTGCGCTTCATCATGAGCCATTTTGCCTGCGCCGATGTCCCCGATCATCCGGCCAATGCGATGCAGCGCGCGCGCTTCGAGCGTTTCTGCGCGGGCTTTCCGGACGTCAAGCGCGCGCTCGACAATTCGGCCGGGGCGCTCACCCGCCGCGACACGCATTTCGACCTCGCCCGCCCCGGAATCGCGCTCTACGGCGGCGCGGCGCTCGAAGAGGGCCCCAATCCGATGCGGCCGGTCGTCCGCCTCGAGGCACGGATCGCCCAGTTGCGCACGATTCCCGCCGGGGCGGGGGTCGGCTACGGGCTGACCTTCACGGCGGCGCGCGACACTGTGCTGGCGACGATCCCCGTCGGCTATGCCGATGGCTGGCCGTTCCACCTCGCCAATCGCGGCTCGGCCTTCGTCGCCGGCACGCGCGTGCCGATCGCCGGGCGCGTGTCGATGGACAGCATGACGGTGGACGTGACCGACGCGCCCGCCGACGCGCTCTATCCCGGCGCCCCGGTCGAGCTGATCGGCCCGCACCAGTCGCTCGAGGACGTCGCGCGCGACGCCGGCACGATCGCCTATGAAATCCTGACGCGGCTCGGCCATCGCTATGCGCGCGTCTACCATGTGAGCGGCGCCGCTGCGCCCGACGGAGACCAGTTCTGATGCGTATCATCATCTTGGGCGGCGGCGTCGTCGGCGTCACCTCGGCCTGGTATCTGGCGCAGGCGGGGCACGAGGTCGTCGTCGTCGACCGCCAGGGCGGGCCCGCGCTGGAGACCAGCTTCGCCAATGCCGGCGAGATTTCGCCGGGCTACGCCTCGCCCTGGGCGGCGCCCAACATCCCGGCCAAGGCGGCGCGCTGGCTGATGATGAAGCACGCGCCGCTGATCATCCGCCCGCAGCTCGACATGGCGATGGTGCGCTGGCTGACGGCGATGCTGATGAACTGCACGGCCGATGCCTATCGCACCAACAAGGAGCGGATGGTCCGGCTCGCCGAGTTCAGCCGCGACCAGCTGATCGCGCTGCGCGCCGAGACCGGCATTGCCTATGACGAGCGCGCGCAGGGCACGCTGCAATTGTTCCGCAAGCAGAGCCAGCTCGACGGCGCCGACGCCGACATGGAGGTGCTGCGCGCCGACGGCGTGCCGTTCGAATTGCTCGACCGGGCCGGCTGCATCGCCGCCGAGCCGGGCCTGGCCTATAGCGACGTGCCGTTCGTCGGCGGGCTGCGGCTGCCGCTCGACGAGACCGGCGACTGCTTCAAATTCACCAACAAGCTTGCCGGGATGGCCGAGGCGCGCGGCGTCGAATTCCGCTTCGGCACCGCGATCCGGCGGCTGGTCCGATCGGGCGGCGCGGTCAGCCATGTCGAGACCGATGGCGGCGATCTGAAGGGCGACGCTTTCCTGGTGGCGATGGGCAGCTATTCGCCGTTGCTTGTCGCGCCGGTCGGCATCCGGCTGCCGGTCTATCCGGTGAAGGGCTATTCGATCACCATGCCGATCGTCGACGAGGCGCGCGCGCCGGTCTCGACGGTGCTCGACGAGAGCTACAAGGTCGCGATCACCCGGCTCGGCGATCGCATCCGGGTCGGCGGCATGGCCGAGATTTCGGGCTACAACAATGTCCTGCGGCCGGCGCGGCAGGCGACGCTCGAACATTCGGCGCGCTCGCTCTTTCCCGGCTCGGGCGGCGATGCAGGTGCGAGCTTCTGGTCGGGCCTGCGGCCGATGACCCCGGACAGCACGCCGGTGATCGGCCCCACCAAATATTCCAACCTCTTCCTCAACACCGGACACGGCACGCTCGGCTGGACGATGGCGTGCGGATCGGGCCATGTCATCGCCGACATGATGAGCGGCCGCGCGCCCGCGATCCGCACCAACGACCTTTCGATCAGCCGCTACTGACCCACAGGAGACATTGAGATGACGATCACCCGCTTCGACCAGGGGCCGCGCATGAGCCAGGCCGTCATCCATGGCGATACTATCTACCTTGCCGGCCAGGTCGGCGCGCCCGGCGAGAGCGTCACCGCCCAGACCCAGGCGGTGCTGGCCGAGATCGAGGACATTCTCGCTCAGGTCGGCAGCGACAAGAACCACCTGCTCCACGCCACGATCTGGCTCGCCGACATGGCCGACTTCGCCGAGATGAACGCGGTGTGGGACGCTTGGATCGCCGGCTCTCCGGCGCCCGCGCGCGCGACGGGCGAGGCCAAGCTGGCCACGCCTGATTACAAGGTCGAGATCATCGTCACCGCCGCCAAAGCGCGCTGACCCGAGGCGGGAACCGCGCGGCCGTCAGGCCGCGGCCGTCCAGTCGATCGCCGATCCGGTAAGCTCGAGGAACAGCGCCTCGATGCGGCGCTTCAGGTCCTCGGGGAAGAACGGCTTCAATATGAAGCTGTTGACGCCGAGCTCGTCGGCTTTCTCAACGACCGCCTCGTTGGCGGCGCCGCTCAGCATGATGAAGCCGGTCTTGTCGAGCGCGGAGTCCTGGCGGACCGCCTTCAGGAACTGCAGGCCGTGCATCTTCGGCATGTCGTAATCGGCGATGATCAGATCGGGCCGCTGCGACTGCGCGAGCGGCAGCGCCTCGGCCCCGTCCCGCGCCGCATAGATCTGGGTGAAGCCCATCTTCTCGAGGGTGCGGCGCACCAACGCGCGCATCATCTCCTCGTCGTCGACGATCATCACGCGGATCGCGGACGGCGGCACGGGCGCGCCGGCGGCGCGCTTCGCGCCGTCGGAATGCGGCGGGTTTGTATGATCGTCGGATGGGGTCATAAGGCGGCTAAGCCACGGGCGCGCTTTCTATTCTGTTACCTCCCAATTAGGGGTTTCCGCGCGCGCGGCAAGTTCGGTGGTGGGCGGCGGAGGAAGGGATGGCGAAGGACAGGCGAATCCGGGTCGGCATAGGCGGCTGGGATTTCGATCCCTGGCGCGGCACTTTCTACCCCGAAAAGCTGCCCAAGACGCGGCAGCTCGAATTTGCCTCGCGCGCGCTGACCGCGATCGAGATCAACGCGACCTATTACAAGCTGCAGAACAAGGATCTGTTCGCGCGCTGGGCGCAGACCGTGCCGGACGGCTTCCAGTTCGCGGTCAAGGCCTCGCGTTTCTGCACCAATCGCAAGCGGCTGGGCGAGGGTGGCGAGGCGATCGCCAAATTCTGCGCGCAGGGCCTCACCGAGCTCGGCGACAAGCTCGGCCCGATCCTCTGGCAGTTCATGGGTACGAAGCAGTTCGACCCCGAGGATTTTCAGGCGTTTCTTGATCTGCTGCCGCCTGAGCAGGACGGGGTGAAGCTCCGCCACGCGGTCGAGCCTCGGCACGAGAGCTTCCGCGATGCGCGCTTCGTCGAGATGGCGCGCAGGGCCGGGGTCGCCATCGTCTTCGCCGATGCCGACAATTATCCGTGCATCGCCGATATCTCCGGCGACTTCGTCTATGCGCGGCTGCAGCGGTCGCGCGAGGAGGAGCCCGCCGGCTATTCCGAGGCGGAACTCGACCGCTGGGCGGAGGTCGCGCAGGGCTGGGCGCGCGGCGAAAGCCGGCCCGGCTTTCCCTATGCCGCCGAGGCCCCGGCGCCGGCCGTGCCGCGCGACACCTACATCTTCGTGATCAGCGGCGCCAAGGTCCGTGCTCCGGCCGCCGCACAAGCTCTGATCGCCCGCGTGGAGGACTGACATGAACCGCTCCGGCTTCGACTCCCGCGACGAGATGCGCACGCTGTGGCAACGGCTCGGCCTGCCGCCGGTGCAGGGGGGCGACCTGGAGTCGCGCTCGCCGATCGACGGCGCCGTGATCGGCAGCGTCGTCACGCAGGACGCCGCGGCGGTCGCAGCCGCGGTCCGGCGCGCGCACGGCGCCTTCCTCCATTGGCGGTCGGTGCCGGCGCCGCGTCGGGGCGAACTGGTCCGCCTGTTCGGCGAGGTCCTGCGCGCGGAGAAGGAGGCGCTCGGCCGGCTCGTCAGCCTGGAGGCCGGCAAGATCCTCCAGGAGGGCCTCGGCGAGGTCCAGGAGATGATCGACATTTGCGACTTCGCGGTCGGCCTGTCGCGCCAGCTTTACGGCCTCACCATCGCCACCGAGCGGCCCGGCCACCGGATGATGGAGACCTGGCATCCGCTCGGCGTGATCGGCGTGATTTCGGCGTTCAATTTTCCCGTGGCGGTATGGGCGTGGAACGCCTGCCTCGCCTTCGTCTGCGGCGATGCGGTCGTGTGGAAGCCGTCGGAAAAGACGCCGCTCGCCGCAGCGGCGGTGCAGGCTCTGTTCGAGCGGGCGATGGAGCGGTTCGGAGACGCTCCGGCCCACCTCAGCCAGGTGGTTCAGGGCGGTCGCGAGACCGGCGAAGCCTTGGTCGATGATCCCCGCGTCGCGCTCGTCTCGGCGACAGGCTCGACGCGCATGGGCCGGGCGGTGGCGCCGCGCGTTGCCGCCCGCTTCGGTCGCACCCTGCTCGAGCTTGGCGGCAATAACGGCATGGTGGTCGCGCCCTCCGCGGACCTTGCTTTGGCCGAGCGGGGGATCACGTTCGCGGCGGTCGGGACGGCGGGGCAGCGCTGCACGACGCTGCGCCGCCTGTTCGTCCATGAGCAAATATACGACGCACTGGTGCCGCGGCTGAAGCATGTGTGGGCGCAGGTTCCGGTCGGCAATCCGTTGGAGGAGGGGGCCCTGGTCGGGCCGTTGATCGACGCTGCCGCGTTTGAGGCGATGCAGGTGGCGCTCGCCGAGGCGCGCGCGCAGGGCGGCCAGATCGAGGGCGGCCAGCGGCTGCTCGAGAAGCAAGGACCGGAGGCGTTCTACGTCCGCCCCGCGATCGTCGAAATGCCCGGCCAGACCGAAATCACGCTGACCGAGACGTTCGCGCCGATCCTTTACGTCATGCGCTATGCGGCACTCGACGAAGCGATCGCGGCGCACAATGCGGCCCCGCAGGGCCTCGCTTCGTCGATCTTCACCAACGACATTCGCGAGGCCGAGACCTTCCTGTCCGCCGCCGGCTCGGATTGCGGCATCGTCAACGTCAATATCGGTCCATCGGGCGCAGAGATCGGCGGCGCGTTCGGCGGCGAGAAGGAGACGGGCGGCGGCCGCGAGAGCGGCTCGGACGCCTGGCGCGCCTACATGCGCCGCGCCACCAACACGATCAATTACAGTCGGGAGCTGCCGCTGGCGCAGGGCATCAGTTTCGCGCTCCCCGAAGGTTCGTCACACCAGTAGTTTCGGAGTGGAAAGCAGCGTAAGAAGAAGCGGGACCGTGTAACGCTTCAATGGGATAAACAGGGAGGCATTCATGAACACCCGTAACTTTGCGCTTGTTTTCGGTGTGGTTTTTCTTCTGATCGGCATCCTCGGCTTCGTGCCCGGACTTGTTCACGCCCATGGCCCTGGCCATCCCGATCTTGCCGTCGACGCGTTCCGGGGCGACCTGCTCGGCCTGTTTCCGATCAACCTGCTGCATAATCTGGTGCACATCCTGTTCGGGATCTGGGGGCTGCTCGTTTATAAGAGCGTTTCCGGCGCCGTGACTTATGCGCGGTGCGTGGCGATCATCTATGCGCTGCTCGTCATCCTCGGATTGATCCCCGGGCTGAACACCCTGTTCGGTTTCGTGCCTCTCTACGGCAACGACATCTGGCTGCATGCTTTGCTTGCCGCGGTCGCGGCCTATTTCGGCTGGATCCACCGCACTAACGGAGCGCCGATCGGCCGCGCCTGATCGTCGCGCGAGAGGAAGGGGCGGCCCGATGCGGCCGCCCCTTTTTTGTAGAGGCCGGCGTGGAATATTCGTGGCCCTTGCGGCGATCGCGCGCTTTCCGCGTTCAGATTGCACAATAACGCGCGTGTTCAGCAAGTTGTGCGCCGTGCGCCAATCGGGGTAGGGCGATCCCAGTCAGCTTGGGGAAAGCTGGTTTGGGCCAAAGGGCTGCGCTAAAGGACCGATATGCACAGCAATTTCAAATCTTCGCTCGCCCTTCTGCTCGCTGCCGGCGCGACGCCCGCTTTGGCGCAACTCCAGCAGGGCGAGAAGCCGACCGCGGAGCAGATCGCCACCGGCGAGGCCCCGGCCACCCCGATCGATGAATCGGAAAAGGCCCTGCGCGCGCTCCAGAACCAGGCGGCCGCGGTGCAATGGACCAAGTCCGCCGCCCGCGAACTTCTCGTCTATGTCGAGCGCGTCGGCGAAGAGGGGCTGGATCCGGCCGATTATAGCGACGCCCAGCTGCGCGCGGCCCTCACCGGTCCCGACATGGCGCTCCTCAGCCGGGTCGCGACCGACGTCTTCCTGCGGCTCTCGTCCGATCTCGCGCTTGGCCACGCCCGCGGCGACACGCGGGTCGACTGGCACATGGTCGACCCCGATCTCAACGGCAACGAGCAATATGCGATGATGGAGCGTGCGGTCGCCAACGGCACCGTCGCCGATTCGCTCAATTCGCTGCTGCCGACCCATCCGCAATATACCGAGCTCAAGCAGGTGCTCGCCAACGTCAAGGACAAGGCGACGCTCGACAAGGTGCGCGTCAATCTCGACCGCTGGCGCTGGCTGCCGCGCCACCTCGGCGAGCGCTACCTGATCGTCAACGTGCCGGCTTACACCGTCGCCCTGGTCGAGGACGGCCATGTCGTCGCCCGCCGCCGCGCTGTGGTCGGCGCGCCCAAGACCGCGACGCCGCAATTGAGCGCCACCGTCACCGGCGTTATCCTCAATCCCTGGTGGGAAGTGCCGCAGAGTATCGCCCCGGAAGTCCGCGGCAAGAAGGGCTATGTCACGGTCAAGAGCGGCAACGGCGTGCGCTATCGCCAGCCGCCCGGCCCCGGCAATTCGCTCGGCCGGATGAAGGTGGTGATGCCCAACAATTACGCCATCTACCTGCACGACACGCCGTCCAAGGCCTTGTTCAAGCGCGACGCGCGCGCGTTCAGCCACGGCTGCATCCGCACCGAAGATCCGCTGGGCTTCGCCGAGATCATGCTCAACAATCCCGAATGGGATCGCGCGAAGATCGACGCGACGGTGGCCTCGGGCAAGACGGTGCAGGCCAATGCGGCCGCGCCGATGCCGGTCTACATCACCTATTTTACCGCGGCGGCAGCCAAGGATAACCAGGGCATCCTCGAATATAAGGATGTCTACGGCCGCGACGGCAAGGTCGTCGTCGCGCTCAACGACCGCAACGGCACGGCGCTGGCCTCCGCCAGCAACTGAGCCAACGAAAAAGCCCCGGCCTCTCCGTTGAGAGGCCGGGGCTTTTTGCGTTCAGAGCCGGACGGTCAGACCCGGTCGGCGTAGAGCAGGCGGCCGGGGCCGAGGCGCGCGAGCACTTCGGCATGGCTCGCCGCGGACAAAGCGAAGCAGCCCTCGCTGCGGCCAAGCTTGCCATATTCCTGGACGACCTTGGGCTCGGCATACCAGGCGCTGTGGACCACGATGGCGCGCGCCTCGGCATTGTTGTTGCTGTGGTCGAGGCCCTTGAGGCGCAGCGAATAGCCGTATTTGCCGGTATAATATTCGCTGGTGACGTAGGAGCCGCGCGACGTCGCCTCCGAGCCATATTCGTTCGAGAAGCTCTGCAGCCAGCCGAGATGGCTCGGGTCCGAGCCGCGGCCATGGGCGACGAGATGGTTGGTGACGCGGCCGCTGCGCACGTCGACCAGGTAGAAGCGGGCCTCGCGCGACGGACGCGAGAAATCGGTGATCCCGATCACGTCGGCGTTGCGGATGCTCGCTCTTTTGGCTTCGAGCGCGAGCAGCGCGCGGGCCTTGAGCTTGGGATCGATCTGCGGCTCGAACGGCGCCACCGTCGCTGCCACGGTCGGGCGCGCCAGCGTCGCGGCAAGACCGGCCGCGGCCCCTGCCTGTAGAATGTTCCTGCGCGTAAGAATGGTTCGAGCCTCCCCGGAAAATCTCACCTTCCTTTTAAAGTTCAAAGGGTTTCTCCTCAATTAAGAGGTAATACTGGGATCCTCGCATCGTCCCGCCGGAGCCGCGCTTCATCGCAATCGCGACTCTCTGATCGTTGAGCGTCCGTTCGGAACCCCGGCAATTCAGACGCGTCTGTACGCCATGGCCGCGTTCGACACGATCCCGGTAACGCCCGGACTGCCGCCGATGGAGGCGAAGCTCGTCGATGCCCTGCCCGACGGCGGCGGCTGGCAGTTCGAGCCCAAATGGGATGGTTTTCGCTGCCTCGTCTTCCGCGACGGCGCCGCCGTCGAGCTGCAGTCGAAGGCCGGAAAGCCGCTCGGCCGCTACTTCCCCGAAATCGTGGCGGCAATGGCCGGCCTGCGCGCCGACCGCTTCGTGCTGGACGGCGAGCTCATCATCCCGATCGGCGGCATCCTCTCGTTCGAAGCGCTGCAGATGCGCCTCCACCCGGCCGAGAGCCGGATTCGCAAGCTCGCCGGCGAGACCCCGGCGCAGCTGATGCTGTTCGATTGCCTCGCGATCGGCGACGAGAGTCTGGTCGATCGTCCGCTCGCGGAGCGGCGCGAGGCGCTCGAGCGCTTCCATCGCGCGGAGAAGGAGCCGGCGCTGCAGCTTTCGCCCTTCACCCTGGACAAAGCGGCGGCGCAGGCCTGGCTCGATGCCGCCGGCGGCGCGCTGGACGGTGTCGTCGCCAAGCGGCACGAAGGGCAGTACGAGGCGGGCGAGCGGGCGATGCTGAAGATCAAGCAGATGCGCACGGCCGACTGCGTCGTCGGCGGCTTCCGCTACGCCACCGGCAAGGCCGAGGTCGGCTCGCTCCTGCTCGGCCTCTACAATGACGAGGGAAAGCTCGACCATGTCGGCTTCACCTCCGGCATTCCCGCCGCGCAGCGGCCCGCCTTGACGAAGCAACTCGAGGCTTTGGTCGAAGCGCCCGGCTTCACCGGCAATGCCCCCGGCGGCCCGAGCCGCTGGAGCACGGACCGTTCGGCCGACTGGCAGCCGCTGCGCCCGGAACTGGTCGCCGAGGTACGCTACGATCACGTCACCGGCGACCGCTTCCGCCACGGCACCAAATTCCTGCGCTGGCGGCCCGACAAGGCGCCCACCCAATGCGGGATGGACCAGCTCGAGCATGAGGCGCGTCCGGCCGAGCTGATCGCCGAACTGGAGGGCGCGACATGAGCGAACGCATCGTCGAAGGGGTGCGTCTCAGCAATCCCGACAAGATCCTCTATCCCGATCAGGGCATCACCAAAGGCGAACTCGCCGATTATTATTGCGCAGTGGCCGACAGGATGCTGCCGCATGTCGCGCGCCGCCCGGTGACGATGGTGCGCTGTCCCACCGGCCAGGAGAAGAAATGCTTCTACCAGCGCCACGCCGGCTCGGGCGTCCCCGAGCAGCTGCGCGAAGTAAAGGTCCCGGGCTTTGACGAGCCCTATCTCTATCTCGAGGACGTCGCGGGTCTGATCGCGATGGTGCAGATGGGCGTGCTGGAGATCCATCCCTGGGGCGTGACCGTGGAGCGGCCCGACCGGCCGGACCGGGTCATCTTCGATCTCGATCCGGCCGAGGGCCTCGACTTCGGCGATGTCGTGCGGGCGGCCCTCGAAGTCCGCGACCGGCTGGACGGGCTGGGCCTCGAAAGCTTCGTCAAGACGACGGGCGGGAAGGGGCTGCACGTCGTCGTGCCGATCGACCCCGTCGCCGACTGGAAGAGCGTGAAGGGCTTCGCCAAAAGCCTGTCCGAGCGCATGGCCGCCGACGCGCCGGACCGATATTTGACCAAGATTTCGAAGGCCGAGCGGGTCGGCCGCATCTTCATCGATTATCTGCGCAACGATCCCACGTCGACGGCGGTCGCGCCTTATTCGACGCGCTCGCGCCCCGGCGCGCCGGTCGCGCTTCCGCTCGAATGGGACGAACTGGACGACTCGCTGGCGCCGGCGGAGTTCACGATCCGCACTGTCCCGAAGCGGGTCGCGGGCAGCAAGGACCCTTGGGCCGCGATGGATCGCGTGAAGCAAAAGCTGCCGGAGGCCGGCTGAGGCGATCCGAGTCGCAGGCCCGCGCCGACCGACTGGACGGCGGCGCCGAAAGATCGAAGCAGACCGGCAAAAGAACAGCGCGAACTTACCGTGTAAACACTATGGTATCACTTGAGTTGGGCAAGTAACGGTCGTTTCTGCGGTTACTACGGTATTAGTATTGCTTGCGTCGACCGGGGCTGCTGGTGTTTATCGGCGGGGCATCAACTGGTCCTGATGCACAAAAGGCGGCGGGACCCCCACTCCCGCCGCCGCATTGTTCCGGGACCCCGCCTTTTCCGCTAATTTTCGCCATTTTTCGCGAACGAGCCCGGTTGACTTGGCGGCGCAGAGCCCCATTATCGCAGGCGTGCTGGCTGAAGCTGCGTTCCCGAAGGAAGTTACCCTGTCATCTCAATACGTCTATGTGGTGGACGACGATCGCGATGTGCGCCGATCGATCAGTTTCATGCTTGGCACGACCGAGTTGAAATCCCGGCCGTTCGCTAGCGGGACCGACTTTCTGGAGAGCCTCGAGGAGCTCGAGCCCGGCTGCGTGCTGCTCGACATCCGCATGCCCGAAGTCGATGGTTTCCAGGTCATGGCCGAGCTCGAGAATAAGGGCATCGACTGGCCGGTGATCATCATGACCGGCCATGGCGAGGTCTCGGTCGCCGTGCGCGCGATGAAGATGGGCGCAATCGACTTCATCGAGAAGCCGTTCGAGGAAGAAGTGCTGCTCGGCAGCCTCGAGCGCGCCTTTGAATTGCTGCGCGATCGCGGCGAGAAGGCCGAACGTAAGCGCAGCGCGCGCGAGCGCATCAGCCATCTCACCACCCGCGAACGCGAAGTGCTTCAGGGCCTGATGGCCGGCCTCCCCAATAAGATGCTCGCCCGCCACCTCGACATCAGCCTGCGCACGGTTGAGATGCACCGCGCCAATATGATGGACAGGCTTCAGGTCGGCAGCCTTGCCGAGGCGTTGACGTTGGCGGTGCAGGCTGAGCTCGCACCGCTCGAACAGAGCGACACCTGACAAAAGCGGCCGTGCGCTTTATGCTGGCGGCTGGATTCACCGCACGGCGGGACTGCGAGCGATGAGCGACCGTCCCCAATCTGAACGCATTGGATATCGGGTCGCGGTTCTGGCCGCGGACGAGGACTGCGAGTCGATCCGGGCTATCGTCTGCGAGCGGGATTGCGAATGCCTGTTCGTTTCGCCCGAGCAGTTGCTGAGGGGCATCGCCGAAGCCCGCTTCGAGGCCGCCGTGCTGACCGGCGTGGCGCTGCTCGCGCTCGATCTGGCCGCGCTGGTGCGCGTACTCGCGGACCAGCCTTCATGGTTGGATTTCCCATTCGTCCTGATCGCCTCGCGCGAGAAAGTGGATCAGGTCGCCGAAGCGCTCGATCGGCTCGGCCACGTCGCGATCGTGGAGCGGCCGGTCCATGCCCCGATATTGCGGAACGAGGTGCGCAAGGCGCTGCGGCTGCGCGACCGCCAGAAGCAGGCTGGCGCCTATCTCGAACAGAAGGAAGCGAGCGAGGCGGCCTTGTCTGAGGCAAACGCCTTGCTCGAGGCGCGGGTCGAGGAACGCACCCGCGCGCTGCAGGAGGCTGTCGAACGCCTGCGCCAGAGCGAGGAGCTTTATCGCTACACGCTCGAACTCAGCCAGCAGATCGTCTGGACCGCTGATGCGGAGGGCGCGATCCTGACCGTCAGCCCCCGCTTCTACGAGTTGACGAAGCTCGATCCGACGCAGCCGGCCCGCGAAGCCATTCACCCCGACGATGTCGACCGGGTCCTGGCGGAATGGAACGCTGCCCGCGCCGATTTGAGGCGGCACCAGGTGGCGATGCGCCTGCGCATGGACGACGGCAGCTATCGGCGCTTCCTTGCCCGGGCGGCGCCTCGCACCGACGAGAAAGGACGCATCGTCGGCTGGTACGGCACGATGGAGGACGTCCACGATCAATGGATCGCGGACCAGCATCGCGCCGCGATCGCGGAGCGCTACCGGATGGCCGCGCTCGCCGCCGACGATGCGATCTGGGACCATGATCTGATCGGCAATTCGATCTGGTGGACGGATGCCGCCTCGGGCTTTCTCGGCCTTCCGGGGGGCGAGGGGAACACCCCTTCCGAATATTGGGAGCAGCACCTCCATCCCGACGATCGCGCCCGCGTGGTGCACGTCATGTGGGACGCGATCAATGCGGGGCGGAACCGTTGGTCCTCGGGCTATCGTTTCCTCGCCGGCAACGGCGAATATGTCGACGTGTTTGACCGCGGGTTCGTGATCCGGGACGATGAAGGCCATCCGATCCGGGCGGTCGGGGCGATGGCCGACATCACCGACCGCCGCCACGCCGAGGCGGAGCTGCGCAAGCTCCAGGCGGAATTGATTCATGTCTCGCGGCTGAGCGCGATGGGCGCGATGGCCTCGACGCTCGCCCATGAGATCAACCAGCCGCTTACGGCGATCACCGGCTATCTGCGCGGCAGCCAGCGGCTGCTGGCCGACCAGCCGGATGCGGAGGAGGTGGTCGGCGCGCTCGAAGCTGCGGAGGCGAGCGCTCTTCGTGCCGGCCATATCGTGCGTCGGTTGCGCGAGCTGGTTGCGCGGGGCAACGTCGCGGTGCGGACCGAGGATGTGGCGCGGATGATCGAGGAGGCGGCCGTCCTCGCCTTTATCGACGAGCAGGTGCTGGGCGTCGCGCACCAGATCCACGTCGATCCCGACGCGCGCTGGGTGGAAGCGGATTCGATCCAGATCCAGCAGGTGCTGATCAATCTCGTGCGCAACGCCATCGAGGCGATGAAGGATCTGCCGCGGCGCGAAGTGACGATCGCCACGCGCGCCGTCGGCGGCGGCCTGGTCGAGGTCAGCGTCGCCGACACTGGCACCGGCCTGTCGGAAGAAGTGGCCGACGCGCTCTTCTCGCCGTTCCGGACGACCAAGAGCGAAGGCATGGGGATCGGGCTCTCGATCAGCCGCACGATCATCGAGGCGCATGGCGGCAAGATCTGGGCCGAGAACCGGCCGGAGGGGGGCGCGGTCTTCCGCTTCACGCTGCCCGGCGGGCATGTCCCGGCGGAGCCGAGCGCGGGCGGGGACGCTTCCAAGACCCCATTATAATCGGCCGCCGCTGCCCCTATGTGGGACGCGAACCAATCCAAGCGAGGACGACATGGCCGAACAGCAGGCGACTTTGGCGGGCGGGTGCTTCTGGTGCACCGAAGCGATCTTCGACGACGTGATCGGCGTTTCCAGCGTCGAGAGCGGCTATATCGGCGGCACCGTCCCGAACCCGACCTACAAGCAGGTCTGCGGCGGCGACACCGGCCATGCCGAGGCGGTGCGGATCACCTTCGATCCGGAGATCATCGCTTATGACGACGTCCTCGACATCTATTTCGCGACCCACGATCCGACCCAGCTCAATCGCCAGGGCAACGACATCGGCACCCAATATCGCTCGGCGATCTTCCCCCACGATGCGGAGCAGGAGGCCGCCGCCCGGTCAGCGCTCGAGCGCGCCCAGCAGGATTGGGACCAGCCGCTCGTCACGCGGATCGAGCCGCTTTCCGACTGGTGGCCGGCCGAGGATTACCACCAGGAATATTTCGAGCGCGAGGGCGCCAACAACAGCTATTGCGTGGCCGTGGTCGCGCCCAAGCTCCAGAAGTTCCGCAAGAGCTTCGCGGCGCGGCTGAAGCGGCAGGAAGCCGCCCAGTAATGCGTGACGCTGCGACGGAGGGCTTCACGCTCAACCAGACGATGCTGCGCGTCCGCGATCCGGAGGCGTCTGTCGCTTTCTATCGCGACGTCCTCGGCATGAGCCTGCTCCAGCGGCTCGATTTCGAGGAGATGCGCTTCTCGCTCTACTTCCTGGCCTATCTGAAGGATGGCGAAACCGTCCCGGAAGACCCGGCCGAGCGGGCGCGCTACATCTTCACCCGCGAGACGACGCTCGAGCTCACCCACAATTGGGGCACCGAGAGCGATGCGGCCTTCGCGGGCTACCATAATGGCAACGAGGAGCCGCGCGGCTTCGGCCATCTCGGCATCAGCGTGCCCGATGTCGAGGCGGCCTGCGCGCGCTTCGATCGACTGGGCGTGCCGTTCGTGAAGCGGCCGGAGGATGGCAAGATGAAGGGCATCGCCTTCATCCGGGATCCTGACGGCTATTGGATCGAGATCCTGTCGCCCGCGGGAATGGCCCCGCTCGTCGCCGCCGCTTAGCGGGGCGCGGCGGCGCGGCGGAGACGGTCGTTGATCGCCACGCCGAGGCCGTTTTCGGGAACAGGGGCGACCGCGATCGCGGCGTTTGGTTGGGCATCGGCCTCGTGGAGCAATGCGAACAGCTTCGCCGCCGCCTCGGTGAGATCGCCGGACTCGCTCAGATTGCTGTCGCCGGCGATGGCGCCGAAGCCGATCAGCCATTCGCCAGGCGCGGCCGTTTCGGCCTCGAGGCGGAGCGGCTTGGACGGCGCGTAATGGCTGGCCATCTGGCCCGGCGCCTCGATCCCGCCAGTCTCACCACCAATCGCGGAAACTTCCGTGATCGGTCCCGGGCGCAGCAGCCGCACCCGGCCATCGGTGACCGCCAGGATCGTGCTTTCCAGGCCGTGACCGGTCGCGCCCCCATTGATGATGAGGGAGATGCGCCCCGCCAGGCTGGACATGACGTGCTCGGCGCGCGTGGGACTAATCCCGCCGCTGGCATTGGCGGACGGGGCGGCGAGGGGACCGCCGACGGCGGCGAGCAGGTCGCGCATCGCCGGGTGGGCCGGCACGCGCAGCGCGATCGTCGGCAGCCCCGCCGTGACCAGCGTCGCAATGCCGCTGTCCGGGCGCAGCGGCACGACCAGCGTCAGCGGACCCGGCCAATGGCGCTCGGCCAGCCTGCGCGCCGTCTCGTCGAAGAGGGCGATCGTCTCGGCCTCGGCGAGCGACGGCACATGGACGATCAGCGGATTGAAGCTCGGCCGCCCCTTGGCCGCGTAGATGCGCGCGACGGCCTTGCCATTGGTGGCGTCGGCGGCGAGGCCATAGACCGTCTCAGTCGGGATCGCGACCGGCTGACCGTCGCGGATGAGCGCCGCGGCTTCGGCGATCGCGGCCTTGCCGTAGGGCCGGATTAGGGTATCCAAAGGCGCGTTTGGCGAGCTCATGGGGCCGCGCTATAGCCGCCGCTACCGCCACGCAAGACTGGAACCCGATCCTTGACCTACACCCCGCCCGTCGCCGAGCAGCGCTTTCTCCTCCGCCACGTCGTCGGCATCGACGAACTGGCCGGCCACAACGCGTTCGCCGACGCCACGCCCGACCTCGTCGACGCGATCCTGGAGGGGATCGGCGCCTTCGCCGCGGGCGAATTCGCGCCGCTCAACCGGATCGGCGATCAGGTCGGCGCGCAATGGTCGCCCGAAGGCGTGACGATGCCGGACGGGTTCAAAGAGGCCTACCGCGCTTATGTCGAAGCCGGCTGGGGCTCGCTGGCGGCCCCCATCGAACATGGCGGGCAGGGGCTTCCGCTGACCCTCGCCGCCGTCGTGCTCGAGGATCTGGGCAGCGCCAACATGGGCTTCTCGCTGGTGGCGATGCTCTCGGCCGGCGCGGTCGAAGCGCTGCCCGCCCACGGGTCGCCGGAACTGGTCGCAAAATGGCTGCCGAAAATCGTTTCCGGCGAATGGCCGGCGACGATGAACCTCACCGAGCCGCAGGCCGGCTCCGATGTCGGCGCGCTCAAGACCCGGGCCGAGCCGCAGCCCGACGGCACCTACAGGATCAAGGGCCAGAAGATCTTCATCACTTATGGCGAGCATAACCTCGCCGAGAATATCGTCCATCTCGTCCTGGCCCGCACGCCCGACGCGCCCGCGGGCACGAAGGGCATCTCGCTCTTCCTCGTGCCGAAATTCCTGGTCGGCGCGGACGGCGCGATCGGCCCGCGCAACGACCTGCGCTGCGTTTCGATCGAGCACAAGCTCGGCATCCACGCCTCGCCGACCTGCGTCATGGCCTATGGCGACCACGACCAATGCGTCGGCTATCTGGTCGGCGCCGAGAATGGCGGCATGCGCGGCATGTTCACGATGATGAACAATGCCCGCCTCAACGTCGGCCTGCAGGGCGTCTCGATCGCCGAGGCGGCGACCCAGCAGGCGGTCGCATACGCCCGTGAGCGCGTCCAGTCGGCGCGCGCCGGGGCGGGGCGCGATCCGGTGCGGATCGTCGAGCATCCCGACGTGCGGCGCATGCTGATGCGCATGAAGGCGCTCACCCAGGCCTCCCGCGCGCTTGCTTATTATGCCGCCGGGCAGACCGACCGGCGCCATCTCGGCGACGCCGCTGCCGGCGCGCGCGCCGATTTGCTGACGCCTCTGGTCAAGGCCTATGGCACCGATGTCGGGGTCGAAGTGGCGAGCCTCGGCATCCAGGTCCATGGCGGCATGGGCTTCATCGAAGAGACCGGCGCGGCGCAGCATCTGCGCGATATCCGCATCGCCCCGATCTACGAGGGCACCAACGGCATCCAGGCCGCGGACCTGGTCGGGCGCAAGATCGGGCTCGAGGGCGGCGCCGTGCTCGCCCGCTTGTTCGCTGACATCCGCGCCGAGGCTGCCGGGGAAGCGCCGCTGATGGCATTGGTCGATGCCTGTGAGCAGGTGGGAGCGCATCTGGCCGCGGCAAACGCCGACGACCGCATGGCCGCTTCCTACCCGTTCCTGACGATGCTGTCGGTTGCGGTCGCCGGCTGGCTGATGGCGCGCCAGCACGATGCGGCGCTGGACGGGGAGGGCGATCCCTCGTTCCTGGCGATGAAGCGCGCAGCCGCGCGTTTCTACCTCGACCAGATGGTGCCGGAGGCGGAGGGCCTCAAAGCGGCGGCCATGGCTCCGGCCGACCTGCTTTACTCGATATCGGAAGACGCCTTCGCGGCCTGAGCCGTTTCGCTCAGGCGAGGGCGCGCTCGACCAGATCCTCGACGTCGAGGTCGAGGCGGCGGATATGGGCGGCGATGCTCGGCCAGCGATGCTCGAGGAATTCCTTGCGGGCGCTGGCGCGGAGCTTGGCGGTCGCGCCCTCGGCGACGAACATGCCGACGCCGCGCTTCACCACGATCAGCCCCTCGTCCTGGAAGGTCTGATAGGCCTTGGCGACGGTGAGCGGATTGGCGCCATGCTCGGCGGCGAGGCTGCGGACCGACGGGAGCGCGTCGCCGTCGCCGACAGAGCCGTCAAGAATGGTGGCCGCGATCGTATCGCGGAGGCGGAGATATACCGGCCGGTCGTCGTTGCTCATCGGCGCTATACTGTTCTAATACAGCGAGGGGGTCAAGGCCTAAAGCCCGGGCCGCGATCAGTCGTGCGGAACCCAGTCCGAGGCGATCTTGTCATAGTCCGGCCGCGGCCGTTCCTCCAGCTCCGCACCCGGCGTACCGATGAAGACGAAGCCGGCGATCCGCGCACCCTCGGGGCCGAAGGCGCGGGCGACGGTCGCGGAATTGGCGGCCCAGCCGGTCACCCAGCCGCCGGCAAAGCCCAAGGCGTGCGTGGCGAGCAGCAGGTTCATCAACGCTGCGCCGGCAGACAGTTCTTGCTCCCAGAGCGGGATCTTGCTCGGCACGACCGGGACGAAAAGAGCGACGACGAGGGTCGGCGCCTGGTGTGCGAACTTGTCGATCGCCTCGAGTTCGAGCCGGCCGGGGGTCGGATGCTCCTCCCGATAGGCGCGCTCCAGCAGGTCGCGAAAGGCGCCGCGCTGGGCCTTGGACACGTGGACGAAGCGCCACGGCGCGAGCTTGCCGTGATCGGGCACGCGCATCGCCGCTTCGAAAATCTGCCGGAGCTGGGCGTCGTCGGGGCCCGGCGCGACGAGGTCGCGCGGTCGCGCCGAGCGGCGCGTGCGCAGCAGCGACAGGGTGGAGGATCGGTCGTTGAACATCGCCAAGTCCGCTAGCAGCGTCACGTCTCGGCAACAATCCGCTTCACAACGGCGTTCCACGCGTTAGTCTGCCCGCCCATCGAGGCTGCCCTCCCTTTATGGCGGCCCTAAACTGTATTGGAGTCAGCGCGCCGATGGCCACCGTGACCTATCCCGACCGGCACGCTCCCTCAGACGATCGAAGCTTTTTCGGCCACCCCAAGGGTCTGGCCGTGCTCTTCTTCGCCGAAATGTGGGAGCGCTTTTCCTTCTATGGCATGCGAGCCCTGCTCGTCCTGTATCTGACGCAGCATTTCCTGTTCAGCGACACCGAGGCGCAGGGCCTCTACGCAGCCTATGCCTCGCTCGTCTATCTGGCGCCGGTGCTCGGCGGTCTGATCGCCGACAAATATCTCGGTTCGCGCAAGGCCGTTACCATCGGCGCCGTTTTGCTGGTGCTGGGCCATTTCGGCATGGCGTTCGAAGGGGCGGGATCGAAGCAATATGTCGACGTCGGCGCCTCCAGCTATGAGGTGGTGACCGATGGCCGCGGCGACGACCGCAACCTCTTCATCAAGTCCGTCGACGGCCAGGCGCAGTCGAAGATGACTTTCTCGTCCGAAGGCATGCTCGTCGAGAATGGTGCTGCCGTCGGCCTGCCGGCGACCGTGCCGACCGGCGGGTTCACGACCCGGTCGGTGCAGGAGCCGATCTACGTCCAGATCCTGTTCCTGTCGCTGTCGCTGATCATCGTCGGCGTCGGCTTCCTCAAGGCCAACATCTCGACCATCGTCGGCGCGCTTTATGCCCCCGATGACCCCCGTCGCGACCGCGGCTTCACGATCTTCTACATGGGCATCAACCTCGGCTCGGTCCTCGCGACTTTGGGCTGCGGCTATCTCGGCATCAAATATGGCTGGAAATACGGCTTCGGCCTGGCCGGCTTCGGCATGCTCGCCGGCCTGCTCACCTTCCTGTGGGGCCAGAAGTTCCTGATGGGCAAAGCGGAGCCGCTGCGTCCCGAGGTTCTCAAGAAGAAGAGCGCGGTCGGCCTCAACATCGAATGGACGATCTACGTCGCCGGCTTCCTGATGCTGCTCCCGGCCTGGTGGCTGGTGCAGCGCCACGAAATCGTGACGCTGATGCTCACCATCGGTGCGCCCTTGATCTTCGCGGCGATGCTGATCTGGTCGTGGGTGGCGCTGAAGGGCGCCGAGCGCTCGCGCATGATCGTCGCGCTCGTGCTGATCATCTTCTCGGTGCTGTTCTGGACCCTGTTCGAACAGGCCGGCAGCTCGATGACGCTCTACGCCGATCGTAACAGCGATCTCACCATCGCCGGCGACCTCCGGATGACGGCGGCCCAGACCAACTTCTTCAACCCGGGCCTGATCGTCCTGCTCGCGCCCATCTTCGCCGCGATGTGGGGCTGGCTCGGCAAGCGTGGCCTCGAACCCTCGACGCCGCTGAAGTTCGGCCTCGGCCTGGTCCAGGCCGGTCTCGGCTTCCTCGTGCTCGTGATCGGCATCGAATATTTCGCCGGTCCCGATTTCCGCGTGCCGCTGATCTGGCTGTTCCTGGCCTATCTGCTCCACACGACCGGCGAGATTTGCCTGTCGCCCGTGGGACTCAGCATGATCACCAAGCTGTCGGTGCCGCGCATCGTCGGCCTGATGATGGGCGTGTGGTTCCTCTCCTCGGCACTGGCGCACACTTTGGCCGGCCTCGTCGCGCAGGCGACGTCGGGCGCGACCATCGGCGGCGTCGTCATCGATCCGGCGGCGCAGCTCGCCACCTATGCGGGCGTGTTCGGCACGATCGGCTGGACTGCGGTCGCGATCGGCGTCGTCCTGATGGTGTTGTCGCCGTGGCTGAAGCGGGGCATGCACCTGGAGACGCTCGGCAAGGACGCGCAGGAAGGCGTTGGCTATGGCCATGACGTCATGGCCGGCGAGGCGCAGCTCGTGGAGCGTGAAGCCGCCGGTACCCGCACCGGCAACGAGATGAAGGCAGGGCGCGACCCGCTCGGCCGCGCCAATGACCCCGAAGGCACGAAGGGCGAATAATTGAACAAGACTTGGCTCGCCGGCGTCGCCGGCCTCGCTCTGCTTTCCGCTTGTACCAGTGCCAACGACCGACCCGAGACCGCTTCGTCGACGCCCCGCGCGTCGGCGGAGCCGGCCTCGCCGGTCTATGAATCGACCTATCGCGCCTTTCCGGGCGTGCTGACGGCGATCACCGGCGCGACCGTCCTCGACGGCGAGGGCAAACGGATCGACAATGGCACCGTCATCCTCGCCGACGGCAAGGTGCAGGCGATCGGCGGCGCCGACACGCCGATCCCGGCCGGCGCGACCCGCTACGACGCGGCCGGCAAGTGGGTGACGCCGGGCATCATCGATGCCCACAGCCACCTCGGCGATTACGCCAGCCCGGGCGTCGACGCGCACAGCGACGGCAACGAGGTGACCGGCCCAGTCCGTCCCGAGGTCTGGGCCGAGCATTCCGTCTGGCCGCAGGATCCGGGTTTCACCCGCGCGCTCACCAATGGCGGCGTCACCGCGCTGCAGATCCTGCCCGGCTCGGCCAATCTGTTCGGCGGCCGCTCGGTAACACTCAAGAACGTGCCGGCGCGCACCGTCCAGGGCATGAAATTCCCAGGCGCTCCGCACGGGCTCAAGATGGCCTGCGGCGAGAATCCCAAGCGCGTCTACGGCAGCCGTAACCAGATGCCGCAGACCCGCATGGGCAATATGGCGGTCAACCGCCAGACCTGGCTCAAGGCGCAGGACTATAAGCGCAAGGTCGCCAAGGACCCGAACACGGCACGCGACCTCGCCATGGAGACTTTGGTCGACGTGCTCGACGGCAAGATCCTGGTCCATAACCATTGCTACCGTGCCGACGAAATGGCCTTCGTCCTCGATATGGCCAAGGAGTTCGGCTACAAGGTTACCGCCTTCCACCACGCGGTGGAGGCCTACAAGATCGCCGACAAACTGCGCGACGCGGGCGCCTGCTCGGCGATGTGGGCCGACTGGTGGGGCTTCAAGATGGAAGCCTATGACGCGATCAACGAGAATATCCCGCTCGTTCACAATGCCGGCGCGTGCGCCATCGTCCATTCGGACGATGCGAACGGCATCCAGCGTCTCAATCAGGAAGCCGCCAAGGCGATGGGCGACGGCAAGCGCATCGGCATCGACATCGCGCCCGAAATCGCCTGGACGTGGCTCAGCTACAATCCGGCCAAGGCGCTCGGCATCGCCGACCAGACCGGTAGCTTGAAGCCCGGCAAGATGGCCGACGTCGTCTTGTGGAACGGCGATCCGTTCAGCGTCTACACCCGCCCCGAGCGCGTGTGGATCGACGGCGCCCTGATGTACGACGCCAACGATCCGAAGAGGCGCCCCGTGACCGACTTCGAGCTCGGCCAGCCCGGCGAAGGAGACGTGAAGTGAAGCGCCTCCTGACCCTGCTCGCGGCCGCGACCGCGCTCACCGCCGCTCCTGCCGCCGCTCAGACCGTCGCCATCGTCAACGGCAAGGTCGCCATCGGCGACGGCTCCGCGCCGGTCGACAACGGCACCGTCCTCATCCGCAACGGCCGCATCGTGTCCGCAGGCGCGGGCGTCACCGTCCCCGCCGACGCGCAGCGCATCGATGCGCAGGGCCGCTGGGTCACGCCGGGCCTCGTCGCCGGCTGGACCAACCTCGGCCTCACCGAGGTCGAGGGCGTTGGCGACGCCAACGACAGCGTTGCGAACCAGTCGCCTTTCTCGGCGGCGATCGATGTCGCGCCTGCGGTCAATGCGGCCGTCTCGGCACTGGCGATCACGCGCAGCCGCGGCGTCACGCGCGCGATCGTCGCCCCAGACGCCGGCAACGACATCTTTGCCGGCCAGGGCGCCCTGGTCGACATGGGCAACGACGTCGATGCGGTCTTCAAGCCACGCGCGTTCCAGTTCGTCGAATTGGGCGAGGCGGGTGCGCGCAAGGCCGGCGGAAGCCGCGCCGCGACCTTCGTCTTCTTCCGCAATGCGATGCTCGAGGCGCGCGATTATGCGCGCAACCCTTCCGCTTATGGCGGGCGGGACAGCGATGCTTTGCTGATGCGGCTCGACGCGGCGGCCCTGGTGCCGGTCGTCGAGGGGCGGATGCCGCTCGCGGTCCATGTCGAGCGCGCCAGCGACATCCTGCAGGTGCTGGACCTCCGCAAGGAATTCCCGAGCCTGAAGCTGATCCTGGTCGGCGCCAGCGAGGGCTGGCTGGTGGCGGACAAGATCGCCGCGGCCGGCGTGCCGGTGCTGACGCCGGCGCTGACCGATCTGCCTTATGCCTTCGAGGCGCTGGGCGCGACGCAGTCCAATTACGGTCGCCTCAAGGCCGCCGGCGTCAAGGTCGCGATCGGCGAGCTCGGCGGCCAGCCTCGCAACACCAAGCAGTCGGCGGGCAATCTCGTCGCATTGCAGAAGGTGCCCGGCGCGGCCGGAATCAGCTGGGGCGAGGCGCTTGCCGCGGTAACATCGGCGCCGGCCGAGGTGATGGGTCTGGGCAACGACTTCGGTTCGCTTCGCGCCGGCCGCCGC
This sequence comes from Sphingomonas sp. LY54, assembly GCF_035594035.1. NCBI lineage: Bacteria > Pseudomonadati > Pseudomonadota > Alphaproteobacteria > Sphingomonadales > Sphingomonadaceae > Sphingomonas > Sphingosinicella wutangchuni. Next base: position 2,888,768 of record NZ_CP141588.1, read on the forward strand.
GCCGACGTCGTGATCTGGGACGGCGACCCGCTCGAGCTCGATTCGGCGCCGGTGACGATGCTGATCGACGGCGTCCAGCAGCCGCTGGAAAACCGCCAGACCAAGCTGCGCGACCGCTATCTGACCCCGGGCGAGAAGGACCTGCCCAAGGCGTTCGAGCGCTAGCGCATCGGGCACCGTCATTGCGAGGAGCGCAAGCGACGAAGCAATCCAGCGGCGCGGAGCCCGTCTGGATTGCTTCGCTCCGCTCGCAATGACGACGATGGGTGAAAATCAGAAAGCCCGGCGGAGTGTTTCGCCGGGCTTTTTCGTTCGCGCGCGCTTCGCTACTCGAAGGGCATGATTCGTCTCGTGTGCGTCGCTTTGGCGGCCTTGGCCGTCCTGTTCGTGTCCGCTCCCGGCTATGCCGCCGAGCGCGCCGCTTCGGCCCGGGTCCGGCTGGAAACCACGGCGGGGCCGATCGTGATCGAGGTCGACCTGAAGCGCGCGCCGATCACCGCCCGCAATTTCCTGCGCTACGCCGAGGAGAAGAGGTTCGACGGCACCACCTTCTACCGCGCCGCGCGCAACAAGAAGGATGGGCGTTTCGGCCTCGTCCAGGGCGGCATCAACCACAAGGTCGTGCGGGCGCGGGTGCCGATCGCGCACGAGCCGACCGACCGCACCGGCCTTCGCCACCTCGACGGCACCGTCTCGATGGCGCGCAACGCGCCCGGGACCGCGATGGGCGACTTCTTCGTGACCGTCGGGACGGCCCGCTATCTCGACGCTCGCCCCGGCTACGCCGGCTATGCCGCGTTCGGACGCGTGGTCCAGGGGATGGACGTGATCCGCAAGATCCTGGCCGCGCCGACCTATCCGGGCGGTCGATCCCACAATACGATGGGCCAGCATATCGTGAAGCCGGTCCGCATCGTCAGCGCGCGGCGCGTTCGGGGCTGACCCAGCGCTCATTCCTCGGCCGGTCGCTACGGCTAACTTCCGATATAGACAGGTGGATGGAGTGCGGCCTAGCCTCCGCCTCCTTTCAAATCGTCCGAAGGCCGCCCATCTGATGCGCTATGTGCAATTGCTTCTCCTCCCGCTCGTGACCCTTTCCGGTACCCAGGCCGTCCAGGCCGCGCCCGCCGCCACCCAGGTTTCCGCTCCCGCCCGGATCGCCTATCCCGCCACCGCCAGGCAGGACGTCGTCGAGAAGCAGTTCGGCGTCGATGTCGCCGATCCCTATCGCTGGCTCGAGGGCGACGTCCGCGTCGACCAGAAGGTCCGCGACTGGGTGACGGCGCAGAACCGGGTCACCAGCGCCTATCTCGAGACGCTTCCCGGCCGCGACATCTTCGCCAAGCGGATGAAGGCGCTCTACGATTACGAGCGGTTCGGCGTGCCGGTGAAGAAGGGCGGGCGCTATTTCTACACCCGCAACGACGGCCTCCAGAACCAGTCGGTGCTCTTCGTCCGCGACCAGCTCGGCGGCGAGGGCCGGATGCTGCTCGACCCGAACGGCTGGTCGAAGGACGGCGCGACCGCGCTCGCCAGCTGGGCGCCGTCCGAGGACGGCCGCTACATCGCTTATGCGATCCAGGACGGCGGCTCGGACTGGCGCACGGTCAAGGTGCTCGACACCCGCACCGGCCAGGACACCGGCGACACGCTCGAGTGGATCAAGAATAGCGGCGTCGACTGGGCCAAGGACGGCTCGGGCTTCTTCTATTCGCGCTTCCCCGCGGTGCCGGAGGACCAGAAGTTCCAGTCGGTCAACGAGAACAGCAAGATCTATTTCCACAAGCTGGGCACGCTGCAGTCGGCCGACCGATTGGTCTACGAGACGCCCGAGCATCCGCGCCGCGGCCACTGGCCGCAGGTCAGCGACGACGGCAAATGGCTGGTGGTCACCACCAGCGAGGGCACCGACGACCGCTATGCGATCAACCTCATCGATCTGACCAAGCCCGGCGCCAAGCCGCGGACCTTGATCGACAAGCTCGAGAACAATTGGTCCTATGTCGGCAACCAGGGGACGAAGTTCTTCTGGGCGACCAACAAGGACGCACCAAAGCTGCGCGTCGTCACGCTCGACGTCGCCCAGGCCAATCCGCAGCCGGTCGAGATCATCGCCGAGGACGCGGCCACGCTCGACGGCGTCTCGATCGTCGGCAACACCTTGATCGCCTCCTACATGGTCGACGCCAAGACCGAGGTGCGCCGCTACACGCTTGACGGCAAGCCCAAGGGGACGATCGCGCTCCCGGGCATCGGCTCGGCCGGCGGCTTCAACGGCAAGGCCGGCGATCCGGAGACCTTCTTCTCCTTCACCAGCTTCGCGACGCCGACCGCCATCTACCGCTACGATGCGGCCACCGGCCAAGCGACGCCCTGGGCCCAGCCCAAGGTCGCGTTCGATCCAGCCGCTTATGAGGTCAGCCAGCGTTTCTACACGTCGAAGGACGGCACCAAGGTGCCGATGTTCCTGGTCAGGAAGAAGGGCCTGACCGGCCCGGCGCCGACCCTGCTCTACGCTTATGGCGGGTTCAACGTGCCGATGCTGCCGGGCTTCTCGCCGACGCGTCTCGCCTGGATCGACCAGGGCGGCGTGCTCGCTGTCGCCAACATCCGCGGCGGCGGGGAGTACGGCAAGGCCTGGCACGATGCCGGTCGCCTGCAGAACAAGCAGAACGTGTTCGACGATTTCATCGCCGCGGGCGAGGATCTGATCGCGCAGGGCGTCACCACCAAAGACAAGCTTGCCATCCAGGGCGGCTCCAACGGCGGCCTCCTCGTCGGCGCAGTCGTCAACCAGCGTCCGGACCTGTTCGCGGCAGCCTTGCCGGCGGTGGGCGTGATGGACATGCTGCGCTTCGACCGCTGGACGGCGGGGCGCTATTGGGTCGACGATTACGGCTATCCCTCGGAGGAAGCCGATTTCAAGACGCTCGTGCGCTATTCGCCCTACCACAACATCAAATCGGGCGCGGACTATCCGGCGGTGCTGGTGACGACGGCGGACACCGACGACCGCGTTGTGCCGGGCCACAGCTTCAAATATACGGCGGCGCTGCAGGCGGCCCGGGCCGGCGACAAGCCGCATTTGATCCGGATCGAGACCCGCGCCGGCCACGGCTCGGGCAAGCCGACCGACAAGATCATCGAGGAATATGCCGACATGTGGGCCTTCATCGCCCATCACACCGGCATGACGGTGGCCGACTAAGCAGAAAGGGGCGCCGCGAGGCGCCCCTTTTTTTGGTCAGAAGAACAATTTGCGGATGCTGAGGCTGACCGAGCGGCCCAGCGGGTCGAGATAGGCCGGCTGGTAGCTCAATGGGGTCGCTCCCGTCTCGTCCCGGACCTGCAGGCGGCTGTCGAGCAGATTGTTGACCCGCAGGGTGACGCGGGTGCCGCGCAGCCAGGGATATTCGCGCACCAGGCTGCGCTGCTGGCCGAGATCGGCGAACAGCCGCAGGTTGAGCGTCGTGAAGTCCGAGAAGCGCAGCGCGCCCGCCGAAGCGCCGGCGCCCGGATCGTCGAACACGCTCGTCCCGCTCTGCCAGTTGGCGCTGAGACGGGCGCCGAAGCCGTTCTTCGAAATGCCCGCCTGCGCCTCGATCAGATGTTCGGATTGTCCGCCGCGATTGCCGGTGGCGGAGCCGTTGAGCAGGTCGAGCTCGGGCACGCCGTCGCGGATCAGGATTTGATCCTGCAGCCGCCACGTATGGTAGAGCGAGAATTGCAGGCGACCGCCCTGGCCCTGGCCGCCGCGACCCCCGAATCCGCGACCGCCGCCCGGACCGCCCGGCCCGGCCCGGCCTTCGCCGGGGGCCGCGGCAGCACGCTCGGGCGGAGTCGCCGGCGGAGTCTGGCCATCCGCGGGAGGGGTTCCCTGCGGCGGCACCTGCCCGGCCGGGGATGCTCCGGCGCCGGCTTCGCCGCGCTGGCGCCAGCCGCCGCGGCCGCCTCCGAAGCCACCACCGCCGCCGCCACGTGACGCGATCGGCTTGGAGAAGTTGATGCCCCACCGAATCTCCTCGCGGTCGGAGCGGGCAAAGTTGACCGGGCGGCTGTCGATCTGGAGCAGGCGGCCGTCGCCGCCGCGCACGAAGCGCTCGGGAAACGCGGCCTCGATCTCCGGCGTCGCGGTCGGGAAACCGGCGATCGGATTGCGGATGCGGCTGCGGTTATAGTCGGCGTTGAGGGTGAGGTCGGTCTCGCTGAACGGGCGCAGGTTGAAGCCGAGCTTCATCACCCGGCGATTGTCGGCGAGCAGGTCCGGATTGCCGCCCTCGATACGGTTGACGTCGACCGTCTCGCCGCGCGTGAAATCGAACACGCGGACGTTGGGGACCACCGATACCGGGTCGCCGAGTTGCTGGATGCCCGGCGCGCCTTCTTCCTGCGTGAAGGAGGCGATGACGCGCAGCGCGCGGACCGGCGACCAGTTCAAGCCGAAGCCGTAGGTCTTGAGCGTGCCGAAATCGGAGAGGTGGTCGACCGCGAAGTTGGCGTTGGCGGAGAGATCGCCGATCGCCGCGAGGACGTCGCGGTTGCGCCGCGCGATCGGGATGTCGAAGCTGGCCTGGCCGTTGACGCGGTTGCGGGAAAGGTCGCGGATTTGCTCGAAGCCGCCGCGCATCGTCTCGCTGTCGAAGCCGCGCAATTCACCGCCGAGTTTGAGGCTGGCGGTGATGTCGCCGGCCGGTAGGTCCGCGATCGGGCCGTTGGTTACGAACTCGGCATTGGCGGATTCGTTGACCGAGCGCGAGCGGTCGCGTGGCCCAAAGCCCAGGCCGGGGAAGGGGCCGAACGGGTTCAGCGCCGGATCGTCGGCGTCGATCCGCTCCTGCACGCCCGTGAAATCGAGATTGGTGTCGGTGTGGACGAGGTTGCGCACGCGGTCGTAATTGGCTGTGAACGACCAGCGCCAGGGCAGGAAGTCGCCGTTCAGCGCGGCGCCGACGTGGGCGGTGCGGCTGTCGGATTCACGGGTGAGCGGACGCGGTCCCTCGACGAAGCGATACAGCGCGACGTCGGTACCGAACGGCGAGAACGGGTTGTCGGCACCGATCGTCAGTACGCCCGAGGGGAGGCCGAAGCGGCTCTTGCTCAGCGTCTGCTCGTAGCGGGCGTTGAGCGTCGCGTTGACGTCTCCGAAGATCGTGCGGTTGATCGTCCCGGCCACCGAGAAGGCGTCGGTCTCCGGCAGCAAAGTGCGGAAGCGGCCGTCGTCGGTGACGTTGGGGGTCGCCGAGAAAGCGCTCAGCGCTGGGGCGCCCCCCGCGGCCGAGACCGGTACGCCCGCGACGGTGACGAGCTGGCCGAGCGCGGCGCTCAGGGCGGGGTCGATCTCGCTGCCAAGCGGCGTGCCGGCGATGTTGCCGACGAGGTCGAACGGACGCGACGGCGGCGACTGAATGAGGTCGCGTTCGCTCTCGAAAAGGGCCGTGTCGCGCTCGAACTCGGCATCGATGTTCCAGCGGCCGTTGTTGGTGATGCGCAGGATGTTGAGGTCGGCCTCGTAGCTCTGGCGCCCGCCGCCAGTCGCCATGCCGCCCTCGACCTCGGCGGTGACGGCGCGGAAGCGCGGCCGCAGCACGAAGTTCACGACGCGCTGGTCGGCCGGATAGCCGTATTTCAGCGCGACTTCCTCGGGCATGATGTCGACCCGGCTGATCGCCTCGGGCGGCAGGTTGCGGATTTCGGAAAAGCCGGAGATGCGCCGTCCGTTGAGCAAGACGACCGGACGGCCGCCGCCGCGGCCGCGGCCGCTCGCCGTTTGGGGCGCCAGCGCGTCCAGCAGTTCGGCAAGGTTGCTCGCGCCGTAGGCGCGGATGTCGCGGCGATCGAGCTGGAGATCCGGCTTGATGTCGCCGAGCACCGCGCCGCGCTCGCGCTGGCCGGTGACGACGATCGGCTCGCCGCCTTCTTCTTCGTCCAGATATTCGTCTTCTTCGGCCGCTTCCTGCTCGGCTGCTGCCTGCTCCGCGGGGGCGTCGACCGCTTGGGCGGGCTCCTCGGCAACGGGCGTCACTTCTTGCGCGAAGGCGGGAGTGAGCGAGGTGCCGGCGAGCAGGATGAGGGCGAGGGGAAGGCGCGACATGTATGAAAGACCCTTACGCAACTGAAACGGCGTCTGTTGGAGCACTGCACCTGAACGCCGCTTGTATTGGATGTATCCGGCGGAAAATCGCCGGAACGCGCCTCAGTAGACGCGGCGCTGCGCGGCCACCAGCATGCGGATCAGCATCGCCACCGGTCGCGGCACGCCGATCTTGCCGTCCAGCCACAGGCTGACCGACGAGCGGCTGACGCCGATCGCATTTGCGAGGTCGCTCTGCGTCTTGAGGCCCAGCTTCGTCATCGCCCGTTTCAGCTCTTCCGGAGACATGAGAGCTAGACGAGGATCGGACACTATAAGGAAACCCGGGACAAGGAGCGCGGCGGCAAGACTAGTCGGATTTCCGGGCAGTTGGAAGAGCGCTGCGCGTCATTGCGCGGCCTCCCGATAGGGTGTGAAGGCGCGCAGCACGCATGTCGGCCCGCTCATGCTGCTGCCCGGGTCAATCGCCCTGATGCGGGTGCCGCGGCAGATCTGTCCGGCCAGCGGCTCCACCGCCAAAGTGGAATGGCGACTGAGCCCGGGGCAGGGGCCGTCGAGGCGGTTCACCCACAAAGTGTCGCGTTCGCGATAGACGATGGTGCGCGCATCGACGATGTCGGGCCCCGGCGTCCGCCCCGGCGGCAGGCAGTCCTGCGCCGGTCCGGCGGTCCGGGTTGAAAGCTCAAGCGCCAGCGCGTCCGTGTCGCTCGAAGAGCGCGGGTCTGCGCCGGCGCAGGCGGAGAGCAGGATGAGCAGTGGGAGCAGCCGCATGTTCGGGTTCCTTCGGCGCTAATCGGTTGGAAACGCATGGAAGCTATGCTTCGAGGCTGCACAGGGGGGAGCCGCGGGTCGGGGTTTTTTCTGTATTGTGCGCTGCAACACCGTGGGTAAATTAACCATCATGAGTCCCGTCGACACCCGCATTATCGAGAAGGTCTATTCGCCGGTCGCCGGCTGGGTCAGCCATCGTTTTGGCCTTGATCAGTGGCGCCTGTCGATCGAGTGCCTCAACGGCACCGTAGCCTTCTATCTCGCCGGCGTCGCGCTGACGATTGCCGGTAAGGGGCTGAACGACGCCATCTTCGCCGATCTGCTCGCCGCTTTCATCTGGCTGGCATTCATGGGCGGCGTCCGCCGCGCAGCCTATCGCCAGGCGGGCTCCTCGCTCGGCCGGCAGACGGCCCGCATGGGGGAATCGGTATTCCGCCACATCCTGCTCGGCCTGCTGCCGCTCAGCATCTGGTATGTCGAGCGGCTCGACAATCTCTGCCACACCGCCTCTTTGGTGCTCTTCCTTTCGCATCTTTACTTCAAGGCATGCGACATGCCGCCGCCGCGGCGCAGGCAGGTCCGATCGCTCGCCTTCAGCCGCGCCAGTTGAGGGCGCGCCCGCCGCGCAACGCTCCAGTATAGCCCGCGGGAAGGACGCGGGGCCGCCGATCATTTCGTCCCCGGCACAGGAACAAATTCCCGGCTCGATGCGTCTTGATGATCAGGCCGCGACCGAAACGCTCGGCCGCAACAGATCAGAGGAGTAACGCCATGGGTCTCATCTTAGCGCTTATCATTGGTGGCATTATCGGCTGGCTGGCGAGCATCGTCATGCGCACCGACGCCCAGCAGGGTATCTTCCTCAACATCGTAGTGGGCATCATCGGCTCGCTGCTCGGCGCGGTCCTGCTCGGGCCGCTGCTTGGTGGCGGCAACATCATGAGCGGCGCGCTTGACCTGCGTTCGCTGTTGGTCGCCTTCCTGGGCGCCGTCATCCTGCTCGCGATCGTCAACCTGTTCCGTCGCGGCGCCGTCCGCTAAACGGATCACAGCATCACCAGAAGAGCCCCGGCCGGAAACGGTCGGGGCTTTTTTGTTGTCCGACGCTGATCGGTCCGGCTGTTGTGGCCGCGGCCCGGCGCGCTTAAGCCGCCCCGATGACCGACTTCCCTGAACAGCGCCGCATCCTCCTCACCGGCAGCCTTCTCGCAGCGCTTGGCGTCGCCTTTGGTGCGTTCGGCGCGCACGGCCTTCGGGACATGCTCGATCCGGCCGCGCTCGGCTGGTGGGAGACGGCGGTGCAATGGCACATGTGGCATGCCATCGGGCTGGTGGCGCTGGCCGCGGCGCCGTGGCCGCGGATGGGCCGCGCCGCCGCCTTGCTCGCAATCGGCACTCTGGTCTTTTCGGGGTCGCTCTACCTGATGGCGCTGACCGGCGCGCGCTGGCTCGGCATGGTGACGCCGCTGGGCGGCATGCTGATGATCGCCGGCTGGGCGACCGTCGCCTGGAGCGCGTGGCGCGGCCCGCGCGCCTGATTGCGGCTCAGGCGGCGCTGGCCTGCGGGATCGTCGCGAACTTGTGCTCGACGACGCAGGTGAGATTGAGCGAATTGCGGCCGCCGCGGTCGTCGGCATCGGCGAAGGCGACGACCCGGTCCGAATAGGAGATCGTGCCGCGCGCGCTGCGCCCTTCGGGGAGTGCATAATGCTTGCCGAATTCGCCGGGAGCGGTCGAGGCGACGATGCGGCCGCCATGCTCCATGATGCGGATCGTGGCTGCGCGCAGGTCCTTGTCCGCGCCGGAGAGCAAAGTCTCCAGCTTGTCGGCCGCGTTCCGGTCCCAATCATATTCGAGATAGAGGCAGCCCTCGGCCGGGCGGCCGTCATTCTCGAGCGCGCGAATGCCGCAGGCGAAGATCAATACGCGGCGCCCGCCGGCATAGGGGTTTTCCCACACCGCGTCGGTGAACCAATCGTCCACCGAGCGGCTTTCGATCACATTGTTGAACTGGGGCTCGGCGCTGAGATCGAGGCCGAGGATGGCGCTGCGCGGGTCGGCCGATCCGATGACGCGGCCGGCCCGGGTGGCGATCATGGAATTCACATAATGGGGCGAAAAGCGCATCGCCGCGCGCAGCCGGTCTTCGGCGCGGGTGACGAGCGCCGGATCTTCGGGCGAGCGCACCGCGGCGAGGATGGCCGCGTCGGTGGCGAGGATGCGGATGTCGCCGCTGCGGGCGTAGACGTTGCGGGCGAAGGCGGTGACGGTGGCGAAGGCGAAATCGGAAAGGCGGCTGCCCTCGATATCTTCGACCAGACTGTCCGCAATCGCGGCACCCGTCTTGATCCGGTCGATCACCAGCTTACGGAAATCGGTGGAGGCGCCGCGCGCCTGTCCGGCCAGCGCCTTCACTTCCTGCGCGACGACGGCAAAGCCGCGGCCGGCCTCGCCGGAGCGCGCCGCCTCGATCGTGGCGTTGAGGGCCAGGAAATTGGTCTGCTTTGCGATCTGCTCATTGGCCTCCGCGAAACGGCCGACCTCACTCTCGAGCTGATCGAGCAGCGCCTTGATGCGTCTCGGCATATCTGCCTTGTCCTCCCCCCTGAAAGGCAGCGTGCTAGGCACAATAAACTAAAGGGGGGTTAACCAGCGCCGCGGCGCTCGGCCGGACGATCCCGTTTCCTGAACGAAAGCCGACAATCCGGTTCAGCATCGTATCATGGCTGATCCCGTAGAAACCCTGCAAGCCCAATGATTTGCGGGCCTTGAGGAGGTTTGCCATGAAAAAGATTTCGAAATTGCTCACCGGCGCCGCTGCGGCTGCAGTGATGACGGTTTCCGCGGCCGCCCCGGCCGAAGCGCAATATCGCTACCGCGACCGTGACCGCGGCATCGATGTCGGCGACGTGATCACCGGCGTGGCGATCGTCGGCGGCATCGCCGCCATCGCTTCGGCGATCGGCAATAGCGGCAATCGCTACGACCGCGATTACGGCTACGGTGGCTACGGCTATAACAATTATGGCGGCGGCGAACGCGCTGCCATAAACGCCTGCGGCTACCAGGCCGACCGTTATGGGCGTGGCCGGGTCAGCATCACCGACGTCGACCGCCGGGGCAGCAACAGCTATCGCGTCCGCGGCGTCATCCAGGGCGGCGACTATGCCTACAATCGTGGCTACGACAATCGCTCCAGCCGCGACTATGGCTACGACCGCTACGACCGCGGCAGCCAGCTGAGCTTCAGCTGCACAGCCCGTTCGAACGGCCGGGTCACCGACTTCGACGTCGACCGCCGCTACTAAAGCCGCCCATCGCATCGACAATGAGAAGCGCGCCGGAGCGATCCGGCGCGCGCCTCTTTCGTCAGGCGGCCTCCACAAGCCCCGCAGCGACCGTGAACGCCGCCTCCGGATCAAGACAGTTTGGCAGTCGCCTAACTATCGCTCGTCTTTACAGGCAGCGGCCCTCTGACTATCGCCCCGCCATGACTGTCCAGCCCAGCGATTCCATCCTCATCGTCGATTTCGGAAGCCAGGTGACCCAGCTCATCGCGCGCAGGGTGCGCGAGGCCGGCGTCTATAGCGAGATCATTCCGTTCAGCAGCGCGCTGGAGGGCTTCGAGCGGATCAAGCCCAAGGGCATCATCCTTTCCGGCGGCCCCGCCTCGGTCACCACCGCCGACAGCCCGCGGGCGCCCGCTGAATTGTTCGAGGCCGGCGTGCCGATGCTCGGCATTTGCTACGGCCAGCAGCTGATGACCGAGCAGCTTGGCGGCAAGGTCGTCAACGGCGACCATGCCGAGTTCGGCCGCGCCTTCATCGAGATCAAGGACCAGTGCGCTTTGTTCGACGGCCTGTGGGCGAACGGCGAGAAGCATCAGGTCTGGATGAGCCACGGCGACAAGGTCGAGTCGATCCCGCCGGGCTTCAAGATCGTCGCCCAGTCGGACGGCGCGCCGTTCGCGGCCACCGCGGACGAGGCCCGCCGCTTCTACGGCGTCCAGTTCCACCCCGAGGTCGTCCACACGCCCGACGGCGCCAAGCTCATCTCCAACTTCGTGCGCCACGTCTGCGGCCTGGCCGGCGACTGGACGATGGCTGAGTTCCGCCAGACCAAGATCGAGGAAATCCGCGCTCAGGTTGGCGACGGCAAGGTGATTTGCGGCCTTTCGGGCGGCGTCGATTCCGCGGTCGCAGCGGTGCTGATCCACGAGGCGATCGGCGACCAGCTTACCTGCGTGTTCGTCGATCACGGCCTGATGCGCGCCAACGAGGCCGAGCAGGTCGTCACGCTGTTCCGCCATCACTACAAGATCCCGCTCGTCCACGTCGACGCCGAGGCGCTGTTCCTCGGCGGCCTCAAGGGCGAGACCGATCCCGAGAAGAAGCGTAAGTTCATTGGCAAGACCTTCATCGAAGTGTTCGAGGAGGAAGCGAAGAAGATCGGCGGTGCCGATTTCCTCGCCCAGGGCACGCTCTATCCGGACGTGATCGAAAGCGTCAGCTTCACCGGCGGCCCGTCGGTGACGATCAAGAGCCACCACAATGTCGGCGGCCTGCCCGAGCGGATGAACATGAAGCTGGTCGAGCCGCTGCGCGAGCTCTTCAAGGACGAGGTGCGCGAGCTCGGCCGCGAACTCGGCCTGCCCGAGGCGTTCGTCGGCCGTCACCCGTTCCCGGGGCCTGGCCTCGCCATCCGTATCCCCGGCGAGGTGACCAAGGAGCGCTGCGACATCCTGCGCAAGGCCGACCTCGTCTATCTCGAGGAAATCCGCAACGCTGGCCTGTACGACGCGATCTGGCAGGCCTTCGCGGTGCTGCTGCCGGTGAAGACGGTCGGCGTGATGGGCGACGGTCGCACCTACGATAGCGTCTGCGCGCTGCGCGCGGTCACCTCGACCGACGGCATGACCGCCGACATCTATCCGTTCGACGCCGCCTTCCTCAGCCGCTGCGCGACGCGCATCATCAACGAAGTGAAGGGCATCAACCGCGTCGTCTACGACTACACGTCGAAGCCGCCCGGCACGATCGAGTGGGAGTGAGGGAGGGCGCTGTACTCAGCAACCACGCGCGCGCCCTCCGCTCTACCGATCGCATCAACCCAGAGACGAGCATGGTCCGTACCGTGCGCTCTGTGCACGGTGATCGACTCTCAGGTCGCGAGGACTCGCGCGATGTCGACCTTACCGTGCGTGACTACACACGTGCCCTGAAGCGGACATAGCCCGTCCCTGCTCCGGGATCCCCCGGGGCAGGGCCGGGGCTGGATCAGTTGAACGAGCCGTCGGTGGCGTTGCCCAAGTTGATGTTGCCGCCAACATCGTTGACGATCGCGCCGGTACTCGGGGTGACGCCGTTGCCGTTTGCGGTGATCACCGAGTTTCCAACGCGCATTCTCGTCTTGTTGCCATTCGCCAGGATACCAAAGCTCGAATTGTTGAAGATGGTACTGTTCGTGACCATCATGAACACTGCAGATACGGCTCCGTTCGTGGAGGCGACGTCGATACCCCGGCTGGCGCCGGAGATATCGGAATCATCGACGAACACGGACACGCCCGCCGCACCGGTCGTGGCCGTGGAATCGACACGAAGCGCGATGTTGGCATTCTCCACGAGCCGGACGTTCTGCAGGTTGACCCGCGCCGTCCCGGTTCCGGTCGGGCGTGCGTCGATGCCGCCGCCGACCGCGCCGTTGCCGCTGTTGGTGATCGTCGTGTTGATAACCGTCACGGTCGCACTGTTGGCGGACGGCACAATCGAGATGCCGAAGCCGCTCTTCTGATTCTGGATGAAGACATCCTCGACGACCAGGCGTTTCCCGGAAATGAAGCGGATGCCGTTCAACCCAGGTGTGGTGCCGGCGCCGTTGATCGAGAGGCCGCGCAGGCGGACCTCGGCTTGGCCGGGCGTGGCCGACAGGGAATCATTGATCACGAACCCGTTGATCCCGCCCGAGTTGAGCGTGCTGCCGAACGTACCCGTGCAATCGACAATAATCGACTTGGTGATGGTCAGCGTGCCGTAGCCGCCCGGGTCGAGGCAGTTGATCTCGCCGCCCGCTGCGGTCTTGCTAATCGCCCCGGCGAAGGTCTTGCACGGGGCCGTCCGGCTGCACGGGTTAACATCGTCGCCGACGCCTGAAACCCATGTGCGAGTCGCTTGGGCATAGGCCGGTGAGATGCCCATTCCAGAGGTGGCTACAGCCAAGCCAAACAAGGCATATTTCCCGCTGATCCTGATCATGTCGTTGATCCCCAAAATGGCCGGCGCAAGGCCCTGCGCCAGAGCGTCGCACAGTAAACCTTCAATTGTCATCGTGCACGTGCAAATTGATCCGACTACGGGTGCAATTCGATTCGAGCGTTTTCACTTTGTCGCGTCAATTTCCGGCTTAGGAGAATACGCCTACCCTTAGATATAGAGAATTGGCTGCGCGATGTGTGCCTAGATCCCTGGAATGGCACAAATGAAATGGAATAGGAGGCAGGTCTACTCGCTCCACCGCGGGGGCTATCTATAAAGTTGACCTTGTGTTGGCAGGGCGGCAGGAGCAGGCCATGACGATTACCCTGTACGGCATCCCCAATTGCGACACCGTTAAGAAGGCCCGCACGTGGCTGGACGACGCGGGCGTCGATTACGCCTTCCATGACTACAAGAAAGCGGGGATCGACGAGGCGCGGCTGCGCGGATGGTGCGCGGAGCATGGCTGGGAGACGTTGCTCAACCGCGCCGGCTCGACCTTTCGCAAGCTGCCTGATGCCGACAAGACCGGCCTCGATACCGACAAGGCCGTGGCGCTGATGCTGGCCCAGCCGTCGATGATCAAGCGGCCGGTGCTCGACCTTGGCGACCGGCGCGTGGTGGGATTCAAGCCTGACCTCTACCGCGAGGCGTTCCGCGGCTGATCGCGCGCTTGGCGTCCTGCGCCAAAGGTGACACAAGAAGGCCGGATGGACCGGCTCTACTCCTGCTTCAATTTCCGCCTGCGATCGGAAATCTCGCTCGGCGAACTCCATCCAGCGGAAGCCGAAAATGATGTCCGCCCGATCGTCGAGGTGCGGCTCGGCGCGCTTCCCGAAACGCTGCCCGGGGGACGCCCGGCGCCTTACGGGCTCCAGATCGCAGACGATGCCGTGATGCTGACGGTCGCGAATACCGCCCGCTACCTGATCCGTGGCGGGCATGAGGTCGTCGTCGATCCGATGGAGGTCGGGTCGGAACGCAACTTGCGGCTGTTCCTGCTCGGCTCGGCGCTCGGCATCCTGTGCCACCAGCGCGGCCTGCTTCCGCTGCACGCCAATGCGATCGTCGCCGACGGCGCCGCGGTTGCCTTTGCCGGGCCGTCGGGCGCCGGCAAATCAACGCTCGCCGCCCATTTCGCCCATACCGGTTTCGAGGTTTTGTGCGACGATGTCTGCGTGATCGAGTTCGACGAGGCCGGCCGCCCGCTCGCCTGGCCCGGACTGCCGCGGGTCAAGCTCTGGGGCGATGCGGCGAGCGAGTTCGGCCACGACAGCAGCACGCTCGATCAGGCCATCGAGGGAATGGACAAATATCATGTGCCCTTGCGGGGGGCAATGCAGGCGCGGCCGATCCCGTTCCGCCGCCTTTATGTGCTCTCGCGCGCCGAGGACCGGGCGGGCGAGATCCGGCGGCTCAGCGGCCAGGCCGCGATGGCCGAGGTGATGGCCCAGACCTATCGCGGACTCTATCTTGCGCCGATGCGGCTTGTGGAGCGCCATTTCCGCCAATGCACCGCGCTGCTCGCCCACGCGGAGGTCTATTCGGCGTCGCGCACCTGGGGCTATGACGTGTTCCAGCAGCAGGCCGGAATGCTCGAGCACCATGTGCTGCGCGATTGAGGGCCGCCTCAGGCCGTTCTGACGAGCGAAAGCGAGCGTTCGATCATGAGGCGCGCGACCTCGGCCGCCAGTTCCACTTGCCGGAACGGCTTGGTGAGGCGGGGAAGGTCGGCGCCGGGCCCCTCGGCGATATTCGAGTAGCCGGTGATGATGAGCGTCGGTAGGCCGGGAACGAGCGCGCGCGCTTCCTGGGCGAGGCTGGCGCCGTTCATGCCCGGCATCAGGAAATCCGTGATCAGCACGTCGACCCCGCCCGGGTTCGTGCGGAGCATCGCCAACGCCTCGGCGCCTGATACGGCCTCCAGCACCTCGTAGCCGAAGCCGGCGAGCATCTCGGCCGTGCCGGCGCGGACGAGATTGTCGTCGTCGACGAGCAGCACAGTGCCGCCGCCCTGCGCGATCGGGTGGCGGGTGGCCGGCGCCGCAGCAGCGGCTGCGTCAATCTGGGCGACCGGCAGCCAGATTTCGGCCGTCGTCCCGCGGCCCAGCGCGCTGATCATGCGCAGCGCCCCGCCCGATTGGGCGGCGAGGCCATGGACCATCGAGACGCCAAGACCGGTGCCTTTGCCGACCCCCTTGGTTGAGAAGAACGGCTCGACTGCGCGCCGCAGCGTCTCGTCGTCCATGCCCTCGCCCTCGTCGATCACGCAGATGCAGACGTAGCGCCCGGCGGCGAGGTCCTCCTCGTCCTTCGGCAGGGTTTCCGAGCGCGCTGAGATGGTGATGCGTCCGCCCTCCGGCATGGCGTCGCGGCCGTTGATCGCCAGGTTGAGGATCGCAAGCTCGAGCTGGTTGGGATCCGCATGGGCAGGCGGTAAATCGGCTGGCGCTTCGAAGGTGACATTGACCAGCCCGCCGATGGAGCGTGTCACCAGTTCCTCCATCCCCTCGATCAGGGCGGCGACATCGACGGGCCGCGGCTGCAGGTCCTGGCGCCGCGCGAAAGCGAGCAGGCGCTGAACGAGGGTGGAGGCGCGGCTGGCGGCCTGGAGGGCGATCGAGATGGTGCGTTGCGCCCGTTCGTCGCCCTCGAGCCGCTGGCGCAGCATATCGAGCCCGCCCATGATCGGGGTCAGCAGATTGTTAAAATCGTGCGCGACGCCGCCGGTCAGCTGGCCGATCGCGTCCATCTTCTGCACCTGGCGCAGCTGGCTTTCGGCCTGCTGCCGCTCGGTCGATTCCGTGGCGACCCGGCTTTCGAGGGTCGAGTTGAGCCGCAACAGGGCGGTCTCCGCGGTACGCTGGGCGGTGATGTCGGTATGAACGCCCACCCATTGCAGGATTTCGCCCGACTCGGCGAAAATGGGGACTGCGCGAACCGCATAGTTGCGCCACTCGCCGTCGGCGCGGCGCAGGCGGTGCTCGAAGACGAAGATCCGCCGCTCGCTGACGGCCCGCTCCCATGCCCGCACGCTCGCTTCGGCGTCGTCGGGGTGAACGCAGCGCGCCCAGCCGAGGCCGCGATATTCCTCGTAGGTCTGGCCGGTGAGGGCCGACCAGCCCGGTTGAGGGCCTTCCATGCGGCCCTCGGCGTCGTTGGTCCAGAGCACGCCCTGGACGGCGTCGATCGCGGCGCGGAAGCGGTCGTTGCTCGCTTTGAGTTCGGTCTCGGTGCGGCGGCGCACCTCGAGCTCTCGCTCGGCGGCGCGAAACAGATTGGCGTTGTCGAGCGCGATCGCGGCCTGGCCGGCGAGGCCCGCCATCAGCCGCTCGTGCCGCTCGGTGAAGCGCCCAGGCGCGGAATGGCCGAAGAAGAGCCCGCCCAGCACCTTGCCGAAGCGCGACATGACCGGCACGGCGAGATAGCTCCGCACCGGCAAATGGCCTTCCGGCATGCCATGGTACGGAGGGTTCTTGCCGAAGCGTGGGTCGGCAGGGATGTCGTCCGAGCGGACGATGCCCTCGCCGTCGAAGGTCGGCTTGAAGATCGCCGTCGCGCGCGGCATCGGGAACTTGTCGAAATGCGAGCGGTCCACGCCGGACAAAGCGTAGAGCATGTAGCTCTCGCCGCGCTCGTCCACCACATTGTGGAAGAAGGCGCCGAAGTCGGCCCCGGTCAATTGGGTGCCGGCGTCGGTGACGCGCTGCACGGCTTCGTTGCGGTCGAGAATGCTGCCAAGCTCGGCTCCCGTCCGGTTCAGCGTCTCGAGTGTGTGGCTCTCTTCGGCGAGCCGGGCCGCAGCGAGGCGGGCCTGGCTCTCGCTCTCCAGCATGGCTTCGAGCCGGGAGCGCGCCTCATATTGGCGCCGCCGGCCGCGCAATGCCGATTGGGCCAGACTCACGAAGGTGGTCGGGTGGAACGGGCGCTCGAGGAAGGTGACGTTGCCGAGAACGTCCAGGAACCGCCGCGCGCTCGGATTGCGTTCGAGGCCGCCGCCGCGCGCGGTGAGCAGCACGAACGGAAAGTCCGACCATTCCGGCTGCGCCTCGATCCAGCCCGACAGCGGCGCGAGGTCGGCCGCCCCGAGCGCCTCCTCGGTGATCACGGCCAGCCCGGCTCCGCGCGCGAGCTGTTCGCACAAGGAAGGAAGGTCGGGGGCGATCAGCGCGTCGAGCCCGGCTTCTTTCAGCATTTCGGACGCGACCTGGGCATCGCGACCGTGCGGCGCGAAGATAAGGGCGCGTTCGGAGGCGCTTACATTCATGAACCCGGATCGTTCAACAACGGCTGTCCCTGGCCATGATAGGTCGGCACGCCGCGGAGAACGCCCTGGAACTCCTGCAGCGGCTCACCCAACGTTATGCCGCGGGAATCGATCCGATATTCGCGGATCATGTCCTCGTGCGCGCTGGTGCGCTTCTTGATGACGGAGATGGCGCGGCGCACGCGGCCCATCGCTTCGAAATAGCGCAGCAGCACCACCGTGTCGGCGAGATAGGTGACGTCGACCGGAGACTTCATGTCGCCCACAAGGCCATGCTGCGCCACCGTGAGCATGGTCGTGACGCCCTGCCGATTCATATATTGCAGCAGCTCGTGCATGTGCAGCACCAGCGCCTTCTCTTCGGGCATGGCCGCCTGATAGCCGTTGAGGCTGTCGACGACCACGGTGCGGACGCCATGGCGCTCCACGCAGGCCCGCACCTTCATCGTGAATTCGCCCGGCGACAGTTCGGCGGCATCGATCTGCTCGATGACCAGCGAGCCATCATCGACCATCGACTGCAGGTCGACGCCCACGCCCTTGGCGCGGGTGAAGAGCAGGCCCAGTTCCTCGTCGAATATGAAGGCCGCGGCGCGCTCGCCGCGCTGCACGGCGGCCGCGGCAACCATCAGGCAGAGCAAGGACTTGCCGGTCCCGGCCGGACCGATGACGAGCGTGCTCGACCCGCGCTCCAGGCCGCCGCCGAGCAGGGCGTCGAGCGCGCCGGATCCGGTCGTCATCACGCTCCGGTCGAACTCCGTCTTGTGCTCGGCCGCGACGAGGCGCGGGAAAACCTCGATGCCGCCGGTATGGATTGCGAAGTCGTGGAAGCCGCCGCGATATTTCTGGCCGCGATATTTCACGACCCGCAGGCGCCGCCGCTCCGGCCCGTAACTGGGCGACAATTCCTCCAGTCGCATGACCGCATGCGCAACCGAGTGGACGCTCTTGTCCTCCGTTCCGGCGGTGAGGTCGTCGAGAAGCAGTACCGTTGCGCCGTTCTTCGCGAAATAATGTTTCAGCGACAGGATCTGGCGGCGGTAGCGCAGCGAGTTCTGCGCGAGCAGCCGGATTTCGGAGAGGCTGTCCAGCACGACGCGGCTTGGCTTCACCCTTTCGATGGCTTCGAAGATGCGCCGGGTGGTCTCGCCCAGTTCCAGATCCGACGAGTAGAGCAGGCTCTGCTGCTGCGCCTCGTCCAGCAGGCTTTCGGGCGGGACCAATTCGAAGATCGTGATCGGGTCCGCGATTTCCCATCCGTGCGAGGCCGCGCTTTCCCGGAGCTCCTCTTCGGTCTCCGAGAGCGTGATATAGAGGCCGCGCTCTCCCTGGGACGCACCTTCGCGCAGGAACTGGGTCGCTATCGTCGTCTTGCCGGTGCCGGGGCTTCCCTCCAGCAGGTAGACGCGGCTCCGGTTGAAGCCGCCGGCCAGCACCTCGTCGAAGCCGCGGACACCCGTCGCTGCCTTGCTGTTCGCTTCGCCCACACATCTCTCCTGCCAGGGAATTCAGTGCCTGGGCGGCACTGGAGCGTGAGCGATAGCTTAGCGGGTGGCTCCGGGGGAAGGGGGTAACGATATGAGCGGCTTACGCGCCGCTGCGGTCCTCCAGCAGGTCCGCGGCCTTGTCGAGACACGCGAGAAGGAGCTCCTCCTCGAACGGCTTTTCGAGGAAATCGATCGCGCCCAGCCGCATCGCCTGGGCCGCCAGCGAAATCTCGCCATGGCCGGTCATCATCACCACCGGCCACTTGCATTCGCGGCGTGCCAGCTCGGTCAGCAATTGCATCCCGTCCATCACCGGCATGCGGATGTCGACCAGGGTGCAGCCCGGCTCGAGCGTGTCGAGCGCATCGAGATATTCCTGTGCACCGGAGAAGGTGCGGCAGGTCCGCCCCGCCGTCGCGAGCATGAAGCTCAGCGAGGCCCGAACGTCGCGATCGTCGTCGACGATGTAGATATTGAAAGCCCCGTTGCCCACGTCGTCCCCGCTTTCCCCAAGGCGAGTGGTAACCATAACCCCTGTACCGTCAAGCAGCCCCCCAGCCCTCCTGTAAAACTACGGTACCACCCGAACGGACGCTGTCGGTGCCCCGATTGCCAAATAAATCGCCCTTGGCGGCGCCTTTGATATTTCCCAAATGTTGGCGAAACTTCCCATTTCGTGAGCGGTGCAGTGACGAGACGGAGACCGTCTTACCGGGCGAACTGCGCGGATTTCCGCGCTTTCGGGCATCTGGCACGGCTCTTGTAATCCTTGTTGGCATACCGCCGCACCAGTCGGCGGACAGGTTCAAATCAAGGTTCAGGGAGCTGCAAAATGTTCAATATCGACAAGAGCACCATCCTCTCCGCGATCGGCGCGATCATCCTTTCCGCCACCGCGGTTACCGCTGCCGTCGGTCCGGCGCGCGCGATCGAGACCGCCCCGATCCAGCTGGCTCAGGCCTCCGTCCAGGACGATGCCCGTGGCTGAAGTCCTCCAGGTTCGCCGGGGCGACCTTTCCCCCTTGAGGCCGCCCCGGCCGGTGCCGCGGCCACTGCCGCGCCACCTGGGCCTCGGCGCCCGGCCTCGCCGTTCCACCATGGAGTTTCCGCTGATGAGCATCTTCAACCGCACCCGCGACATCGTCGCCGCCAATTTCTCCGACCTTCTCGACAAGGCCGAAGACCCCGCGAAGATGATCCGGTTGATCATCATGGAGATGGAGGAGACGCTGGTCGACGTCCGCGCCTCTGCCGCCCGCTCGATCGCGGACCAGAAGGAGATGCGCACCCAGATCGCCCGGCTCCAGCGGCTTCAGCAGAGCTGGGGCGAGAAGGCCGAGCTGGCGCTGAGCAAGGACCGCGAGGATCTCGCCCGCGGCGCCCTGATCGAAAAGCAGAAGGCCGCCGACCTAGCCGACCATCTCGCAGCCGAGATCGACATTCACGAGGACGGCCTGCGGGCTTCCGAGGACGACATCCAGCGGCTGCAGGCCAAGCTCAGCGAAGCCCGCGCCCGCCAGAACGCGATCGTCACCCGGCTGGAGAGCGCCCACAACCGCGCCCGGATGCGCGAAATGTATGCCGGCGCCAAGGTCGAGGACGCCTTCGCCCGCTTCGAGCAGCTCGAGCGCCGCGCCGACCTGGTCGAGGGCCATGCCGACGCGCTGAGCCTCGGCGCGCCCAAGACGCTGGAAGAAGAGATCACCGAGCTGCGGACCGCCGAAAAGGTGGACGCCGAACTCGATGCCATGAAGGCCGCCCGGTCGGCGGCGCACTGAGATCATTGGGTCAGGGAGACTAGCAATGAAAAAGCCATTCCATCTCGACAAGCGCAACGGCAAGTTCATGGGCGTCTGCGCAGGCATTGCCAACTATACCGGGATCGACGCGACGATCGTCCGCATCTTCATGGTCGTGGTGACCCTGCTGGGCGCCTTCCCGTGGACTTTGATCGCCTATGGCGTCGCCGCCTGGCTAGCGAAGCCGATGCCCTACGGCGCTTATGCCGCCGAGGACATAAAGGCGTTGCGCGGCACGTCCACCGCCGAAATGCGCGACAGCATGCGCGACATCGACCGCCGCATGGCCGAGGTCGAGACCTATGTGACCAGCTCGAACACCCGGCTGGCCCGCGAAATCGAAGAGCTGCGCTAAGCGGCCGGAGATCAGGGAGGAAAACATGACCGAACCGATGACCATGATCGCAATGGCGAGCTTCGGCCTGGTGGCGTTGGCCCTGGCCGTCTTCGCCGGGCTCCGCGGCTGGCAGGGCTGGCTCGATCTCAAGCGTTTCGAGCTGACCGGCAACCGCCAGCTCGAAGGCCGGTCGCCCGCCGGCGAGCGGATCGAGATGGCCGACCTCAAGGAGCGGATCCGCAAGCTCGAATCGATCGCTTCCTGCGTCGACCTGTGAAAGCCGGGGAGGGGGCTTAGCTCCCTCCCAGCTTCGCGCGGGTCGTGACGCGTTGCGGCCCGCTGATATGCCAGATATCGCCGAAATCGGCGTGCACCAGCGGGCCCGGACGGGTCCCGCCAAGGCCGGCCACGATGTCCGGCACCGTATTGGAATGGCCGACGATCAGCACCGGGTTCGGCTCCTTCATCACATCGGCGATCAGGGCCGGCGTGTCGCGCGGATCATAGACGATCGGCGTGATGCCGAGCTTCGCCGCGAGCGGCGCCGCTGTCTGCTGGGCGCGCTTGGTGTTGCTGACGAAGATCGTGACCGGCGGCTCGCCCGTGAACCAGTCGGCCAGCAGCCGGGCGTTGCGTTGCCCTTCCTCCGTAAGATCGGGGTCGGAGACCCCCTCGGGCGTGTTGAGGTGGCGCACGACGTAGAAATCCGGTCCCGGCGGGGTCGGCACGTGCATCATGCAGCCGGCCAGAATCAGTAAGAGAGCGGCGACGGCGAAACGGGCGAGGGGCATGGGCGGCTCCATTTGGGCGGGCACGGCCCAGCGTCGCGGAAATCCGCGGCTCCCGCAAGCCGGACTCACAGGACGTGCATCCCCCGAAAAATCTGCTAGAGGCTGCGGCATAGAGGTCGGGCTTAGGCCGGACCGCGCGTGCAACGAAAAAAGTCAGCGCGCCCGCGGGTTGGCGGTGCCGCGACGAGAGGACCGGGTTGTAAGAATGACCAGCGACAACGGGCGCCCCAATCGGCCGGCGCTCTCACTCCACGTCCCGGAGCCGGACGCCCGGCCCGGCGACGAAGTCGATTTCAGCCATATCGAGATCCCCGCCGCCGGCAGCGTCGCGCGGCCCGATGTCGCCGTCGAGGCCGCCGCCATCCGCGACCTCCCCTACACCTTGATCCGAGTACTGGACGAAGCCGGCAAGGCGGTCGGTCCCTGGGATCCGAGGCTCGATCCGGACAAGCTGCGCCGCATGCTGCGCGACATGATGATGGTCCGCGTGTTCGACGACCGCATGTATCGCGCCCAGCGCCAGGGCAAGACCAGCTTCTACATGAAGTCGACCGGCGAGGAGGCGGTCGCCGTGGCGGCCGCGCACGCGCTCGACCGCGACGACATGTGCTTCCCCACCTATCGCCAGCAGGGCCTGCTCGTTTCGCGCGACTATCCGCTCGTCGACATGATGTGCCAGATCTATTCGAACCGCGGCGACAAGCTGAAGGGGCGCCAGCTTCCGATCATGTATTCGGACCGCGCCCACGGCTTCTTCTCGATCTCGGGCAATCTCGGCACGCAATATCCGCAGGCCGTCGGCTGGGCGATGGGCTCGGCGATCAAGGGCGACAGCCGCATCGCGGCCGGCTGGATCGGCGACGGTGCCACCGCCGAGGGCGACTTCCACAATGCGGTCACCTTCGCCGGGGTCTATCGCGCGCCGGTCATCCTCAACATCGTCAACAACCAGTGGGCGATCTCGACCTTCTCCGGCATTGCCGGCGGCAATCTGACGACCTTTGCCGCGCGCGCCGTGGGCTACGGCATTCCGGGTCTGCGCGTCGACGGCAACGATCCGCTCGCCGTCTATGCCGCGACTGCCTGGGCTGCCGACCGCGCCCGCTCGAACCTGGGGCCGACCCTGATCGAGTTGTTCACCTACCGCGTCGAGGGCCATTCGACGAGCGACGATCCGTCCGCCTATCGCCCGCAGGACGCCGGCAAGGCCTGGCCGCTCGGCGATCCGATCGAGCGCCTAAAGCAGCATCTCGTCGGCCTCGGCGAATGGGACGAGGAGCGTCACAGCGCGCTGCTCGACGAGCTCGGCAGCGAGGTCCGCGCCGCGCAGAAGGAGGCCGAGAAGCTCGGCACCCTCCAGAATGAACCGTGGAGCGACATCTCGTCGATGTTCGAGGAAGTGTACGAGGACATGCCCTGGCACCTGCGCGAGCAGCGCGACCAGGCCCTCGCCGAGAAGGAGGCGAAGGGCGCATGAGCAAGATGAACATGATCGAGGCGATCAACAGCGCCCACGACGTGATGATGGAGCGCGACCCCAACACTGTCGTGCTCGGTGAGGATGTCGGCTATTTCGGGGGCGTCTTCCGCGCCACCGCCGGCCTGCAGAAGAAATATGGCAGCAGCCGCGTGTTCGACACGCCGATCGCCGAGGGCGGCATCATGGGCGTCGCGATCGGCATGGCCGCTTATGGCATGCGGCCGATCGCCGAGATCCAGTTCGCCGATTACATCTATCCGGGCTTCGACCAGATCGTCTCGGAAGCGGCGCGCATGCGCTTCCGTACCGCCGGCGAATGGCCGATCGCGCTGACGATCCGCTCGCCTTATGGCGGCGGCATCTTCGGCGGCCAGACCCACAGCCAGTCGCCCGAGGCCTTGTTCGCGCACGTCGCCGGCCTCAAGGTCGTGATCCCGTCCAACCCGTACGACGCCAAGGGCCTGCTGATCGCGTCGATCGAGGATAACGACCCGGTCGTCTTCTTCGAGCCCAAGCGCATCTATAACGGCCCGTTCGACGGCTTTTACGAGCGGCCGGTGACGCCGTGGGCGAAGCACCCGTCGTCGGAAGTGCCCGAAGGCTATTATACGGTTCCGCTCGGCAAGGCCGCGATCGCGCGGCCGGGCAGCGAGGTCACCATCCTCGCTTACGGCACGATGGTTCATGTCGCGATCGCCACTGCGGAAGCGGCCGGGATCGACGCCGAAGTGGTCGATTTGCGCACCATAGTTCCGGTCGACATCGAGACGATCGAGGAATCGGTGAAGAAGACCGGCCGTTGCGTGATCGTCCACGAGGCGACCCGCACCGGCGGCTTCGGCGCGGAGCTTTCGGCGCTCGTGCAGGAGCGCTGCTTCTATCATCTCGAGGCGCCGGTGCAGCGCGTGACGGGCTGGGATACGCCCTATCCGCACTCGCTCGAATGGGCCTATTTCCCGGGCCCGGTCCGTCTGGGCCTCGCTCTCAAGAACGCAATGGAGGTCTGATCGTGGCGCTCTACCAATTCAAGCTGCCCGACATTGGCGAAGGGATTGCCGAGGCCGAGATCGTCGCCTGGCACGTGAAGGTCGGCGACCTGGTCCAGGAAGACCAACAGCTAGCCGACATGATGACGGACAAAGCGACCGTGGAGATGGAGTCGCCGGTCGCCGGCCGCGTCGTCCGTGTCGCGGGCGAAGTGGGCGACCAGATCGCGATCGGATCGGTGCTGGTTGAGTTCGAGATCGAAGGCGAGAGCGCTGCCGAAGCCGAGACTGGGGACGAAGCTCCGCTCGCCGACGGCATGGTCGACACGACCGAGGGCATCGAGGCCGCTATTCCGAGCACGGAAACGCAATATCGGGTGCCGGGCAGCGATCGCCGCGACCCCGACGCCGAGCGCCGCGACCTCGAACGGTTCGAGCCCAATCGCCGCGAGACCGAGCGGCGCAGCGAAGAGCCTTTCGCTCCCGCCGAAGCTGCGCCGGCACCACAAGCTGCTGCTCAGCCGGCCGCCACGGGCGCACAGGTGCTGGCATCGCCGGCGGTGCGCCAGCGCGCCCGCGATCTCGGCGTCGATCTTTCCCAGGTCAAGACGACCGGCGACCGCGTCCGTCACGCCGATCTCGACGCCTATCTGCTTTACCGCGGCGGCGCCGCGCCGCGCACCGCTTCGCCGCGCCGGCAGGACGAGCAGATCAAGGTGGTCGGCCTGCGCCGCAAGATCGCCGAGAACATGCAGGCGGCCAAGCGCCATATCCCGCATTTCACCTATGTCGACGAGGTCGACGTCACCGCGCTCGAGCAGACGCGGGCGATGATGAACGCCGATCGCGGCGGCAATGCGAAGCTGACTTTGCTGCCATTCCTGATCACCGGCATGGCGCGCACGCTGCCGGATTTCCCGATGCTCAACGCGCGCTACGATGACGAGGCAAACGTCATCCACCGCTCGGGTGCGGTCCACATGGGCATGGCGACGCAGACGGACCAGGGCCTGTCGGTGGCGGTGATCCGCGACGCGCAGGACCGCGACGTCTGGGGCCTCGCCGCCGAGATCGCGCGCCTCGCCGACGCCACCCGCGCCGGCAAGGCCACGCGCGAGGAACTGTCCGGCTCGACCATCACCATCTCGAGCCTGGGGCCGATGGGCGGCGTCGTCTCGACCCCGGTCATCAACCGGCCGGAGGTCGCGATCATCGCGGTCAACAAGGTCGAGGAGAAGGTGGTCGTGATCGACGGCGAGATCGAGATCCGCAAACGCATGAACCTGTCGCTCTCCTGCGACCATCGCGTCGTCGACGGCTGGGACGCGGCAAGCTTCATCCAGACGCTAAAGAAGCTGCTCGAAAATCCGCTGAAATTGCTCTCGTTGCGCTGAGCGGCGGAGCGGCTACTTCTTCTCCGGCGGCACCGGACGCAGTACCGCGTCGGAGAAGGAGTCGCCATCGCCGCCGCGGCGCGAGGGGACGGGAGCCGGCGGTGCCGTATCGACGGCCGGAGGCGGAGGCGCCGGCACGTCGGCCGGTTCCTCGGGGGGCAGCAGCAGCCGCTCGTCCGGCGGCAGCGGCGTGTCGGCCGGTCCGACCGGAGTGGCCAGCAGACTCGCCTCCTCGGGCGACGCGCACCAGCGCAGATAGAGCGTCAGGAACTTGTCCTTCGGGTCGTCGAAGCGCAGGTCCTGGGTCTTGCTCACTGTGGCGGCACCGGCGGGGGTGACTAGAAACGGCAGCACGCCCGACCGCCCCCCACCGCGCACGTTCGAATCGACCCCGCCGCAGATCGCGCCGTCGGTGCCTCTCCACAGGCCGATATATTGCGCGCTGCCCGGATCGTGGAGCAAGGGAGCGAGGGCCGCCGCTGCCCGCGCCTGGAGGAGGTCCCGCTCCGCGATCGCGTCGGGCAGGGCCTCGGTCGCAGCGGCGGCATTCGTGTCCGCGTCGTTTGTCGCCGGCTCCGGGTTGGCGCTGCAGGCCGAAAGCAGCAACAAGGCTAGCAATCTTTTCATGCGGCGACCTTACGAAGCCGGCGCGGAGGTTGGCAATACGGCCCGGCCTGCGCGCAGCGAACGAAGTTCGATCGTGGCAAAATCGCCTTCTCCTGCTAGGGGCTCGGCATGCTGAAGAAGACTCACGCACCCGACCTCGAAGCGCTGCGGCTGCTGGACGATCGCCTGCGCTGGCTGAGCGCCTGGACGATCCACAATGCCAACCATCTGCGCGAAAGCACCGACGGGCTGAAGGTCGGAGGCCATCAGGCGTCATGCGCGTCGATGACCGCGATCATGGCCGCGCTCTACTTTCACGCGCTCGGCCCCAACGACAAGGTGGCGGTGAAGCCCCATGCCGGGCCGGTGCTGCACGCGATCCACTATCTGCTCGGCAGCCAGACGCGCGAGCAGATGGAGAATTTCCGCGGCTTCGGTGGCATGCAATCCTATCCCAGCCGTACCAAGGACCAGATCCCGGTCGATTTCTCGACCGGCTCGGTCGGCCTTGGCGTCGCCGTCACCGCCTTTGCCAGCCTTGTGCAGGATTATCTTGTCGCGCACGGCATGATGCCCGCGGCCGAGGCGGGCCGCATGGTCGCCTTGATGGGCGATGCCGAACTCGACGAAGGCAATATCTACGAATGCCTGATCGAAGCGGCCAAGCACGACATCCGCAATTGCTGGTGGATCGTCGACTATAACCGCCAGTCGCTGGACGCGACCACGTCCGACCGCATGTTCAGCCGCTTCGACGAGATATTCGCGAGCTGCGGGTGGCGCGTCGTCACGCTGAAATATGGCAGGCAGCTCGAAGCTGCCTTCGCCGAACAGGGCGGCGCGGCGCTGCGCGACTGGATCGATGGCTGCGGCAACGCCGATTATGCGGCGCTCACCTATCTCGGCGGCGCTGCCTGGCGGGAACGGTTGTTGAAGGATGCGCCGGCGGTAAAGCCGATCCTCGACGCGCGCGACGACGACGCGCTCGGCGCGCTGATGACGAATCTCGGCGGCCACGACATGGAAAGCCTGGTCGAGGCCTTCGACGCCGCGCAGGACGATGTGCCGACCCTGTTCATCGCCTATACGATCAAGGGCCAGGGCCTGCCGTTCGCCGGGCACAAGGACAACCATGCCGGCCTGATGAATCCCGGCCAGATCGCCGCATTGCGCGAGCGGATGGGCATCGCCGAGGGCGCGGAGTGGGAGCCTTATGCCGGACTGGGCGGCAATAGCGCCGAGGCGGCCCGTGCCGCCGTCGAGAATAGCCGCATCGTCCGCGCCAAGCGGGCGCGGCCGTGGGACGTGGCCGAAGTGCCGGCGATCGTTCCACCGGCCGGCGAGGATCAGTCGACGCAGGCCGCTTTCGGCAAGATCCTGCTCGATCTCTCACGCGCCGGCGGCGCGCTCGCCGATCGCATCGTCACGACCTCGCCCGATGTTACCGTCTCGACCAATCTCGGGGCCTGGGTGAACCAGCGCGGCCTGTTCCGCCGCCAGGAACTGGCCGACGTCTTCGCCGCCGCCAAGATACCGAGCCCGCAGAAATGGGGCGGGCACCAGGCCGGCCAGCATGTCGAGCTCGGCATCGCCGAGAACAATCTGTTCCTGGTGCTGGCCGCGCTTGGCCTTGCCGGCGACCTGTTCGGCGAGCGCCTCTTCCCGATCGGTACCGTCTACGATCCGTTCATCGCCCGCGGCCTCGATGCGCTCAATTATGCCTGCTACCAGGACGCGCGCTTCATGCTGGTCGCAACCCCGTCGGGCGTGACGCTCGGGCCGGAGGGCGGCGCCCACCAGTCGATCAACCCGCCGCTGATCGCGATGGGCCAGCCGGGCCTGCGCCATTACGAGCCCGCCTTCGTCGACGAGCTCGCTTTGTTCATGGAGGAAGGCTTCCGCCTGATGCAGGCGGAGGACGGTGAGAGCATCTATCTGCGCCTCACCACGCGCAGCATCGCCCAGGTCGAGCGTGCCGACGATGCCTGGAAGCAGGACGCGGTGCGGGGCGGCTATTGGCTGCGCGAGCCCGCGCCCGGCGCCGAGGCGGCCCTGGTCTATTCCGGCGCGATTGCACCTGAGGCGATCGCCGCGTGGGAAGTGCTGAAGGACGACGTTCCCGGCCTCGGCCTGCTCGCCGTCACCTCGCCCGATTTGCTGCACCGCGGCTGGAGCCAACGCCGCAGCGCCCGTTGGGGCGGCAAGGGATTGGCGCCGAGCCATGTCGAGACCTTGCTGGCGCCTTTGTCGCGCGACGCCGGCCTCGTCACCTTGCTCGACGGCTCGCCGGCGGCGCTCTCCTGGCTGGGCGGCGTCGCCGGCCACCGCGTCAGCCCGCTCGGCCTCGATCGCTTCGGCCAGACCGGCAGCCTCGACGACCTCTACCGCTACTACCGGCTGGACGTGGACGCGATCGTCGAGGCGGCGGCGGAACTGTTCCTGGACTGAAACGGAACCTTGGCCGGCGCTTGAGCGCTCTGCGTCAAGACGATTTCGAGACAGGGAGACGAATATGATTGCCAAGATCCTCGGCGCGTTTGCCGGCAAGAAGATCGCCGAGCGCTACGGCAACGGCGCCGCGGGCGCTGTGCTGGGCGCGATGGCACCGGTCGTGGCGCGCCGCGCGTTCGGCCCGCTCGGTCTCGCCGTCGCCGGCGGTTGGGCGGCCAAGAAGCTGTACGATCATCGCAAGGCGCGCCGCGCCACGACCGATTATCGCGGCACCCGGCCGTATTGAGCGCTTCACGTTAAGGGAACGGGCCCGCTCCGGCTTAAGCCGGAGCGGGCTTTTTCTTGGCCGCTAGAGCTGGGGTTCGGGCTCTTTGGTCGCTGGCGGCGGTGGCGCGATCTGGACCGGCGGGATGTCGACCGGGATGGGCGGCTCCTGCCCGTTCGGCTGGGCCGATACGGTCACGCCATTTTCGCCGACCTCCAGCCCGACATCATAGCCGGTGCCTTCGATCGGCACGCTGATCGACGCGTTGGGCAGTTCCTCGACCGGCATGATCCGCGGCTCCGGTTCGGGCGCCGGGGCGGCGCGCTGGCGCGTGCCCTGGACCGCGGTCGACATGAAATCGCGCCAGATGCGGGCGGGGAGGCCGCCGCCCTGGATGCCGCGCAGCGGCGTGTTGTCGTCATTGCCGATCCAGACGCCGGCAACCAGATCGCCTGCAAAGCCGATGAAGATGGCGTCGCGATTGTCCTGGCTGGTGCCGGTCTTGCCGAACGTCTTGACCGGCAAGGCCGCGGCGCGACTGGTGCCGTGCTCCACCGACGCTGCGAGCAGGTCGAGCAAGGCCGGCCAGGTCGAGCGCTCGTTGAAGCGGCGGAAGCGCGAACGGATCGATTCGAACCAACCCTCGTCTTCGGCCGCCGCCAGGCCGCGCGCCTTGACCGGGAAATTGCCGCTGGAAACCGCGGCATAGGCCGAAACCATCTCGATCAGGCTGACGCCGGACGTGCCCAGCGCAAGGCTCGGCTGATCGGTCAGCGGGCTGGTGATGCCGAGGTCGCGGGCGGCCTGGATCACCGCATCGCGGCCGACCTCCTCGGAAATGCGCACCGCGGCGACGTTGCTGGAGATGGCGAAGGCCTCGCGCAGGTTGATCGGCCCGCGATAGCGGCCATCGCTGTTCTTGGGCGACCAGTCGCCGATCGTCAGCGGCTCGTCGAGCACGCGGGTCTCGGGGCTCATGCCGGCGCGCAACGCGGCGAGGTAGACGAAGAGCTTGAAGGTGGAGCCGGGCTGGCGCTTGGCCTGGGTGGCGCGGTTGAATGCGCTCGCCTTGTAATTCTTGCCGCCGACCATGGCGACGACGCGGCCGTCCGGCCGCATCGCGACCAACGCCACCTGCGCCCCGCCGAGGCCTGCGCGGCGCACCGCACCCACGGCCGCACGCTGCAGATCATCCTCGAGCGTGGTCTGGATGGTCTGTTCGCCATAGGCGGCCTCGGCGGCCGCGCGGGCCTGCGGGAAGACCCAGTCCGCGAAATAGGTGCCGGTCGGGAGGTCCTCGATCGGGCCGATCTTCAGCTTCACGGTCGGCACGTCGTCGGCCTCCTGCTCGGAGAGGACGCCGGCCTCGACCATCGCTGTCAGCACCACCTCGCCGCGTTCGCGGGCCCCTTTGAGGTTGGCGGTCGGCGCGAGCCGCGACGGAGCCTTGACCAGGCCCGCCAGCATCGCGGCCTGGCCGACCGTCAGATCTTCCGGATCCTTGCTGAAATAATGCTTCGCGGCGGCACGCAGGCCATAGACGTTGTCGCCGAAATAGACGCTCGACAGGTAGCGCGAGAGGATCTCGTCCTTGGTTAACCAGCCTTCGAGCCAGAAAGCGAGGATCGCTTCCTGGAGCTTGCGGGCGGCGGTCCGGTCGGAGCTCAGGAAGGCGAGCTTGGCCAATTGCTGCGTGATCGTGCTGCCGCCCTCGCGGACCGAGCCGGCCAACAGGTTCTTCACCGCGGCGCGGCCGATACCCCAGGGGTCAACGCCCATATGGTTGTAGAAGCGGCGATCCTCGATCGCGAGGAAGGCGTTGGGGACGTGCGCCGGCAAATCGGCCACATCGACCGGATCGTCGGTGATCGCGCCGCGCCGCGCGATCGGCTTGCCCTCGGCCGAGAGCAGGGTGAGCCCGGGGGCGGCGATCGGCTGCAGCGATTTGGAGAGCGGCGCGGTAACGGCAAGATAGGCGAAGAGAGCGAGGAACAAGGCGAGGAAGACGGCCGCGATCCGCCAGCGGCGACGCGAGCGGCGCGGCGGAAGAGCTTCGGCGAGCGGCGACGGCGCCACCGGGCCGGCCGGCTCCCCGATCGTGACGACGGACCTGTCCTCGGTGAACATCAAGGAAGGGTCGGGTGGCTGGGGCGTGGACGCATCGCGGGCCTTTGCTCTTCGTCAGACGAACACAAGCTGAATCAATTGGTTTCAGCGAACAAACGCGCCGGCAGGATTTTGTCCGCCGTCACGCCCGCCTGGGCGAGTTTAGCCGGCCATGGAGCGTCCGTCACCAATGTCTCGACGATCTCGGCCATGGCCGGGGCGGTCTGGAGGCCGTAACCGCCCTGGCCCGCGAGCCAGAAGAAGCCCGGCGCGTCCGGCGCGAAGCCGGCGGTCGGGACGCGATCGGCCACGAACGAGCGCAGACCCGCCCAGCTGTGACCGATGCGGCGGATGCTGAGCTCGGTATAATGCTCGACCTTCGCGGCGGCGACGGCGAGGTCATATTCTTCCGGCCAGGCGTCGCACGGATCGCTGTCGATCTC
The DNA here is from genome assembly GCF_035594035.1 of Sphingomonas sp. LY54. Taxonomy (NCBI): domain Bacteria; kingdom Pseudomonadati; phylum Pseudomonadota; class Alphaproteobacteria; order Sphingomonadales; family Sphingomonadaceae; genus Sphingomonas; species Sphingosinicella wutangchuni. Next base: position 2,920,296 of record NZ_CP141588.1, read on the forward strand.
GTCGACCGGGGAGGCGAGCAGGGTCCCGGCTTCCGGCATCATGTAGAAATCGTCGGTGACGGTCTTGAGAAACGGCCAGTCGCCGACGTCCGCGCCGGCCGGGGGCTCGACCGCGATGATCGTGCGCCGCTTCGGCTGCAGTCCCAGCGGGCGGACGCCTGCGAGGGTCGCAATCTGGTCGGCCCAGGCGCCGGCGGCGTTGATCAGGATGGGTGCGCTCCAGGCTTCGCCGCTCTCGGTTGTCACCGTCCACATATCGCCTTTCCGGTCGATCGCGGCGAGCCGTTTGCCGGTGTGGATCGTGCCGCCTCGGGCGCGGAGGGCGCGCGCATAATGCTGCAGCAAGGCATCGGCATCGAGCTTCAGGCCGGTGGGGTCGAGCACGCCCTTGACCGCCGCGTCTTCGCCGACCTTGAGCGGCGGGAACAGTGCCTTCATCCGGGCCTCGTCGGCCCATTCGAGCGCGTCGGTGAAATGGCCCATGTCGGCATGGAGCGCGTCGAGCGCCCCAAGCATGTCGTCGGTGGCGAAGAACAGGGCCGAGGCCTGGCGCGACAGCGGCAAAGCATCGCCCTCGGGCGGCGCCAGGAAGAAGTCGCGGCTGTGCTGGGTGAGACCGCGGACGGTGGCGTTGCCGATACCGTAATGGGAGAAGGTGACGCTCCGCCCGGAGGAGTGATAGCCGAGCGCTTCCTCGGCCTCGATCACCGCGACCCGGCCGTGCGTTGCCAGCCGCGCTGCCGCCGAGAGCCCGGCCACGCCGCCGCCCACCACCAGGAAATCCGCTCCGTCCACGCCCGCCACTCCCCTCGAAACTCGCCGGGGCGGCTATAGTGAGCGCGCGGCGCAACCGCCAGCGTTCAGCTTTTCGGAGCCGGGACCGGTTTGCTGCCGAGCTTCGGCGGGCCGCCATCGGCCTTGGACCAGGCCAGGGTGATCGACATGCGGCGATTGCGCGGATCGAGCGGATTGTCGCGCGCGAACGGCTCGCGGTCGGCGACCCCCTCGATGCGGGCGAAGCGGACCGGCGCAATTCCCGCGCTGGCCAGCGCCGACCGCGTCGCCTCGGCCCGCGCCGTCGAGAGCAGCCAGTTGTTCATTGTCTGACCTCTTGCATAAGCGAGCCCATCCGTATGCCCGCGCACGACCACGGCATTGGGAACGGTGCCGATCACGGTCGCGACCTCGCGCACCAGCTCGAGCGCCGGCGGCAGCAGCCGATCGGTGCCGATGCGGAACATCGAGAAATCGGCGTCATCGACGAGGTCGATGCGCAAACCCTCGAGCGTCTCGGTGAAGCGGACATGGGTCTTGAGGTTCCTGAGCTCGGGCGAGCGCTCCATCTTGTCGTCGAGCGTGCGCTTGAGTTGCTCGAAGCGGGCGCGGTCGCGCTTCCGCTCGCCTTCGTCGCGCAGGTCGGTCGGGATGTTGGGCAGGGTGATCGCCATCGTAGCGCTGCTCGACGCCTTGCTCGGGAAATTTTGGTCCGAATGGATCGAATCGCCGCCGAGGATGCCGTTGGCGCCGGCGCTGTCGCGCTTCATGTCGAGCGGCGTCGGCGTAAAATATTCGGCGAGGCCCTGGCGCTTCTGCTGGTCGGTAATGCTGAGCAGCCACATCAGCATGAAGAAGGCCATCATCGCCGTCACGAAATCCGCATAGGCGACCTTCCACTGGCCGCCGTGGTGCGCGTCGTGCGCTTCGGCGACGATCTTCTTGACGATGATCGGTGTCGGCTCGGGCTCGTTGCGCCCGCGCCCGGGGGAGCCGGCCATCTAGCGTCCCCGCATGCCGTCGAACACGTCGGCGAAGGCGGGCTGGCTGCTGTGCTGGATGCCCGAGCGCGCCGCTTCGATCACCAGCGGCAGCGGATGGCCGTGCAGCGACGCGACGATGATCTGCTTGACGACGTGGTAGATGGCCCCGTCCTCCTCGATCACGTGCTTGGCGCGGCTCGCGAAGGGGCCGACGATGCCGTAGGCGAGCAGAACGCCGAGGAAGGTGCCGACCAGCGCCGAACCGATCATCGCGCCGAGGATGGCCGGCGGCTGGTCGATCGAGCCCATCGTCTTCACCACGCCGAGCACCGCCGCGACGATGCCGAGCGCGGGCAGCGCGTCGGCCAGGATCTGCAGGTTCTGGGCCGGCTTGAGCGTCTCGTGGTGGTGGGTCTTCAGCGCATTGTCCATCACGTCCTCGACCGCATGCGGGTTGAGCGTGCCCGACGAGATCACGACCAGCCGCAGCGTGTCGCAGATCAGGTGGATCAGGGTCTTGTCCTTGAGGAGGGTCGGATATTCGGCGAAGATCGGGCTGGTCGCGGGCTCCTCGATATGCGGCTCGACCGCGACCGGGCCTTCGGTCCGCAGCATCTTCATCAGCTTGGAGACGAGGAAGATGGTGTCGAGGAAATCCTGCTTCTTGTAGCGCGGCCCCTTGAACACCTTGGCGAACGCGCCGCCCAGAGCCTTGAGGTCCTTGAGCGAGTTGCCGGCGATGGTCGCGCCGACGGCGGCGCCGCCGATGATCATCATCTCGTGGGGGACGGCATGGAGCACCGGGGTCAGGTTGCCGCCAGTGATGACGAACCCGCCGAATACCATGATCAGCAGAACGGCGACGCCGATGGCTGCATACATTGACAGAACTCCGCCAAACTCCGCGGAGGCAGAAGGCCTCGCATTCCCTAGGAGTAACGGCAGTAAGCGGCTGATCTTTATGGGCGGCGCAGGAAAATCCGCGCGGAGGCCGATCAGCGCAGCAGGTCGAAGAGCGTGCTCTGGTTGATGCGCGCGAACACCGCTTGGGCTGCCTGGAGACCGAGCTGGCGGCCTTGCAGGCGCGCCATCGCGTCGACCAGGTCGATGCCTTCGAGCGAGCCGCGCTGCTCGTCGAGGCTGATTGCCGACAGCTCGAATCGTTCGCGCAGTTCGTCGATGCGGTTGGCGCGCACGCCCTGGTCGCCGCGCGCGGCCGCGACATGCGCAATCGCGGCGTTGATCTCGTCCATCGCGGTGGCGGTGGCGACCGCGCGCAACGTGGGGTCGGGTTCCTCGACCGCGTCGGCGGCGTCGGACATGATGGTGGCGAGGTCGCGCAGTCCGGCCGCGGTCGAAACCGACCCGAAGAGCGTCGCGCGCGATGCGACCGGCGCCACGGTGTCGCCGCCATGGACCGGGATTTCAAGCGGCGCATCGGTGCGGAACAGGTCGTTGCCATTCTGGTCGCGGCTGGCGGCCAGGGTGGCGATATCGTTGGCGATGCCGCGCAGCTCGGCAGCGAGGGTCTCGCGATTCTCCTGTGAAAGGGTGCCGGAGCGCGCGCCGATGATCAGCTCGCTGGCGCGGGTGACGCGGTTGGCGACCGAGGCCAGCGCCGTGTCGGCGCGGCTCGCGAAGATCGCCGCGGTATCGAGGTTGCGCATCCATGCGGCCTCCTCGGCCTGGCGGCGGGCCAGTTCCGAAATCGTCGCCGACGCGGTGGGATCGTCCGACGGCGCGAGGATCTTCTTGCCGGTCGAGATTTCGGCCTGGACGCGGGCGATCTCGCCCGACAGCTTGGTCTGGCGTGCGATCTCGACGGCGAGACGATAGCGGGTGCCGGTGATCATGGGCCTTGTCCTTAGAACAGGTCGAGAATGGACTGGAGCGTGTCGCGCGCCGTCTGGATGATCTTGGTCGCGGCGCCGTAAGCCTGCTGGTAGCGCATCAGGTCGGCGGCCTCGCGGTCGAGGTCGATGCCGATGATCTCGTCGCGGGTGGCGAGGCTGTTGTCGCGGCGCGTCGTGGCGGCATTGGCCTCCGACCTGGCGGCGGCGAGCGCCTGGGCCTGGCCGGCGACGAGCGCGGCCCAGCGCGATTCCGCGCCGTCGACGCCGCGCATGGCGGGCAGATCGAGCAGATTGCCGTTCTCCGCGGTCGCCGAAGCGGCGGCAATCGCGGCGGGATCGGTGGTGGTGACGCGTAGTCCGGCGGCACCGCCGGTAATGGCGAGCAGGGCGGCGCCCGGATTGCCGGCCGGATTGAGGCCCGCGGCCTGCCAGCTATTCAGGTCGGCGGCGAAGTCGCTTGCGAGGCTGTCGAGCGTGGCCCTTTTGTCGGCCGTGGATGCAGCCACGTCGACGAGGCCGGAAAGCGTCCCGGCGCCGGCCGCCAGGGGTGCGATCGTGCCGCCCGAGCTCAGTTGCAGCGACAGCCGCCCGTCGGCCGCCGGCACGACGACCAGCAGGCTGCGGCGGTTGAGGTCGAGCAATTTGGTACCCGCGTCGCTGCCGAGGGTGAGCGTGACGGTGCCGTTGGCGGCGATGTCGGCGGTGACGTCGATGCGGGCCGAGATGGAATCGATCAGGCGGTCGCGCTGGTCCTGCAATGCGGCATGCGAGCTGCGCCCCGGCTCGGCCGCGAGCAGCGCGAGATTGACCTCGGACAGCTTGGCGAGGTCGCCATTGGTCGCGTCGACCTCGAGCTGGGCGGCACGCGAAATGCCCGCCGCGACCTTCGTCAGGGCGTCGGCCGCGCCGCGCATCGCCCCGGCCGCTTCCTCGAGCGCCGAGAGCATGGAAGCCCGGCCGAGCCGGTCGCCCGGATTGGCGGACAGGTTAACCGCCGCATTGTAGAATTTGCCAACGAGCGTGCCGACGTCGTGACCGGTGTCGCCCAGAGCGGACTCGACGGCGGTCAGCCATTGCTGGCGCACCTGCGCACGGCCGGCGAGGCCGGAGGAAACGCGCGCATCGGCGGCGCGGAAATCGTCCCAGATGCGCTCGACCGAATGGGCCGTGGCGCCGGAGAAGAGCAGGGAAGTGCCCATGCCGACACCGCCGCCGCCGGCATTGCCGGCTTCGCGCAGGCTGACCGTGCGACGGGAATAACCGGGCGTTTCCGCGTTGGCGACATTGTCGCCGACCGCCGTCAGCGCTGCCCGGTAGGCGGTGAGGCCGCTGATGCCTACGCTCAGGAGGTCGCTCATTTGGTAACCTCTCCCCGCTTGTCGAATTGCCTCAGCAGCAGCTCGGCGATGCCGAAGCCGCCGCCTTTTGCCGCCATCTGGTCGGCGAGTTTGGCGTCCTGCATCTCCTGGAACTGCTCGGTCGCGCTGCTGCCCAGCGCATCCTCGGAGAGCTTGGCCTGGCGCATCGAGCCGATCATCTGGCGCATGAACACGGCCTCGAAGGCCTGCGCGGCCTTGACCAGCTGCTGGCGCTTCTCGTCGGCTTGGCCGGCGGGCTGCGCGGTCGAGGCGATGCCCTGGATCACAGGATCACCAGCTCCGCCTTCATCGCTCCAGCCTGCTTCAGCGCTTCGAGGATGGCGACGAGATCCGACGGGCTGGCGCCGATCGCGTTCACGGCCTTGACGATCTCGCCCAAGGAGGCGCCGGGCGCGAAGGCGAACATCGGCCGCATCTCCTCCTTGACCTCGATCTGGCTCTGCTCCTCCTGCGCGGTCTCGCCGCGCGAGAAGGGCTCGGGCTGGACGATGCGCGGCCGTTCGGTGACGGCGACGGTGAGCTTGCCGTGGCTGACCGCGGCCGGGCTGATCCGGACCTGGCCGTTGATCACGACCGTGCCGGTGCGCGCGTTGACGATCACCCGTGCCGGCGGAGCGGCCGGATCGACCTGGATATTCTCGATGATGCTCATCAGCGCGGTGCGCGTCTCGGCGCCGGGCTGGGCCGTGATGCGGATCGTGACCGCGTCGATCGCGCTGGCGACGCCGCCGCCCAATTCCCCATTGATCGCCTGGGCGACGAGCCGGGCGGTCGTGAGATCGGCCTCGGCGAGGTTGAACTGGAGAGCGGGCGCGCTGGCGAAGCCGGCATCGACCTCGCGCTCCACCGTCGCTCCGCCCGGAATGCGGCCGGCCGAAGGGACGTTTACCGACAGCTTGGAGCCGTCTGCCGCTTCGACGCCAAGGCCGCCGACGGCAAGGCTGCCCTGCGCCATCGCGTAGATCTGGTTGTCGGCGCCCTTGAGCGGGCTCATCAGCAGGGTGCCGCCGCGCAGCGATTTGGCCTTGCCCAAAGCGGACACGGTGATGTCGAGGCGCTGGCCCGGCTTGGCGAAGGCGGGAAGCTCGGCCGTGATCATCACCGCCGCGGCATTCTTGACCGCCGGATTGATGCCCGGCGGCAGCGTCAGGCCGAAGCGCGAGGCGACGCCCTTCATGCCCTGGGTGGCGTAGTCGAGACTGTCGTCGCCGGTCCCGGCCAAGCCGACGACGATGCCGTAGCCGGTCAGCTGGTTGGCGCGCAGGCCCTGGAAGGTGCCGAGATCCTTGATCCGCTCGGCCGAGGCCGGGGCGGAAAAGGCCAAAGCTGCGGCGGCGAGCGCGGCGATGCGGGCGAGGGCGCGCATCAGAACGGGCTCAGCACGGAGAAGAAGCGCTGCAGCCAGCCCTGACGGCTGGCGCGGGCGATCTCGCCGCGTCCGGAATAAGTGATGCGGGCGTCAGCGACGCGGGCGGAAGGCACGCGGTTGTCGGGCGTGATATCCTGCTCGCGCACGAGGCCGGCCAAGCGGACATATTCGTCGCCGCGGTTCAGCGTGACGAGCTTTTCGCCGCGGACCAGCATGGTCCCGTTGGGATAGACCTCGGCAATCGTCACGCTGATCTCCCCGGACAGCCGGTTCGACTGAGTCGCCTGTCCAGCACCATTGAACGACTGATTGCCGCTCATGTTTACATCGGAGGGCTTGAAGAAATCGAGCGGACCGGTGATCGGCGGCGTCAAACCGATGTCGCCTTCGCGGTTGGTGGTCGCCGCGTTGGACTTGGTCGCCTCCATCCTTTCGACCAGCACGATCGTCAGCAGATCGCCGACGCGCGAGGCGCGCGTGCCGCTGGTGAGCGACGCATAACCCTGCGACGCCTGGTAGATCGCACCGTTGGCGACCGCGGGCGGCGGAGCCGGCGCGGCCAGGGTCGGCCGATATTCGGGCGACGGGCCCGCCGTGCCGCCGATGCAGGCGCCCAGCAGGCAGAGCGGCGCAAGCGCCAGCATCTTAAAGCTGCTGGTTGGCATTGCGGAGCATCTCGTCGGTGGCCGAGATCATCTTCGAGTTGACCTCGTAAGCGCGCTGGGTCTCGATCATGTCGACCAGTTCCTGGACGACGTTGACGTTCGACGCCTCGAGCATGCCCTGCCGGACAGTGCCGCGGCCATCGAGGCCGGCCGCGCCGACCTGCGGCGCGCCGCTGGCGGCGCTCTCGACGAACAGATTGTCGCCGAGCGCCTGGAGGCCCGACGGATTGACGAAGCGGGCGAGCTCGATCTGGCCGAGCTCGGTCGCTTCGGCTTCGCCGGTCATTTTGGCCGAGATCGTGCCGTCGGCGCCGATCGTGATCGACTCGACGCCTTCGGGGACCTGCACCTGCGGCTGGAGCTGGAGACCGTCCGAAGTGACGATCTGACCCTCGGCCGACAGGTTGAAATTGCCCGAGCGCGTGTAGGCGATGCGGCCGTCCGGCATGGCGACCTGGAAGAAGCCTTCGCCCTCGATGGCGATGTCGAGCGGGTTGTCGGTCTGGGTGAGCGTGCCCTGGCTGTTGATGCGGGCGGTGCCCGTCATCTGCACGCCGGTGCCGAGTGACAGGCCAGTGGCATAGCGCGCCTCGGCGCTCGAGGGCGCTCCGGCCGCGACCATCGTCTGGTAAGCGAGCGTCTCGAACTGGGCGCGGTCGCGCTTGAACCCCGTCGTATTCACGTTGGCGAGGTTGTTGGCGATGACGCGCATGCGCGAGGACTGGGCATCAAGCCCGGTGCGGGCGACGTGGAGGGCTGCGTTTGCCATGGTTCAAATTCCCCTTAATCGGGCAGGCGCATCAGATCGGCGGCAGAGCCGTCGATCTCGCGTGCGGTGGAGATGAGCTTCAATTGCGTGTCCCAGGCGCGGCTGGCCTCGATCATGTCGACCAGCGCCTTGGTGGGATCGACGTTCGACCCTTCGAGGCTGCCGGAGCGGACCCTGGCGGCCGCATCGACCGGCAGGGCGCCGCCGCCTTCGACCCGGAACAGGCCATCGACATGCTTGACGATGCGCGAGCCGACGGGCGAGCCCAGGCGGAGCTGGTCAACCTCCTGCGGCAGGTTCGGATCGCCGCCGGGCGGAACGATCCAGATCCGGCCGGACTCGTCGATCTTCAGCGAATCCGCGGGCGGCAAGGTGATCGGGCCGGACTGGCCCATCACCGGGCGGCCGTCGCCGGTCGTCAGCAACCCGCTCTCGGTACGCTGCAGATCGCCGCGGCGCGTATAGGCTTCGTCCCCCTCGGGTCCCTGCACCGCGAGCAGGACATCGCCGGAGAGGGCGATGTCGAGGTCGCGGCCGGTCTCGCTGATCGTGCCGGGCTTCATGTCGGCGGCGCGGACCTCTTCGGAGGCAAGCGCACGCGACTCGAGGGTCTGGCCGCGCAGCCACAAAGTGCTGGCCGAGGCGATCTCCGCCCGGAAGCCGACCGTATTGGCGTTAGCGAGGTTGTTCGCCGTCGCCGTCTGGCGAGCCATTGCCCCCCGGAGCGCCGACAGCGAAGTATGGACGAGCCGGTCCATTTATCAGCTCCGCATGTTCATGACCGCCTGGGTCATGGCGTTGCCGGTCTCGATCGCCTTGGCGTTGGCCTGGAAATTGCGCTGGGCAGCGATCAGGGCGACCAGCTCCTCGGTGATGTCGACATTGGCGCGTTCGAGCGCGCCGGACTGGATGCGGCCCATGCCGTCGTCGCCGGGCGTGCCGACATCGGCGGCGCCGCTCTCGCCGGTCACCGACCAGCGCGCGTCGCCGCGCTGCTTGAGGCCAGCCGGGTTCGAGAAATTGGCGAGGGCGAGCTTGGCGATCGCCTGGGTCTCGCCGTTGGAGAAGGTGGCGGTGACGAGGCCGTCTTCACCGATCGACACGTCGTTGAGCGTGCCGACGGTGATGCCGTCCTGATCGACCAGGCGCTGGGTGAACGGCCCCGGGCCCTGATTGGTGGCGCCGAGATCCAGCGTCAGATTGAGCACGGAGGAAGCGCCGGCCGGGAAGACGGTGTCGTAGGCGACGGTGCCGGCGGGAGCGGTGCGGGCGCCGGCGGCGTCGAAGCTCATCTGCAGCGGCGCCGGCTGCGTCGCGGCGGCAGGATCCGCGCTGACTTCGTCATTGCCGACGAACAGATGCGATTCCCACGTGCTCGGCGCGCCGTTGCCGGTGCGGACGAAATACATGGTCGCCGGGATCGCCTTGCCGGCCGTGTCGTAGACGGTGGTCTGGACCGAATGGTTGTAGCTGTTCGGGTCCAGCCGGTCGAAGACATAGGGGTTGGCGGCGCTGTACATCGGCCGGCTCGCCGGAAGATCGGCGTTCTGCGGCAGCGACAGATCGAGATTGACCAGGCTGGTCGCGCGCGGCGTGCCCGATGTCTGCGGGACCTGGATGCTGGTCGTGGCGGTGAGGCCGCTCGCGGTGACGTTGCCCTCCGGATCGACCGGCAGGCCCTGGACGTAGCCGCCGTTGCTGTCGATCAGGTAGCGGCTGGCGTCGAGGCCGAACTTGCCGTTGCGGGTGAAGGTGGTGTTGCCGCCGGCGAGCGCGTCGCGGGTGACGAAGAAGCCGGCGCCGGCGATGGCGAGGTCGAGCTCGCGCGAGGAGGCTTCGAAGCCGCCCTGGCTGAACTGCTGCTCGATGCTCTTGAGGCGCGTGCCGTTGCCCGGCGTGGTGCGCGACGAGGAGATGATGTCGCCGAACTCGGTCCGGCTCTTCTTGAAGCCGTAGGAGCCGACGTTGGCGATGTTGTTCGAGACCGTCCCGAGCTCGGTCTGGGCGCCCTTGAGGCCGGAAAGGGAAGTGTAGAAGGACATGAAAAGTCTCCTGCTGGATCAGGCGAGGCGGAGCGCCGCGTCGGGGGTGAGGGCGCCGAGGCCCGTGAGAAGCTTGGTGGAGCCGCCATTGGCGGGCGACTGGATGCCGTTGACCTGCGTCCAGCTCGCGGTGGCGGGCTGGATCGCCTCGCCGCCGGCGCTGGCCGTGACGACGATCTTCAGGGGGCCGGTCGCGACCGTCTCGCCCGCTTCGTTCCTGCCGTCCCAGGCGACGGGCAGGGTGCCCGCTTTCTGGCCGCTGAAATTGCGGCTGTGGACGACCGCGCCATTGGCGTCGACGAAGCTCACCGAGACCTCGTCGGCATCCTTGGGCAAGGCGATCTCGGCCGAATAGCTGCCGTCCTTGAGCGGCATCGCCGTCTCGGATGCGACCAGCACGGTGCGGCCGATCCAGCTCGCGGCGTCGGTCAGGCGGCCCGGGGCCATCGCCTCGACCAGCGCCTTGAGGCTCTGGTTCATCTCGGAAATGCCGGCGACCTGCGAGAATTGCGCCATCTGGGCGACCATCTCGGTATTGTCGACCGGGTTGAACGGGTCCTGGGTGGTGAGCTGTGTCGTCATCAGCCGCAGGAAATCGTTCTGGTCCATCGCGCCCGCGGGCTTGGTGGCCATCGCGACCCCGCCGAAGCCGGCCGCGTTGGTGTCGGTGATCGTCGTCATTGACCGATCCTCAATGTGTCGAGGGTGAGCGTCTTGGCGGTCTGGAGGACCTGGACGTTGTTCTGATACTGGCGCGCGGTCTCGATCATCTCGACGAGCTCGGCAGCGCCGTCGACGCCGGCTTCCCAGACATAGCCGTCCTTGTCGGCGAGCGGATGGCCGGGGGCGTGGCGCTTGGTCGGCTCGGTCTCGGCCTGGACGACGCGGTCCACCTTGACGGTGGCGACGCCGGGGCGGTCAGTGACGGTCTCGAACACGGGCTTCAGGGCGCGGAAGGCGCCTTCCTTGGTGGCCGAGACCGAGCCGGCATTGGCGAGGTTCGACGCCGTCGTGTTGAGCCGCACGAGCTGCGCGGACATCGCGCGGCCGGCTATGTCGAAGACGTTCATCGGGCCGGACATGGCTTATTCTCCCTTCAGGGCGCGCTTGAGGGTGCCAATACGGCCCTCGAGGAAGGAGAGGGTGGTGCGATATTGGACCGCATTCTCCGCGAACAGGGTCTGCTCGGTCGAAAGCTCGACCGTGTTGCCGTCGAGCGAGGGCGTCACCGGCACGCGATAGGCGACCGCATTTTCGGCCGCGGCGGCAACGCTCTGGCCCTTGCTGGCCTGATCGAGCGCGGCGTTGAAATCGATGTCGCGGGCCTTGTAGCCGGGCGTCGCCGCGTTCGCGATGTTGGAGGCGAGCATCGACAGACGCTGCGAGCGCAGCGCGAGCGCCGCGCCGTGGACTCCGAACAGCTGATCTCCGGCCATGTGCCAATCCCCTAAAGTTTCCGCCTCCGCCGTCGTTAATCCGACAGCTCGGGCCTTCGTCCGGGTGATTGTGCAAAGGGCGTGCCAAGCGGGCGGAATCGCGGTTCTGCCTAGCGTTGCGGGGGCATGTGCGTTTGGCACGCCTGTTGCTTTGATGGCTTTCCGAACCATGGGAGCCATTCGAGATGACGTATTTCCGACGCATGGCCGTGCTGGGCGCGCTTATCGCCGCTCCGGCGCTCGCCGCGCCGCAGTTCGAAGACCTCGATTTGCTCGAGGCGCGGATCACGGCGACGCTTGGCGCGGGGATCGGACAGCCGGGGGGACCGGCGCGGCCGATCGATCGCCGGCTGAAGCTTGCCGCCTGCCCGGCCGCGCCTGCGCTGGCGATGCCGACGCCGGCCTCGGCCTTGGTCCAGTGCGAGCCGCTCGGCTGGCGCATCCACGTGCCGCTGTTCCGGCCGGCGGCGGCGATGGCCGCGGCCGCGGAGAAAGCCGAGCCGGTGATCCGCAAGGGCGACCAGGTCGAGCTCGTCGCGGATGGGGGGAGCTTCAGCGTCAGCACGCTGGCGATCGCCCAGCAGGACGGCGCGCCCGGCGATCGCATCCGCGTGCGCACCGAGGCCAAGGCGGCGCCGGTGATCGCCCAGGTGGACTCGATGGGCCGGGTTATCATCGGCCGATTTAAGTAAATCCGCAGGCTGCCGTTATTGCGTTGGAATGCCAGGTGGCGGACCAGCACGCGGCGAAAGGAAGACAGATGATCAACGGTGTGGACAATAAGGGGCGGGTCGACGCGGTCCGGGTGGGGCTGGAACGCGCTGCGCCGGCCGCCAAGGTCGCCAACGACGGCACCGAGCGCAATGTCGGCGCGCCGATCAGCGCGGTCGCGGCGATGGCGGCCGAAGGCGCGCCGATCGATGCCGCCAAGGTCGCGGCGATCCGCGCGGCGATCGCCGAGGGCCGCTACCCGATCGAGCCCGACCGCATCGCGCAGGGCATGATCGCCTTCGACTTCAACCCCTACACATGATCCCGGCGTCGCTCTCCCGCCTCGAGGCGTGCCATGAGGCGCTGATCGCCGCGCTCGACGCGGACGATCTCGACCGGATCGAGAGCGCTGTTCTCGCCTTCCGCGACGCGGTCGAGGAAGTGCGCGCCCAGGGTGGCTGGCGCGACAATCCCGACGTCGCCGGCAAGGCCGCGCATATCAAGGCGCTGGCCGAGGCCGCGCGCGTCCGCGTCAATTTTCTGACGGACCTCAACCGCCGCCGGATCGAGGCCTTTGCCGCCGCGCGCGGGCGCACCGTCGCCGCGACCTACGGGGCCGGGGGCCAGATGTCGGCGGCCTGATCGGGCCATTTCTCGATTTGGCACGGCCGTTGCTTAGACCCTCCTGAACCACAGGGGGCGTCATGTTTCCGACGACGAATTTCACGGCTGGACTGGAGGGCGCTGAGGGACGCGTCGGCGCGGCGATCCAGCGCGCGTCGGCCCGCACCGGAGTCGATTTCTCCTACCTCTTCAACCAGGCCAAGGTCGAAAGCGGGTTGAACCCGATGGCCCGCGCCCGCACGTCGAGCGCGACCGGGCTGTTCCAGTTCATCGACCAGACCTGGCTCGGCACCGTCAAGAAGCATGGCGAGGCTCACGGCCTCGGCTGGGCCGCCGATGCGATCAGCCGCGGCTCCGACGGGCGCTACCGGGTCGCCGATCCGGCCACGCGCCGCGCGATCCTCGACCTGCGCAACCAGCCCGAGGCGGCGAGCGCGATGGCGGCCGAATTCGCGTCCGACAACCAGGCCCATCTCGAGGGCAGCCTCGGCCGGCCGGTGGAATCGGTCGATCTCTATCTCGCCCATTTCCTCGGCGCCGGCGGGGCTTCGAAATTCCTGCGCGCGCACGACGCCAACCCGGACGCCGCCGCGGCGGCTTCGTTGCCGGAGGCTGCGCGCGCCAATCGCTGGGTGTTCTTCAACAAGGACGGATCGGCGCGCAGCTTCGCCGAGATCCGCGAGCGCTTCGCCGCCAAGATCGGCGGATCCGCGGCGCCGCTCCCGATGCGCGGGCCGGGCGAGATGGAATTCACGCCGCTGCGGCTGGCCTCGCTCAACACCGGCGCGACCGCGCCCGTCCAGAAGCTGCCGTCACCGCAATATGCGCGGCTCGCTTATCTGATGCTCGCCGAGCTGGGGGCCTGAATGCTGAACAAGGTCAACGCCAAGGTCTGGGTGGGCGCGAGCAAGGGGGCGATCCTTCCGCTGGCCACCCTGATGCTCGTCATGCTGATGGTCGTGCCGGTGCCGGCTACCCTGCTCGACGTCGGCTTCATCATCAACATCATGATCAGCCTCGCGGTGCTGATGGTCGCGCTGAACGCCGCCAAGCCGCTCGATTTCTCGTCCTTCCCCACCGTCCTGCTGTTCGCGACCCTGCTGCGCCTCGCCCTCAACGTCGCCTCGACCCGCGTCGTGCTGGTGAGCGGCCATGAGGGGACCGCGGCGGCCGGCCATGTCATCGAGGCGTTCGGCCATTTCCTGATCGGCGGCGACTATGCGGTCGGCATCTTCGTCTTCGCGATCCTGATGATCATCAACCTGGTCGTGATCACCAAGGGCGCGGGCCGCGTATCCGAAGTGTCGGCGCGCTTCACGCTAGACGCCATGCCCGGCAAGCAGATGGCGATCGACGCGGATCTGAACGCCGGCCTGCTCACCCCCGACGAAGCCAAGGCCCGCCGCCAGGAAGTCGCGACCGAAGCCGATTTCTACGGCTCGATGGACGGCGCCTCCAAGTTCGTGAAGGGCGATGCCGTTGCCGGCGTGCTGATCCTGGTGATCAACATCCTGGGCGGCCTCGTGCTCGGCACGCTGAGCCACGGCCTGTCGCTGAGCGAGGCCGCCGAGGTTTACGTCCTGCTCGCGATCGGCGACGCGCTGGTCGCTTCGGTGCCGGCCTTGCTGCTCTCGATCGCGGCCGCGTCGATCGTCACCCGCGTCTCCTCGCCGCTCGACCTGTCGGGTCAGATCGTCAGCCAGTTCGGCTCGAGCCGGGCGTGGTTCCCGGTCTGCGGCATCCTCATCGTCCTGGGCATCCTGCCCGGGATGCCGCACTTCATCATCCTGACTGCCGCCGCCATCGCCGGCTTTACCGCCTGGAAGCTGCGCGAAGCCGAGAAGGTGAGGGCGGCCCAGCCCGCTCTCGATCTCCTTCCCCCGCCTTCGCCGAGCGCGATCGGCTGGGACGAAGTCAGCGACAATGCCGTCATCGGCCTGGAGCTCGGCTACGCGCTGATCGGCCTCGTCGACGAGCGCAAGGGCGCACCCTTGATGGCGCGCATTACCGGCATCCGCCGCCAATTGTCGCGCGAGCTCGGGTTCGTCGTGCCCTTGGTGCGCGTCCGCGACGAGCTTGCCCTCGGCCCCAACAATTACCGCATCACCGTCGCCGGCGTGATCCATGGCGAGGACGAGATCTGGCCGGAAGACCTGCTCGCGCTCGATTCCGGCCTGCTGCTGGGCGAGGTTACGGGACGCACGGTCCAGGATCCCACTTTCGGCCTCGACGCCGTGTGGATCTCGCCCGCCAAGCGCGCCGAGGCGGTCGTCGCCGGCTACACCGTGGTCGATCCCTCGACTGTGGTCGCGACCCATCTCAACCAGATCATCCAGTCCGCCGCGGCCGAGCTGTTCGGCATGGACGAGGCGCAGAAGTTGCTCGACGCGCTCAAGGAGAATGCCCCGCAGCTCGTCGCCGGGCTGACGCCGCAGCCGCTGCCGCTCGTGTCGATCGCCGCTTTGTGCCGCGCTTTGCTGTCCGAAGGCGTGCCGCTCAAGGATTTCCGCCGCATCGCCGAGGCGATGGTGGACTCCGCGCGCGAGGAGAACGACCCGGTGCAACTGGTGGAGGCGGTGCGCCAGCGGATCGGCGCGCTGATCGTCCAGACCATCGTGCCGATCAAGATGCCGCTGCCGGTGCTGACCCTCGACGCCGGCCTCGAAAGCCTGCTCAACCAGGCGGTCCGCGCCGGGCAGGGTGCCTCGCATCCGATCGAACCCGCGCTCGGCCAGAAGATCGTGCAGGCGATCGGCGAGGTCGCCGAACCCTTGCTCGGCGAGGCGCGCCGCTTCGCCGTCGTCACGTCCCCGATCGCACGGCGCGCGCTCTCGCGGCTGCTCGCACCGCATCTGCGCGACGTGCCCGTCCTTTCGTTCCTGGAGATACCCGATGGAAAGCCTGTCGAAGTGATCGCCGTAGTCGGCAGTGGTGCGGCTCAGCCGATGCTTGAAATGGAGCCCGCGGAATGAAGCTCTTCTGTGGAGACGGCGCCCGCGTCACGGCCGTGACCAGCGGTAAGGGCGGCGTCGGCAAGACGGTGGTCAGCGTCAACCTGGCCGTGGCCCTGACCCGCATGGGCGAGCGCGCGATGCTGGTCGACTCCGATCCGCTGCGCTCGAACGCCGGCATCATGCTGGGATTGAGCCCGTTCGGCGGCGAAAGCATGCGCCATCGCCCGTCCGGCCTGATCGTCGGCCGCTCCACGCAAGGTAATGGTGAGCTCGACCAAATCCTGGTCGACACCATAACGGGGCTTTCACCCCAGACGATGGCGGTGCTCGACGCCTCCGACCGGGTCCTGATCGTCCTTTCGGACGAGCCGACCGCGTTCATGGACGCCTATGCCCATCTGAAGGCCTTGTCCTGCGCCTATGATTGCAGGCAGATTTCCATCGTCACCAATATGGTCGACGACGATCGCGCGGGCCAACGCCTGTTCGAGAGCTTTCACCGCGTCGTGCAGCGCTTCAACGCGATCGAATTGACCCATCTCGGTTCGGTGCCGCGCGACGAGCAGGTCCGCCAGGCGGTGTTCCGCAAGCAGAGCTGCCTCGACGCCTATCCGAACAGCCGCGCCAGCTCAGCCTTCCGCCGCATCGCCGCGCGGCTGGCAGAGCGGCCGCTGGCGCCGGCGCTCGCCGCCCGTCCGGCCTTTGCGATGGAGGCACTGCATGGCGCTTACTGATCCGGCGCCGATGACCTATCGGCGCAAGCCCGCCGAGGCGACGCCCGAGGCGATCGCGCGCGCGCACATGCCGCTCGTCCGCAAGATTGCGTGGCACGTCCACGGCCGCGTCTCGACCGCGATCGAGGTCGAGGATCTGATCCAGATCGGAATGGTCGCCCTCGTGGAAGCCGCCAACGGCTATCAGGACCGCGGCCACGCTTTCTCGACCTATGCGACGATGCGCATCCGCGGCGCGATGATCGATCACCTGCGCCGCCATGCGACCTTGTGCCGGTCCGCGATGGCGCGCCGCCGCGAGCTGGCCAATATCCAGAAACGGCTGCAAGGCCGGCTCGGACGCGCGCCGACCGAGGCCGAGATGGCGGAAGAGATGGGCCTGGCCGCGGCCGCCTATCGCGAGTTGGTCGACCAGAGCCAGGCCGTCCATCACGATTCGCTGGACGACATGTATTCCGATCATTCGATGTGGTTCGCCGATATCGAGGAGCGGGCCGACGAGGCGCTCGAGCGCGAGGGCCTCAAGGCCGCGATCGCCAGCGGCATACGCGATCTGCCCGAGCGCGAGGCGATCGTCCTCCAGCTCTATTTCGTCGAAGAGATGAACCTCGAGGAGATCGGGCTGACGCTCAATATCGGCGCCGCCCGCGTCTGTCAGATCAAGAAGGCTGCGCTCGACAAGCTCCGCCACATGCTCGCCGACTGGGGCTGACCACCGCCCGACGCTTCGGAAAAGCTCATCGCAAGAAGGCTGGTCCGGTGTAAGGGCTGTTGTCGGCAGTTCGCCTGTCGGACCTTGGCAGCCATGATGTCGTGCCTCACGGTCCGGGCGCATATAGTCACGACGAAATCCCCGCCAACAGCATCGAAGGTATTCCTCGTCGCTATTGCGGCCGCTCGGCCCACGCTCCAGCGACGCGGAGCGCGCCGACGAAGCCCTTACGGCATCTCTGGCAAGCGCCTCACCTGTCAGGGGATGGGTGCAGACTAAGCCTAAGCCTAAGCCCAGCCTAAGCCTCACAAGAGGCGCAAGATAATGGCGAGCGTCAACAACGCTGGACGCGTCAGCACATTACGGGCGGGTTACTCTCAAGAACCGGCTTAGGAATTGGCAGGCCCAGATCGTGAGCAGCTACGAGCCAGCAATCGATCGCGTCTCCTACGTTCCTGAGCGCCTCTTCGGGGGTTTCGCCATCCGAGACGCAGCCCTTGAGCACGGGGGCGTAAGCGACGTAGCCGCCGCCCAGGTGGGCCGCCAGCGGCTCTACCTCGACCCTATAGCCCCTAACAGTCATCTCATCTCCTGCACGCATTCCGCAAGGTTTACCAAAAGACTGATGTACAGGGCTTTAATGGGCCGCCGCGCGGGGATCGACAGCACGCCTTCAACTCGCGGATGTGACACCGTGTAATGTGACCCATTGGAAGGCGGTTTGCAATCTAGTCCGAAGTGCCTGCAAATAAACTCGACGTCTCCTATGGTCCAATCGCCCTGCGGGTTTCGTTTCATTGAGGCGAGGCGCTTCTGAGCCCGAGACATTCAAGAGACTTATCGTCGGTTACGCTGTGTGAAAAGCTGTACGCCGTTCAAATGTGCCCGAAGATCAGAATGGTATTCTGAGAAACGCAGCGCATCCATATTGGACATGCTTTTTACGCGTCGCCAAAATAAAGACCCCGGCGAGGATTACCTCGCCGGGGCTAGTCGTTTCAGGCTTGCTGGTCTTAGCGCAGCAGGCTTAGGACGCCCTGGGCGCTCTGGTTGGCCTGGGCGAGCATCGCCGTCGAGGCCTGGCTCAGGATCTGCGCCTTGGCGAGGTTGGTCGTCTCGGCGGAGAAATCCGCGTCCTCGATCCGCGACCGGGCGTCGCTGAGGTTGGCGACGTTGCTGGTCAGGTTGTTGACCGTCGACTCGAGGCGGCTCTGGCCGGCGCCGAGCGAGGCGCGGGTCGTGGCGACCGCCTTAAGGCCGGCGTCGACGTTGGTCAGCGCCGTGGCGGCGCCGCCTGCCGTCGAGATGTCCGAACCGACTGCGCTCGAGAGGTCGAAGCCTTCGACAGTGAGGTTGGTCTGATCGCCCGAGCTAGCGCCGGTCTGGATCGCAATCGTCACGTCGCTCGTGCCGAACACCGTCACGCCGTTGAACTTGGTCTTGGTCGTGATGTCGGTGATCTGCGAGGTCAGCTCGGCGACTTCCGCCTGCAGGTTGGCGCGGTCGTCTGCCGAGTAGGTGCCGCTGGCGCTCTGGACCGCCAGTTCGCGGATGCGCTGCAGCATGTTGGTGACTTCGCCAAGCGCGCCTTCGGCGGTCTGGGCCAGCGAGATGCCGTCATTGGCATTGCGGATCGCCTGGCTCATGCCGCGGATCGACGAGGTCATCGACGAAGCGATGGCGAGGCCGGCGGCGTCGTCCTTCGCGGAGTTGATGCGCTTGCCGGTCGAGAGGCGCTCCATCGCAACGGAGAGGCTCTGATTGGCGACGCGGCTGCCGTTCTGGGCGCGGAGGGCCGCGGTGTTGGTATTGATAACAGTCATTGGGTTACTCCCGCTCGTGAAAGGCAGAGTGCATTTCACCGCTGCCACGAGACCAGTAACGGCGGGGCCGGGCGGGCCTTTAATCGACTTTCTGCGCCCGTCGGCTTTTCGACGCCAGCAGCGCCGGCGCTTTGACACGCGCGTAACGCACACGAGCGCAATGCGCGCATTCTCTTGATCCGGAGGCTTCTGGCACAGCCCTTGCTTATTCCTGCCCGAAGCGGCCGGCCATCCTGGGAATCCGGCCGCGGGGGTTTTGAAGAATGACCAAGATCGACACCAGCGGCCTGCTCGCGATGCGGTCCGCGATCCTCGAGAAGAACGACGCGCTGCAGCGCGCCGCCGGCGCAGGCACGGCGGGCGGAATCGGCGGCCTCGACGGCGGCACCGCCAAGACCGGCGGCTTCACCGCGAGCATGAAAAGCGCCCTGGCCGAAGTGAACGCGCTCCAGGCCCAGTCCTCCGCGGTCACCGAAGCCTATGAGCGCGGCGAAACCACCGACATCGCCGCCGTGATGCTGTCGCGCCAGCAGGCGTCGATCGGCTTCGAGGCGACGCTCCAGGTCAGGAACAAGCTCCTGATGGCGTACAAGGATATCATGAGCATGCCGGTCTGATATGAGCGAGCTTGCCGCCACCACCGAGGTCATGCCCGCGCCGCGCGCCATGGCCGTTGCCGCCCCGCAGGGAGGCGTCGCGACCCTCATCGGCCAGATCAAGGGGATCGCCGCCCAGCCGGCCGTCGCCCGCAGCCTGCCCGCGATCGCGCTGATCGGCCTGCTCGGCCTTGCCGCGATGATCTGGATGGCCGTCAGCGCGCCGCCGAGCCGCGACCTCTTCGCCGGCCTCGCCGACCAGGACAAGGCCGCGGTCGCCGAAGCGCTGAACGGCGCCGGCATCGAATATAGCCTCGACCGGAGCAGCGGTGCGCTCTCCGTGTCGGATGCGGATTATTACCAGGCGAAGATGCTGCTCGCCTCGCAGGGCCTGCCCAAGGCGGCCGGCGACGGCAACGACCTCATCGCCAAGCTGCCGCTCGGCGCCAGCCGCGCGGTGGAGGGCGAGCGCCTGCGCGGCGCCAAGGAGCTCGACCTCGCCCGCACGATCGAGGCGATCGACGCGGTCGAGAGCGCCCGCGTCCATCTCGCCGTCGACGCGCCGAGCGTGTTCCTGCGCGACCGCACCCGTCGCGCCGCCTCGGTGATGCTGCGCATCGCCGCGGGCCGTTCGCTCAGCGACGCGCAGGTGCAGGCGATCGTCCATCTCGTCGCCTCTTCGGTCTCGGGCCTCTCGCCCGACGGCGTCTCGGTCGTCGACCAGAATGGCCGGCTGCTTTCGAACGGCGACGGCGATGGCGCCGGCGCCGCCTCGGACCGCCAGGTCGCGGTCCAGGCCAAGATCGAGGAGCGCTACCTGCAATCGCTCAACGCCTTGCTGACGCCGATCGTCGGCGCCGGCAATTTCACCGCCGAGGTCCATGCCGACGTCGATTTCTCCGAAGTGCAGGCGACCCGCGAGGGCTTCCCGCAGGAGGCGAGCACGCTGAGCCGCGAGGAGCGTGCCTGGACCGCCCAGGGCGGCAATGGCGAGGTCGGCGGCATTCCCGGCACCCTGTCGAACCAGGCGCCCCCGGCGAGCCAGGTCGCGGCCGCGCCGGGCGGGGTCGTCGACTCCGCCGCCACGACGATCGAGCCGGCGCCCGCCGCCACCAAGACCCAGGAAAATTATACGCGCGCCTTCGCCATCGGCCGGGAAGTCTCGGTGACGCGCAAGCCCACCGGCGGCGTCAAGCGCCTCACTGTGGCGGTCGCGTTGCGCAACCCGGCGAGCGGCGCTCCGCGCAGCAAGCAGGAACTGGCCGAACTCGAGGCGCTCGTGAAGGGCGCGGTCGGTTTCGACGCCCAGCGCGGCGATGCGGTGGCGCTCAGCGCCCGCAATTTCGTGGCGATCGAGGAAGCGACCGAAAATTGGTGGGATGCGAGCTGGGTCGGGATGCTGGCCCGCAACCTCACCGCGCTCGTCATCGTCGCCTTGCTCGTCTTCGGGGTCGGCAGGCCGCTGCTGAAGCGCCGTGCCGCCGCCAAGGGCCAGGCCGCGGCGGTCGCCACCGGCAGCGAGATCGCGGCGGCGCTCGCCCAGGAGCGCGTGTCGCCCTCGTCGAGCGACGTCACATTGAACATGATCGAGGCGGCGCCGAGCTACGAGGCCCGCGCCGTCCTCATCCGGAATTTCGTGCGCCAGGATCCGGCGCGGGCCGCGATCGTCGTGCGCGACCTGTTGCGTGCCGACCGCGGCGAAGGAGTAGAGAAGAATGGCTGAGGCCGATCCCGTAACGCCGCCCGAGGTCAAGGGCGTCGATGCCGCTGCCATCCTGCTGATGGTGTTGAGCGACGAGGAGGCTTCCGAGCTGCTCGGCCGCCTCGAGCCGGCCGAGGTCCAGCAGCTGGGCGCGGCCATGTTCAGCGTGTCGGACGTCACCGAGCCGCAGGTCAACCAGGTGTTCGACCAGTTCATCTCGCGCGCCCGCCAGACGACGTCGATCGGCTTCGGCTCGGCCGGGCGCATCCGCAGCGTCATGGAGAGCGCGCTCGGCCCCGACCGCGCCGAGAACATCCTTGCCCGGATCACGCCGGCGACGCGCAGCCGCGCGCTCGACGACCTGCGCTGGATGGACCCGAAGACGATCGCGGGCCTGATCGCGCAGGAGCATCCGCAGGTCGCCGCCTTGGTGTTGTCGCATCTCGACGCGCCGATCGCGGCCGAGGTGCTGGAGCTGCTGCCGGCGGCGATGCAGGGCGACGTCATCTATCGCGTCGCCACGCTCGATTCCGTCACCGCCGAAGCGCTCGAGGATCTGGAGCGCATCCTGGTCCGCGAAGTGGCCCGTTCGTCGGCGCCGTCCACCTCGCGCGGCGGCGCCACGGAAGCCGCCAAGATCATGAACAATATGGTGCCCGGCAGCGACCAGCGGATCATCCGCAACATCGCCAAGCTCGACAAGAATGTGGCGCAGACGATCCAGGACGAGATGTTCGTCTTCGACAATCTGATCGACATGGACGACAAGAATCTCGGCCTGCTGATGCGGTCGATCGACACCAGCATCCTGGTCGTCGCGCTGAAGGGCGCCGACGACAAGCTCAAGGAGCGCATCTTCGGCTGCATGTCGACGCGCGCCGCCGACACGATCCGGGACGAGATGGAGGAGCGCGGGCCGATGCGCCTCGTCGAGGTGCTCGACGCGCAGAAGGAGGTGTTGGCCGTCGCCCGGCGCCTCGCCGAGGATGGGACATTGATGCTTCCGGGCCGCGGAGGCGACTATGTCTGATTTCCGCATGGCCGACGCCGTGGAATCCGCTTGCTGGATCGGCACCTTCGCCGGTTCGGGCCGCGTCGCCACCTTCACCCCCTGGGCGTCGCAACGCCCGGGGATGGCCCCAATCGAGGGCGAAGACGATGGTCCGACGGCGGTCATCGACCCCGCGGCCATCCGCGCCGAGGCCTTCGCCCAGGGCTTCGACGAAGGCCGCCGCACCGTCACGCTCGAATGCGCCGACGAGCGCGCTGCCATCGCCCGCCTTGCCGAGGCGCTCGAGGTGCTGCGCCCGGAGCCAACCAACGCGCTCGCGGCCTTGCTGGCCGAGACCGTCGACCGGCTGGTTCGCCAGGTCGTCGGCGAAGTGGCGATCGACCCGCAATTGCTGATCGCCCGCGCCGAAGCGGCCGCGGCGCTGATCGGCGAGGAACTGGAGCCGTCCAAGCTGCTCGTCCATCCGGACGACGCACCTTTGCTCGCCGACGCCCGGATCCCGGTCGAGATCGTCGCCGATCCGTCGCTTGAGCGGGGGGCGATCGTCCTCCAGGCCGCCGCCGGCTGGGTCGAGGACGGCCCCGCCGTCCGGCTCGACCGGCTCCGCGCCGCCCTTGCCAAATTGGGGGCGCCCGAATGATCGCGCAGCAGGCCGCGTCCATGCTCGGCGCGCTCAACATCGCCGAGGACCGGCCGCGCCGCATCGGCCGCCTGGCCGCCTATGACGGGCTGATGCTCGAGGCCACCGGTTTTGCCCAGCCGATCGGCGCCGGCGCCCGCATCATCGCCGCTGACGGCCGTGCCGCTCGCGCCGAAGTGGTCGGCTTCCGCGGCAACCGCACCCTGCTGATGGCGCTCGATTCCGACGCGCCGCATGCCGCCGGCGCCCGCGTCGAGCCGGACCATGGCGGCGGCCTCGCCGATGTCGGTCCGGCGCTGCTCGGCCGCGTCGTCGATGCGCTCGGCGCGCCGCTGGACGGCCTCGGCCCGATCGCCACCGCCGAGCGCTGGCCGCTCGCCGGCCGCGCCGGCAATCCGCTCGATCGCGGCCGCGTCACCGAGCCGTTCGACGTCGGCGTCCGCGCCGTCAACGCCTTGCTCACCGCCGGCGTCGGGCAACGCATCGCGCTGATCGCCGGATCGGGCGTCGGCAAGTCGGTCCTGATGGGCCAGATGCTGGCCGGCTCCGAAGCCGATATCAACGTCATCGGCCTGATCGGCGAGCGCAGCCGCGAAGTCAGCGATTTCCTCGCGACAAAGCTTCCGCCCGGCGTGCGCGAGAAGTCGGTCGTCGTCGCGGTCCCTGCCGATCACGCGCCTTTGCTGCGGCTGCGCGCCGCGATGCGCGCGACCGCCATCGCCGAATATTTCCGCGCCCGCGGCAAGAAGGTGCTGCTGCTGGTCGACAGCCTGACGCGCGTCGCCCATGCGCAGCGCGAGATCGGCCTGTCGCTGGGCGAGCCGCCGACCGTCAAAGGCTATCCGCCCTCGGCCCTCGGCCTGATCCCGCGCCTGTGCGAACGCGCGGGCGCCGACACCCGCACCGGCGGCTCGATCACCGGGCTCTACACGGTGCTGGCCGACGGCGACGACACCGACGATCCGATCGTCGATTCCGCGCGCGCCATCGTCGACGGCCATTTCGTTCTCTCCCGCTCGCTCGGCGAGCAGGGCGTCTATCCCGCCGTCGACATCGGCCGCTCGCTGAGCCGGGTCATGCCCGACGTGGCGAGCCCGGAGCATGTCCGCGCCGCCAGCGCCTACCGGCGGCTGTGGTCGGCTTATGAGGAGAATAAGGACCTCATCCTGATGGGAGCCTATTCGGCGGGCGGCGATCCGCTGATCGACAGCGCCATCGCCCGCCGCCCCGAGCTGCTCGAATTCCTCAAGCAGGGCCCGGCCGAGAAGATCGGCTTCGAAAGCTCGCAGGCCGCGCTGATGGAGGCTTTCGCAGCATGACCAGCCGGCTTCGCCAGCGCGCGCGCATCGTGCGCGTGCGCACCATCCAGCACGGCCTCGCCGCCGCCGTCGCCGAACAGGCGCAGCGCCGGGTCGCCGACCTCGAGGAAAGCGCGGCGCGGCTCGCCGACCTGCGCGACGGCTTCGGTGCCGGCGCCGGCACGTTGGTGGGCTCCTCGCTCGCCAGCCACGGCGAGATTGCGATGCGCCTCGACCTCGCGCGGGAAGGACTCGTCCGCTCGATCGGCACCGCCCGCGTCCGCGCCGAAATCTGCAAGGACGCCCGGATCGCCGCACACCGCGACCAGGAAAGCGCCGAGCGCGCTACCGAGCGCGCCATCCGTGAGGCCGCGCGCCGCGCCGAGAAGAAACAGCAGCAGGGCCGCGCGCCGCGCGCCCGCCTCCAGGACCAGGACTGAGACATGATGCCGACCGTACCGACTTTTTCCCTGCTCGACTCCATGCTCGACATGACCGTCAAGGCCGTGCCCGAGGGTGCGGGCGAGGGCGACGCCTTCGCCAAACTGATCGCGGGGCTCGAGACGGCGGAGGGCGAAGTCCCGACGCTGCAGGTGGCCACCGTCGGCGCGGAGCCGGAGACGTTGATCCAGGCCGGGCTGGCGCTGGCGACTCTGCCCGCCGCCGGCGAAGCTCCGGCCGGCGAGACGCGCCCGGCGCGGGTGCTGGAGCCCGAGGAAGCGGAGCAGCCGGAAAATGTGCTGGAGGATCTGGGGCTGCCGCCCTTGCTCACGCTCCAGCTCGTGCAGGCGCAACCCGTTCCTGCCGCAGCAAAGACGAAGGCGCCCATTTCGGTCGACTTCACGGTCGAGACCAGCCTGCCGGCGCCGACGACGCAGGCGCTCATCGCCGCGACGGCACCGCAGCTCCAGGAAATGGTTGCTGCCAAGCCGGGCGAGGCGATCCAGTTGCGCCCCGAGCTGCTGCTGCCGCGCACAGCCGGCAAGGATCAGCCGAAGATCGCTGAAGCCAGCCCGGAGGCGACGGTGGAAGCCGCGCCGGAACTGCCGCTGGTGGCCGCTCTCCAGCGGACGCTCGCCGAGGCCCTGCCGGGCTTCGCCGCTCCGCAGACCGCGCCGGTCGAGGCCGCACCGGCTTCGGCCTCGGCTCCGGCGACGCTGAACCCGGCCGACCAGGTGATCGAGCAGCAGCTCGACCTTGCCCAGGAAAGCGAATGGCTCGACCGGCTGGCAAAGGACATCGCCCGAACGGCGGGCGGCGAGGGCAGCCTGCGCTTCAAGCTCAACCCGGAGAATCTGGGCAGCCTGCACATCGAGATGACGCAGGGTGCGGCCGGCGCGTCGGTGCGCATGACAGCGGACACCGAGGCGGCGCGCGCGATCATCGCCGATGCGCAGCCGCGGCTCATCGCCGAGGCGCGGGCGCAGGGCGTCCGCATTTCCGAAGCGCATGTCGATCTCGGCGGCGGCGGCCAGCCGCAAGGCGGGGATCCGCGCGGACAGCGGGAATCACTGCAGGAAAACTACTTAACGGGATTTAAACCATCATTGGCCGATGCAGGGCCTGCGCCGGTCTCGGCGCGGCAAGGCGCAGAACGCTATGCCTAAGGGGGAAAAGACAATGGACGACAAGGAAGCAGCGCCCAAGCCCAAGAAGAAGGGCAAGCTGGTCCGGCTGCTCGCCGTGGGCGTCGTCCTGGGCGGCGTCGGCGGCGGCGCTTTCTATGCCGCCGGCGCGGGGTTGATCCCCGGCATGGGCGGCGGCCATTCGGTCGATGCGAACCGGCCTCATCTGGTGCCGCGCGACGGCGTGACGCCGAGCAATTATGCGGTGCGGGGCGAGCGCCCGGCCGAGCCCGGCCAGTTCAAGGCAAGCTATTATCCGCTGAAGGACGCGTTCACGTCCAACCTGCGCGGGACCGAGGGGTTCGTGCAGGTCGGGCTTGGCGTCTCGACTTATTATGACGACCGCGTGCTGCAGAATGTCGCGCTGCACGAAATGGCGGTGCGCTCGGCCGTGCTGCTGACGCTGGCCGACCAGGATCCGGTCCGGATCGCCACCGCCGACGGCAAGGCCGAACTCAAGACCAAGCTCACCGCCGCGGTCAACGACGTGCTGAAGGCCAAAGCCGGCTTCGGCGGCATCGACGACGTCTATTTCACCAGCTTCGTGATGCAATGAGCAAGAAGAAGCCCTCCAGCACGGCCGAGATCGTCGAAACCGAGGCTCCGGCCGCGGAGGCTGGCGCATCGGGCGGCGCCCAGGCCTTCACCTTCGGTGCCGAATCCTTTCGTCCGATGTCGGCGCTGCCGGCGCTCGACCGGATGAGCGAGCGCATGGCGCGTCGCATCCGCGACGTGATCGAGCCGTTCGCGCGCAGCAAGCCGCGCGTGGCCGCGACCCCGGTCACGGTCCGCCGCTTCGAGAGCTGGCGCGAGGAGAAGGCCGAATTCACCAGCCTCAGCCTGTACCGCTTCCGGCCATTGAAGGGCGGCGTCCTGCTCGCGGTCGAGCCGGAATGCGTCAGCCAGCTGGTCGACGCTTTCTACGGCGGCAGCGGATCCGGCGCGAGCGCGCATGGCGCGGAGTTCACCGCCACCGAGGAGCGCCTGCTGCTCCGCCTCACCGAGGCTTTGATCGCAACCCTGGTCGAGGTCTGGTCCGAAGTGATGCCGGTCACCGCCCAGCTCATGTCGCGCGAGACCAACACCGCCTATGCCACCCTGGTCAATCGCGAGGAGCCGGTCGCGGTCGCGCGCTTCACCGTGATCCCGCTCCAGGGCAACCCGACCACCCTCGACGTGCTCTATCCGGTGTCGGCGCTGCGCGCCGTCGAGGACGAAATCTCGGCCAAGGTGCGCGACGACGCCGCCATCAACAGCGCCGAATGGCGCGAGCGCCTTTCGGCGGCCCTGGGCAATGTCCGGCTGGACGCGCGCAGCGTCCTTGCCCGGCCGTCGATGCCGCTTACCGACCTGCTGAAGCTCGCGCCCGGCGACATCATCCCGATCACCGTTCCGGCCAACGTGCCGCTGATCGTCGCCGGCCGCGCCGTCGCCCACGGCACGATCGGCGAAACGGACGGGCGGCCGGCACTGAGAATTGAAAAGATGGGATACAGGAGCCTGACATGAGCGAAGTCGAAGAACTGCCGGTAATGTCCGGCGATCCCCAGGATCTCGTCAGCCGCAACTACCGGCTGCTCGCCGACATTCCGATCCGCCTGTCGGTCGAGGTCGGCAGCACCGCGCTCAAGCTTTCCGAACTGCTCGACCTTGCCGAAGGCAGCGTCGTCGAACTGGACCGCCAGGCCCACGAATTGCTCGACATCATGGCCAACGGCACCTTGATCGCCCGCGGCGAAGTCGTGACCGTCAACGGGCGCTTCGGCGTCCGGATCGTGGACGTCGTCGATGCCGACGTCCGCATGGCCGGGCTCGAACGCCGCAAATGATGACCGCTTATATCTTGAAGCTGCTGGTGATGCTGCCGCTGGTCGGCGGCCTCGCATTCGGCGCGCTGTGGCTGTGGCGCAAGGCCCAGCCCGGCATGGCGCTCGGCCAGCGCAACCGCATGGTGAAGATGGTCGACGCCCTGCCGCTCGGCGCGACCGGCCGGCTGGCGGTCGTCGAGTTCGGCGACAAAAGGCTGCTGCTGGCCGTCGCGCGCGGCAAGATCGACCTGCTCTCGGAAACCACGATCCCGGCCGAAGCGCGTGACTAAGGCGCTCCGGATTGCGGGAGCATTGCTCCCGCTCGCCCTGATGCTGTTCGTCTTCGCCGACCCGGCGCAGGCGCAGCAGGCCGGCGCGCTCGATCGCGCGGTGAACACGATCGCCGGCGACGGCCGTCCGCTGTCGCTGTCCTTGCAGATCCTGTTGCTGATGAGCCTGCTGACGGTGCTGCCGTCGCTGGTGCTGATGATGACGAGTTTCACCCGCATCATCATCGTGCTCTCGATCCTGCGCCAGGCGCTCGGCCTGCAGCAGACGCCGCCCAACCAGGTCCTGGTCGGGCTCGCCCTGTTCCTGTCGATCTTCGTGATGCGGCCGGCGATCGAGCAGATCAACGCCAGCGCCTACACGCCTTATGGCGAGGGACAGATCAGCATCGAGGAAGCGGTCAGCCGCTCGGGCGACGTGCTCCATGGCTTCATGATCGGGCAGACGCGCGAGACCGATCTCAAACTGTTCGCCGATCTCGCCGAGGTCCCGGCCTTCCGCTCGGCCAATGAAGTGCCGTTCTCGATCCTGTTGCCGGCCTTCGTCACCAGCGAGCTCAAGACCGCCTTCCAGATCGGCTTCCTGATCTTCCTGCCGTTCCTGATCATCGACCTTGTCGTCGCGTCGACCCTGATGGCGCTCGGCATGATGATGCTGTCGCCGACGATCGTGTCGATGCCGTTCAAGCTCCTCCTCTTCGTCCTCGTCGACGGCTGGGCGCTGACCATGGGCTCGCTCGCTGCTTCCTTCGCGGGAGGCTGATCGTGGAGGGGCCCGATTATTTCATCGGCGTCGCCCAGCAGGCGCTCTGGATCCTGGCTTTGGCCTCGGCGCCGATCCTGATTCCGGCTTTGCTCGCCGGCCTCGTGCTCGGCATGATCCAGGCCGCGACCTCGATCAACGAGGCGACGTTGAGCTTCGTGCCCAAGCTGATGATCGTCGGCGTGTGCCTCGCCTTGTTCGGCGGCGCGATCATGATGCTGATGGTCGATTTCACCCACGAAGTGTTCGACCGCATTCCCGAGATCACGCGCTAATGCCGACCGGGTTCGCCGGCCTCGAGGCGCAGCTCTGGCTGTGGATGGTGGCGATGGTGCGGCCCGGCGCGGCCTTCATCGTCGCGCCCATTTTCGGCGCCGCCTTCGTGCCGGTCCAGCTTCGCCTGATCGTCGCGCTCGCGATCGGCATCCCGGCGCTCGCCGCGACCAATTTCCAGCTGCCGATGGAAGGGCTCGCCTCGATCGAGGGGTTCATGCTCATCGCCGGCGAGGTGATGGCCGGCCTCGCGCTCGGCTTTGCCGTGCAAATCGGCTTTTCGGCGGCGCTCGTCGGCGGTGAGACGATCAGCAACGCGATGGGCCTCGGTTTTGCGGGCATGATGGACCCGGCCAGCGGCCAGTCCAACCCGGCGATCGGCCAGTTCCTCGCCATCCTCGGCACCTTCCTGTTCCTCGCCATCGGCGGCCATCTCGCGCTCGCGGCGACCGTGGTCGAAAGCTACAAGGCGCTGCCGCCCGGCGCGGCCTGGATGAGCAACGACAGCATCTGGAGCCTCGTCCTGTTCGGCGGCGTGCTGTTCGCGGCCGGCCTGTCGATCGCGCTCCCGGTCGGATCGGCCCTGGTGCTGGTCCAGGTCGTGATGGGCGTGCTCGCCCGCTCCGCGCCCGCGCTCAACCTGTTCGCCGTCGGCCTTCCCGCCGCTTTGCTCGCCGGCATGGTGCTGCTCGCCATGGCCGCGCCGGTCATGGGCGAAGGGATCATCGCCGCGATCACCCAGGGGCTGGAAATGTCCCGCGAACTCGCACTGGGCGGCTGATGTCGAAGGCGCCGGAAAAAGACCAGAAGACGGAGCAGCCGACCGACAAGCGTCGGCGCGACGCGGCGCAGAAGGGCGACGTCCTCCAGTCCAAGGAGCTCGCCACAGCCCTGGTGATGCTGGCGGGCGCCGCGTGGATGGCGCTGGCCGGGCCGATGCTGGTCGGCACGCTCGAGACGATGCTGATCGACGGGCTTACCTTCGACGCCGGCGACATCCGCAATTTCGAGCCGCGCGACGCCGCCCTGCGCCTTGCCGGGATCGCGATCGTACCGCTGATCACCCTGTTCGCCCTGACGATCCTTGCCGCGATCGGATCGTCGGCGATGCTCGGCTCGTTCGGGTTTCGCGCCGGGGCGTTCGCGCCCAAGCCGGAGAAGCTCAATCCGCTTTCCGGCCTCAAACGCATCTTCGGCGTGCAGGGCCTGATCGAGCTGGTGAAGTCGCTGGCCAAGGTCTGCGTGCTCGGCGCGGTCGGCTACTGGCTGCTCAACGACCAGTTCAACCAGATGATGGGGCTCGCCTCGTCGGACGTGCGGCCGGCCATCGTCACGCTCGGCAACACCTTCATCCTGGCCGTCTTGGTCATGGCGCTGGCGCTGGCGCTGATCGCCCTGATCGACGTGCCCGCCCAGATCTTCCAGCGTGGCGGCCGCCTGCGCATGAGCAAGCAGGAGGTGAAGGACGAGTCCAAGCAGACCGACGGCTCGCCCGAACTCAAGGCCGCGATCCGCCGCCGCCAGCACGAAGTATTGCGCGGATCGGCGCGGACGGCGGTGCAGGAAGCCACCGTCGTGCTCACCAACCCGACCCATTTCGCGGTGGCTTTGCGCTATCGCCCGGGCACCGACGCCGCGCCGATCGTGGTCGCGCGGGGTAGGGGCGCGACCGCCGCCGCCATCCGCGAGCTCGCCGGTGAGCATGAGGTGCCGGTGCTGAGCTATCCGCAGCTCGCGCGCGCCATCTATTACACCGCCCGCACCGGCCAGGTGATCCGCGAGGATCTCTACATGGCGGTCGCGACCGTGCTCGCCTTCGTGTTCAATCTCGATCGGATCGTCGCCGAGGGCGGCATCCAGCCCGACATCGAAGTGCCGACGGGCGCGCGGTTCGACGAGAAGGGCCGCGCGGAAGCTTAAGCCAGGCGCCGCCGCGCCGTTAATTCACCCGAGGAAGGGAAACCATGGTTTCATCGATCGGATACAGCCTCGGCGCCGGCTCTGGCATCGACACCAAGACGCTGGTCGAGGAATTGGCCGCGGCCGCCAAGGCGCCCAAGGAGGCGCTGCTGAAGCGGCGCGAGGAGCAGAACGGGGCCAAGGTCTCCGCGCTGGCCGAAGTGTCGAACGCAATCGACAGCTTCGCGTCGGCACTTTCGGCGCTGGTTTCGGGCGGCTCCCTTTTCACCCAGCCGAGCGTGTCGGACCCGACGGTGCTCGGCGCTACCGCCATCGCCGGCAAGGATATCAGCAGCCTTGCCGCCCAACTCGAGGTGCGCCAGCTGGCGCAGTCGCAGACACTGGAATCGGCCGGCCTGGCGTCGTCCGCCGCAGCGGTCGGCGAGGGCGACCTGACCCTGGTCACCGCGGCCGGCAGCTTCACCGTCACGATCGATGCCGCCAACAACAGCCTGGCCGGCCTGGCCGACGCGATCAACGCCAAGAAGGCCGGCGTGACGGCCAGCATCGTGACGCAGGCCGGCAGCGCGCGTCTGGTGCTGAAGGGCGCCACCGGCGAGATCAATGCCTTCACCCTGGACGTTGCGGGCGGGACGACGAGCGGGCTGGAGCGCTTCGCGTTCGGCCCGTCCGTGACCGGCGGCCTGACGGCGGCCCAGGAAGCGAAGGATGCCATCGTCCGCCTCGACGGGGTCGAGGTGCGACGCAGCTCGAACAGCTTCAACGACCTCATTCCGGGCGTAGAACTCAGCCTCAAGCGGGCCGTGCCGGGCACCACGGTGGCGCTGGGCGTCACCCGTCCCGCTGCAGCGATCAGCCAGGCAGTAAACGATTTCGTCACGGCCTATAACGAGCTGCACCGCATGCTCGCCGATGCGACGGCGCCGGCGGGGAAAGCGGGCGGCAATGCCGGTCCGTTGCGCGGTGATCTCAGCGTCCGCGACATGCAGCGCCAGCTCTCCGCTCTGCCAACCACGGTGCTGAGCTCCACCGGCGGTCCGGCGACCCTCGCGGAGATCGGTGTCGCCACCAATCGCGACGGCACGCTGCGCGTTCAGGCGGAGACCCTGCAGGCGGCGCTGGCGCGCGACCCGGATGGCGTCGAGGCGATGTTCAACCCGCGCCAGCACAGCAGCAGCCCGTTGGTTTCGATCGTGAACCGGCCGAACAGCCTGAAGCCCGGGGTCTACACCCTCACGGACCTGCTGCCGAACAGCGGCAGTGGGGCCAGCGGCAAGATCAACAATGTGGCGATGACGTCCTCCGGGTCGCGTTTGATCGGGTCGGCGACATCGGCGGCGCCCGGTCTCATCGTCCAGGTCGACGGCGCCGTTGCGAGCGCCACGCTCACCTTCGATGCCGGGCTCGGCGGTGCTCTCCAGGCGATCCGCGATTCCGTGCGGTCTCGCTCGGGGTCGATGGCAGGCGCGCAGGAGCGGCTGACCAAGGAAGCCGAGAGGATCGCCGACGACCGCGAGGCGCTCGAGATGCGATCCGAGGCCTATTACAACCAGCTGGTCAAGAACTTCGCTGCGATGGAGAGGCGCGTGTCGGCCTTCAAGGCGACGCAATCCTACCTGGAGCAGCAGGTGAAGATGTGGACCAGCGGCAACAATTGAGCGGCGCGTCCGCGAGCGGAGACGACGAATGTATATGGCCTCTTCCCGTTTCGGAGCCGCGCGCGCGAGCTACCAGGCGATCGACCTGACCAGCCGCGTCGAGGGGGCCTCGCCGCAGCAGCTGGTGGCCATCCTGTTCGACGAGCTGATGAAGGGCTTCGATGCATTGCTCGCGGCGGGCGCCAAGCGCGACCGCGCCCAGATCGCGTCGCACCAGGCGCGCGTCCTCTCGATCCTCGGCGGCCTCGAAGGCAGTCTCGACATGGTGAGCGGCGGCGAGATCGCCCAGAGCCTGTCGCTTATCTATCGGGAGGCGCGCCGGCTGACCTTGCAGGGCGGACGCGAATGCGACGTCGAGCCGCTGAAGCGGGCGCGCGCCATGCTGGCCGAGATCGCCAGCGCCTGGAACGAGATTATCTGATCAGGCCGCTTCGCGGGCGACGAGCCCGTATTTCCGCATCTTCTCGATCAAGGTCGTGCGCTGCAGCGACAGCGAGCGCGCGGCCTCGGCGACGACACCGTCGGCCTGGCGCAGCGCCTCGCTGATGTAGCGGTGCTCGAGATCGGCGACGATCATGCGCAGGTCGACCGGTTCGTCGCACGAGAGCCGCACCGCGTTTTCGGGCAGGGCGTCGGCATTGGCGGGAGCCGGGGCAGGCGGGGCAGCGCGCTCGGCGGCCTCCCAGACGGCGGCCAGCTCGGCCTGGAGGGCGCGTGCATCGCGTTCGACGGCGGGCACGGCGGCGGCGCGGCGGCCACGCGGCTGCAGGATGATCTCCACTTCCTCGGCCGAGACGGTCTTGCCGGCAAACAGGATCGTGGCGCGCTCGACGACGTTGCGGAGCTCGCGGACATTGCCGGTCCAGGCATGGCCGACCATCCGGTCCATCGCGGCCTGGCTCAATTTCACATTGGCCTTGGCCCTGCGCAGGAAATGGCGGACGAGAAGCGGCACGTCCTCGCGGCGCTCGGCCAGCGAGGGCAGATCGATCGGGAAGACGGCAAGGCGGTAATAGAGATCCTCGCGGAAGCGCTGCTGCTCGATCGCCTCGTCGATGTCGCGATGGGTGGCGGAGACGATGCGGCTGTCGACGGCGATTTCGCCGCGGCCGCCGACGCGCTGGATGGCGCGCTCTTCGAGAACGCGCAGCAATTTCACCTGCATGTCGGCCGGCATGTCGCCGATCTCGTCTAGGAAAAGCGTACCCTTGTGCGCTTCCTCGAAGCGACCGCGATGCTGGTTGATCGCGCCGGTGAACGAGCCTTTCTCGTGGCCGAACAATTCGGACTCCAGCAGGTCGCGCGGGATGGCCCCGGTGTTGACGGCGACGAACGGCTGCGCGGCGCGGTCGCTCTCGGCGTGGATGGCGCGGGCGACCATTTCCTTGCCGCTGCCCGAAGGGCCGGTGACGATCACGGAGGCGTCGCTCGGCGCGACCTGGCGGACGAGCCGGCGCACTTCGACGATCGCGCGGCTCTCGCCGATCAGCAACGTCTCCGCCGCAGCGGCGATGTCGTGGCGCATGTCCATTCGGCTACTTTCCCCCCGGACCGCTTCGTTCGCTTTAGAAAAAAATTTAAAGCGAAGCGATGGTCGGCCGTTATTCCCTCTATAATGGGTATGTTATGCCTCGAATGCGGGGTCGCGGTAAATCATGCATAAGGGCAGTCCGCCGGACTGTTCATGAGTGCTAGTACTGCGATCTTGCGGACGGCCTGTGCGTCTGGTGATTTGACTTAGGCGTTTCGGACTGTTCGTTCGACATAGCTCCCGACGCGTCGGCTAGGCCTTGGGTCTAGTCCGTTCGGACTAAGGGGGCGAGGCCATGGGATTCCATCATCTCCCGCGCCAACGGGAGGGCGCAACGGAGCTTGAATTGAAATCTCGCGCCGGCGCCAGACTGGTTCTCGTACTGGAAGAAGACGCACGCTCCGCCGATGCGCTGGCGACGTTGCTCGCCGATTGGGGCTATGATTGCCTCCATGGCCGCAATGTCAGCGATATGCTGCCGAAGGCGCGCCACTCCGAAGTGTTCGCAATCATCAGCGACTACCGGCTTTCCGAAGGCGTCAGCCATGCCGCCGACAGCGGCGTCGTCGCGCCGGCCTTGCTGCTCGCCGGCAGCGTCAGCGGTCATGCCGAGCGCCAGGCTCGCGCCGCCGGCCACAGCTGCATCGCCAAGCCCGCCCATCCCGAGAGCCTCAAGGCCTGGCTCGACCAACTGACGGTGGACGTCTCGCACTGATCCGGTCTAGCTGTGCGGATACCGTGGTTTCCGCATCGAGGCCGAATGTACGACGACGACGCGCCAGCCGCTCTCCCCAGTCCCTGGCTCCTCGCCGCCGCTGCCTTGGTCGTCGCCGCCATTTTGGTGCTGTCGGTGGTGCTGCGGCGGTCCGAGCTGGTTGTCTATGGGCTGGCAGCGCTGTCGGTCATCGCCTTGCTGATTGCAGCCTGGTCGGTCCGCGCCGAGCGCCGGGTCTCGGCCCGCAGCGCCGAGATCCAAGGCCGCTATTATGAAGAGCTCCAGGCGGCGCGGTCGCATGCCGTGGAGGCCGACAAGGCCAAGTCGCGTTTCCTCGCCACCGTCAGCCACGACATGCGCCAGCCGCTGCACGCGCTTGCACTTTACGTCGCAGCGCTCGAGCGGCGCGTCGCGACCGACGACGCGCGCAAGATCGTCGGCAACATGGACGGCGCCATCCGCACGATGAGCCGGATGTTCTCGGCCCTGCTCGATCTAGCCCGGCTCGAAGCCGGCGCGCTCGACCCGCAGCCCGAGCCGTTCCGGGTCGGCGGCCTGCTCGCCGACGTGGTCGCTTACTCGGCCGACCCGAATGGGGGCGAGGCGCGGGTCAAGGTGATCGACAGCGACCTCCTCGTCCAAAGCGATCCGAACCTGCTCGAGATCGCATTGCGCAATCTCGTCAGCAACGCCCTCAAGCATTCCGAAGGGGGTCGGGTGCTGGTCGGCTGCCGACGCGTCGGGAGCGGGGTCAATATCGAGGTGCACGACACGGGCCCGGGCATCGCCGAGGACAAGCTGGAGGCGTTGTTCAACGAATTCGTGCGCGGCGAATCCGCGCGTCCGGACGGCGGCATCGGGCTCGGTCTCGCGATCGTCGACGGCATGACCGAGTTGCTCGGCCACCGGCTTGCGGTTCGCTCGGAGGTCGGCCGGGGCACCGTCTTCTCGATCCTGGTGCCGCGGGCCGACCCGGAAGCGTCGGTCCAACTCGCTCAGGCCGCGCCGGCGCGGCTCGAAGGGGTACGCGTGCTGGTCGCCGACAATGAGGATTTCGCGCGCGATGCGATGCGCCAGGCGTTCGAGGATGCCGGCGCGCTGGTCGAGGCGGCGTCGTCGGCCGAGGCGGTGCGCGTGCTCGGCGCGGGCCCGGTCGACATCTATGTGTTCGATCTCAATCTCGGCGCGGCCAACGGCATCGCTCTGCTGGAGGAGCTGGAACAGGCGCGGGGCGAGGCGCTGGCCGCGCTGATCGTGACCGGCGCGACGACCAGCGACGCTTTGGCGGAGCTGAAGGTGAGCGGGCGCGAATGGCTGACCAAGCCGGCCTCGGCAGCGGACCTTACGAAAGCGGCGTCGCGCATCCTGGGACGTAGCCGTTCGTCATGAGCTTCGAGATCGCCGCGGCGCGCGTGTTGACCCCGAGCACCCGGTAGACCGCGGCGAGGTGGATCTTGACGGTGCCTTCGGCGACGTCGAGCACGCGGGCGATTTCCTTGGACGATTGGCCGAGCAGCAATTGTTCGACCACCTCGCGCTGGCGCGCGGTGAGATTGTCGAGCCCGTCGAGCGGCTGGCGCGGCTTGGCGGGAGCGCTGGCGCCGCGGGTAAGGCCGCGCGGCACGAAGGTGCCGCCGCTCAAAACCTGCTGCAGCGCTGCGACCATTTCGGGCACCGCCAGGGACTTGGGCACATAGCCGTCGACGCCCGCGGCGAGCGAGCCGAGCACGTCCTCTTTCGCTTCTGAGGCGGACATGACGACGATGCTGGATTCGGGAAAGGCGTCGACCAGGGCCACCAGCGATTCCGGGCCGTCGCTGCCCGGCATGTTGAGATCGACGAGGATGAGGTCGGGCGAGAGGCCCGCGCCGAGCAGCTCGAGGCCTTCGTCGAGCGTGGCGGCCTGCCGGACCTCGCTGAATTCGAGCGCATCTTCGAGAACGCGGCGCATGCCGTCGCGGATCAGCTCGTGATCGTCGATCACCAGTGCGCGCAGTCCCGGCTTTTCGGCCGGAAATTCGGCGCAATGCCGCTCGATGTTCGCACTGCTCATGACAAGACTCCCCCCCACACCTCACGCCTACCGCCCAATAGCTAACGAGTGGCTAACCATTCACAAAGAGCAAATCGGTCCGGCGGGTGTTGACCCGAAGCGCAGGCTTTCTAGGCTGGCCCCGACCGCGACAAGGGGAAATGCGTGACCTTCTCAGTCAAACTGCTCGCGGCGCTCCTGTTGTTCGGCGCGGCCCCCGCCTCGGCGGCGGACGTCGACTATGCCGCGCAGTTGAAGGAAGGCCAGGTCACCCTCAAGGACTTCCGCTTCGGCTCGGGCGGGACGATGAAGGCGCTGAAGCTTCATTATGGAACGCTCGGCACGCCGGTCCGCGACGCGCGCGGGCGGGTCACCAACGCGGTCATGGTGCTGCACGGAACCGGCGGCAGCGGCAGGCAGTTTCTCGCGCCCCAGTTCGCCCAGGAACTGTTCGGGCCGGGACAGCCGCTCGACCTTGGCCGTTACTATGTCATCCTTCCCGACAATATCGGCCATGGCCGATCGTCCAAGCCGAGCGACGGCCTGCGCATGGCCTTTCCGCATTACGATTATGACGACATGGTGGAGGCGCAGCGGCGCCTGCTCGTCGAGGGGCTGAAGGTCGATCGGCTGCGATTGCTGATGGGCACGTCGATGGGCTGCATGCACGGCTTCGTGTGGGGCGCGCGTCATCCGGATTTCATGCGGGCGATGTTGCCGATGGCGTGCCTGCCGACGCAGATTGCCGGGCATAACCGGATGTGGCGCAAGGCCGCGATCGAGGGCATCCGCAGCGATCCGGCGTGGCGCGGAGGCGATTATTCCGCCCAGCCGGTGCAGGGGCTGCGCACCGCGTCCAGCCTGCTCCAGGTGGCGGGCTTCGCGCCGCTCTACCTGCAAAAGGCCTATCCGACGCGCAACGCCGCCGACGCCTACATCACCGACCGGGTCACGAAGGACATCGCCACCCGCGACGCCAACGACCTGATCTATCAACTGGAATCGTCGCGCAACTACGATCCCTCGCCGCATCTCGAGAAGATCACGACGCCGATCACGTGGATCAACAGCAGCGACGATTTCATCAATCCCTGGGATTATGGCATCGCCGAAAAGGCCGCGGCCCGCCTGCCCAACGGGAAATATCGGCTGATCAAGGCGACCGACGAGACCCGCGGCCACGGCACGCACACCTGGGCGCGTTTCTGGAAGCAGGATCTGCTCGATCTTCTTGCGCGGACCGAGAAGTGATCCGCGCCATCGTACCACGCGACAAACGATTGGGAGACGCTAAGAGCCCTATATGACCCTGCTTGTACGTAGTCTTGCCGACCAGTTGGTCGATGTCGTTCGCGACCGGATTTTGGCCGGCGAGGTCCCGGCCGACCGGCCGATCAAGCAGGACAAGCTCGCCGCCGAGCTCGGCGTCAGCAAGATCCCGCTGCGCGAAGCGCTCGCCCGGCTCGAGGAGGACGGGCTGATCGTGTCGCAGCCCAATCGCGGCTTCTTCCTGCGCCCGCTCACCACCGCCGAGGCCGAGGAAGTCTATGCGCTGCGCCTGAAGCTCGAGCCGGATGCGATGCAGGTCGCGGCGACGCGCGCCACCGAGGAGGAGCGGCAGGCGGCGATCGAGGCGCTGAACCGGGTCGACCGGGTCACCGACGCCGGCGACGACGAGGTCGGCGCCTACAACCGCGCCTTCCACCTCGCCCTTGTCCGGCCGTCGCGCCAGAGCATCACCATCGCCATCATCAACCGGCTCCAGGTCATGTCCGAGCGTTACGTGCGCAAGCATCTCGAGCCGATCGGCCGCGACGTGCGCGCCACCGAAGAGCATCGCCAGATGCTGGAGGCGTGGCTGGTCGGCGGCGATATTGCGGGTCTCGCGCGCGAGCATCTCGGAAAGACGCTGGCGGAGCTGCGCGGACAGCTCGCTGCGGAAGGTTAGTCGCTCCCTCAAGGATGTGTCGCCGCGCCGGACCGCAAATGAAGTCCGGCCGGCCCGTCGGATGCCGGAAGTGAAGATCAAGACGGTGTCTTGATCGTCTTCTTCAAACGATTTGCCGGGCGCCCAACCTTCTCTTGCGAGACTGTGTAATCGTCTGGATTGATCCCTTGGGCGGGGGGTAGGATTCATCCGGGATGACTGGTAAAACGGGCGCTATGCTTCACGGTCATCCCCATGCCTGAGGTCGTATTTGAACGCGCGAGCGAGGCTTTTCCGCACGTTCGCGACTTCGTGGCCGCGGCGCAAATGGCGGAATCGCTGAAGTCTCTGCAGGAAATGATCAGCCAGGTCTTGCCGCGCTTCGGGCTCGATTATTTCCTGATGAGCCACCATGTCGATTTCGGCAAGCCGGCCCCCGGGACCGTCCAGATCAGCAATTATCCGGCCGAGTTCGTCGCCGTTCAGCGCGAGCATGGCGGGTGGCGCGACGACCCCGTGCTGCTGGCCTGCGAGAAGACGACAGCGGGCTTTTTCTGGTCGGATGTGGTCACGATGATGCCGCTCACCGACCATCAC
Source organism: Sphingomonas sp. LY54 (assembly GCF_035594035.1). Classification (NCBI taxonomy): domain Bacteria; kingdom Pseudomonadati; phylum Pseudomonadota; class Alphaproteobacteria; order Sphingomonadales; family Sphingomonadaceae; genus Sphingomonas; species Sphingosinicella wutangchuni. The sequence continues at coordinate 2,959,508 of NZ_CP141588.1, forward strand.
CGCAGCCGTTTCGAGATCGGCCGCCGCTATGGCCTCGCCGACAGCTTCGTCGTGCCGAACCACATACCGGGCGAATATAGCGGCTCGGTCCATTTCACGGTCGGCCCGAGCCGGCCCTTTCCGCGCCATCTCGCGCCGGCGCTGCAGTCGTTCGCCACTTACGGCTTCGAAGCGGCGCGCCGGCTGGCGCGGACCCATGACGGATCAACGCTGAACAGCGTGCCGCTCACCGACCGGCAGATCGACTGCGTGCTATTGTCCGCACGCGGCAAGAGCGACACCGACATCGCGCAACTGCTCGGCCTCACCCGGCGCACGGTCAACGAATATATCGAGGGCGCGAAGCGCCGCTACTGCGTCGCCACGCGGCAGCAGCTGATCGTGCGGGCCCTGTTCAACTCCCAGATCACCTTCTCGCAGGTATTGCAGTAACCCTGGCCTCCAGCCGTCCGCGCGGACGGCAATTGGGCCAGTGATACCAGCGCGCCGCGTCCGGATTGACGATGCGCAATTCCGCCTTCGAGAAAAGGCGGGTCATGAAGATCCGCGCTTGCTGCTGCGAGAAATGCAGCCCGAGGCATTTGTGGACGCCGCCGCCGAACGGCACGAACGCGTGCTTGTGCCGCAGGGCCTCGGCCTCCGGCGTGAAGCGGTGCGGGTTGAAATCGAGCGGATCGGGCCAAATTTCCGGATCGAGATGGACCAGCATCGGGCTGACGCCGGTGATCGTGCCGGCCGGCAGGTCGTAGCCGTAGATGCTGTAGGGCCGCGTCGCGCGGCGCCAGATCACCGGCGCCGTGGCGTTGAGGCGCAGCGCCTCCTTGAAGCTCATGTCCTGCAGCGGCAGATCGGCCAAAGCCGCATCGACCGGTTGCGCCAGGCCGGCGCTGTCGATCTCGGCGCGGATGCAGTCCTGCCACCAGCGGCCTCGCCCGAGATAATAAAGCGTCGAGGTGAGGCCCGAAGCCATCGTGTCGTGGGCTGCGGCCAGCAGGAAGATGATGCTGTTGAGGATCTCGTCGTCGCTGAGCCGGGTGCCGTCCTCGTCCTCGAGATGGCAGATGCGCGAGAGGATGTCGTCGCCCGGATTGGCGCGCTTCTCCGCGATCAGATCGAGGATGAAGGCCTCGAGGAAAGCCTTCCCCTGATAGCCGCGCGCGGCGACGGGGCTCAGCCAGCGATTGTGGCCGAGGGCGGTCAGCGCCGTCATCATGCGGGCGAAGGCCTTCATCGCCGCATCGGTGCGGCCTCCGATTTCGATACCGAGGAAGGTCGAGGCCGCGATCCGCAGCGTCAGCCGCTTCACCTCGTCATAGACGTCGATGGTGCGGCCGATCCAGCTGTCGACCGTGCGGGCGATTTCGGCGTCGAGCAAAGCCTGGTAGCCGGCCAGCTTCTGCTGGCGGAAGGCCTCGCCGAGGATGCGGCGGTTGGCGCGGTGGCGCTCGCCGTCCTGGATCAGCAGGGCGCCGGGGAAGAAGGGTTCGATCACCGGCGACCAGCCGCCCCATGCCGAGAAGCTGCTGTCGCGGTCGAACAATACCAGCTCGTTGGCCTCGGGCCCGATGATCTGCACGTTCCAGCTGCCGCATGCGTAGAAGCGGTACACGCGACCGTGGCGCGCGTGCATCCGCCGCGCAAAGCCGATCGGATCGAGCACCGCCTCGGGCAGGATACCGAGCAAGGGCAGGCCCTTCTTGCCCGGAATATGGGCGAGCTCGCGAGCGCCCGGCTTGCCGATCCGGTCGAATGCCGAGGCGTCCGAATGCCAGCGCCGGCCACGGTCGGCGCCCGCAAAGGCCAAAGCCGGTGTCATCTGGTTCATGGTCGCCTCCGCGCTGTTGAGGTGCTTGTCTCATGCTCGGATGCGACCGTTCCACCCCGGTAACTACCGGGATTAAGTCGTTGGCCTCTCCGATTTACGCTACGGCCCATGAAGAAGGCGATGCAGATCGAGGTCGTCCATCCGGAGGACAGGTGGACGTTCAGCCGGCCGCTGATGGAGATGCACCATCATCGCAAGCAGGTCTTCGTCGACCGGCTCGACTGGCAGCTCTCGTCGCGCGGGAGCTGGCTCGAGATCGACCAATTCGACGACGAATATGCGGTCTACATCATGGCCGTAGCCCACGAGACCGGGCGGCATCTCGGGTCGGTGCGGCTGCTGCCGACCACCCGGCCGCATATGCTCAGTACCATCTTTGCCGATCTCTGCCCCGATGGCGCGCCGACGGGCGAAAGCGTGTGGGAAATTTCCCGCTTCGTCGCCGCGCCCGACGGAGGCGCCGGCACCAACATCCTGCGCGTCCACCGCCGCCTGGCCTGGGGTCTCGTCGATTTCGCCCGACGCAATGGCATCGACCGATACACCTTGGTGGCGGAGGCGCAGCGCGTGCCGGCCCTGCTGTCCGTTGGGTGGACCGTCGCGCCTCTGTCGCTGCCGACGCTGCACGACGGCCAACTGATCGAGGCGCTGGAGATCGTCATCGACGCGGAGTCGATCGCCCGCATGGAGCGGCGCCAGGCCGGCGTCATCGAGAATGGCGAGCCGATGAGGAGCGCGGCATGAACGCGCCCTGGCTTCCGCCCCGGCCGAGCGCTGCCGACGAGGCGGGGCGGCAATTGCTGGGCGAAGGCTACTGCATCCTGCGTGCGCTCGTTCCTCCGAAGGAGGTCGCGGCCCTGGCCGCCGACTTCGATGCTCGTTTCGAACGGATCGGCCGGTGCGACGGATTCTTCTTCGGCCACAGCACAAAGCGTTTCCATGCTCTGCTGACGCGCAGCGCGCGGACCGCCGGCTTCGTGCTCAATCCCCTCATCCTCGATCTGGTCGATCGGGCGCTGCTGCCGCATTGCGACCGGGTCCAGCTCAATCTCACCCAGGCGATCGAGATATTGCCCGGCGAGCGCGCGCAGGCGCCGCACCGGGACCAGGACATGTGGCAGCGGCCGGTCGCCGGGATCGAATATCTGGTCAACGTGATGTGGCCGCTCACCCCCTTTACCGCCGAGAACGGCGCGACGCGCCTGTGGCCCGGCACCAACCACGATCTCGCCGAGCGCCGCGTCCCGATGTCCGAGGCCGTGGTGGCGGAGATGGAGCCCGGGGACGCCCTGCTCTACCTCGGCTCGGTGGTCCACGGCGCCGGCGCCAACCGGTCGGCTGCGCCGCGGCGCGGCATGGTGATCAGCTACGCGCTCGGCTGGCTCAAGCAGTTCGAGAATATGAGCCTTACTTATCCACCGCATGTCGCGCGCCATTTCCCGCGGCAGCTGACCGACCTGATCGGCTATCGCCGCCACAATGCCAATCTCGGCAGCTATGATGGAAATTGCCCGTCGCGGCTGCTCGACGGCGAAACCGATTTCCTCGCCGCGACCGAGAACATGACGTCCGAGCAGCAGGCGATCCTCGAGCAGTTCGCGGCGCGCCAGGACTGGTCATGACCACCTGGAACCCCCCTTTTCCGACCACAATCCAGAGGGAGCTGGAATGATGGAGATGTTGTCGCCTGTCGCGGAATCGCGGATGGACTATGTCGAGCCGGCCCGCCCGCTCAGGACCCGATTCCAGCCTGAACATTGGATGCTGTGCGCCGCGCGCCGGTCCTATGCGGGGCGGCGCGAGCGGGAGCGGCTGTTCGGCGGGGCTTTGTTCGCCGATCCCGTGTGGGACATTCTCCTCTACCTGTTCATCGCGGCCGGGGAGGGGCGCCATGTCAGCGTTAGCGAAGTCTGCTCGGCGGCTTCGGTTCCGGCGACGACGGCGTTGCGCAACATCGCCCACATGACCGACCGCAAGCTGCTCATCCGCTGCGCCAACCCGGAGGACCGCAGGAGCAGCCACCTCAAGCTCAGCGCCGCCGCTCTCGAGAAGATGGCCTTGTGCTTCGTCGCCGGCCTGCGCGCCCGAACCGAACCGGACATGGATGGCGTGCCCGCCAACGATCGCGCGAGCGGCGAATCTGGCTTCTTCATGCCCTGATTGGGCGGTTATGCGGGGAGCGGGGGGCGCCACCGTTCGAGTTGTTCGAGGACGTCGTGCGCGATCTGGTCTCTGCTGAGGTCGGTCATGTCGCGGACCCGCGCGTCGCCTTCGACCTGCGCCGCCAGCGCCCAGGTGAGGTTGCGACGCATTTCCGGCGCGTCGACCGGGGTGAAGGCGGGGAGCGGGCGGGACCGGGCATAGAGGCGATACACGAACGAGCGGCCAGGCGCGAAGTCCACGGACAATGTCGCAGCGCTATCGGCGGCGTCGACCCGGCAACCCGCACAGCCTTCCTTGACGAGGGCGTCGCGCACCGAGAACAGGGCAGGCGCGCCATTGTCGGCGATCTGGCGGGCAATGTCCTCCTGGGTGGCCGGAACGAACAGGCGGCGCAGCCGCTCGCCGACTGCGGGCACCGGCTGGGACAGCGAGGTCCCTTCGAGATCGGCATTGGTCTGCCGGAACAGCCCTGCGATCAGGAGGAACATGATGAAGCAGAAGGGCAAAGCCGCCATCAAAGTCGCCGCCTGCAGCGCGCCGAGGCCGCCGGCAAGGAGAAGGAGGGCGGCGGTCGCGCCCAGAAGGGCGCACCAGAACATGCGCTGCCAGCGCGGCGTCTGCTCGGCGCCCCCGGAAGCGAGCGTGTCGATGACGAGCGAGCCTGAATCGGCCGAGGTGACGAAGAAGACGCCGACGAGGATAATCGCGAGGGTCGACGTGATCGCGGTCCCCGGCAGATATTCCAGGAACTTGAACAAGGCGGTCGACAGATCGGCCTGGACGGCATCGGCAATGCCGCCTGCCGCGATGCCGAGATCGAGCGATATCGCGGTGTTGCCGAAGACGGTCATCCACAGGAAGGTGAAGCCGCTCGGAACGAACAGGACGCCGACCACGAACTCGCGGATCGTGCGGCCGCGCGAGATGCGTGCAATGAACATGCCGACGAAGGGCGACCAGGAAATCCACCAGGCCCAGTAGAACAAGGTCCAATCGGCCATCCACGCCCGTGGCTCATAGGCGTAGAGCGTGAAGCTGCGCACGAAGAAGTGGTCGAGATACAGGCCGAAATTCTGGACGAGCGCGCGCAGCAGGAACAGGGTCGGCCCGACCGCCAGCACGAACAGCATCAGCAAAATGGCGAGGACCAGGTTGAGCTCCGACAGGCGCCGAACGCCGCGATCGACTCCGCTCAGGACCGAAAGGGTCGCCGCGCCCATCACGACGATGATGATCCCGACCTGGACGGTGACGGTGTTGGGCAGGCCGTAGACATAGGAAAGGCCGGCCGCCATCTGCGACACGCCGAAGCCCAGCGACGTGGCGAGGCCGAACACCGTTCCGCAGATCCCGAAAATGTCGATGGCATCGCCGGCCACGCCGTTGATCCGGTCGCCGGCCAGCGGGTGGAGGCCGGAACGCAGCGTCAGCGGCAGGCCCTTGCGGTGCGAGAAATAAGCAAGGCTCAGCCCGACGATCGCGTAGATCGCCCAGGCGTGCACGCCATAATGGGTGAAGGTGATGACCATCGCCTCGCGCGCGGCGTCGATCGTGCCGGACTGGGCGTCGGGCGGCGCGATATAATGCTGCACCGGCTCGGCGACCGCGAAATACATGAGGCCGATGCCCATGCCCGCCGCGAACAGCATCGCCAGCCAGGAGACATAGGGGAAATCGGGCTCGCCATCGTCGGGGCCGAGGCGCAATCGCCCCGCTCGCCCGAACGCGAGGGCGAGAGCGGCGAACAGAAATAGCGAGACGGATACGACGTAGAACCAGCCGAAACTGTCGATCACCCAGCCCTGCGCGCGGCCGAAGAGAATGTTGAACGTCCCGGGCGCGAGCATCGCGCCGGCCAGCAGCAGCCCGATGATCGCCGTCGCGCCGAAAAAGACACGCGGGTTCATCTGGTGCTTCGGCATGCCCGCTGTTTACCCTTTCCCGAAAGCGAAGCCAATCGGCAGGGTTACGCGTCCGGGGCCGGGACGTGCCCGGTAGCTCGGCTGCCTAAAGCAGCCGGCTGCTCCTCAGCTTCGCCTTCTTGATGAGGTCGCCATATTGGTGGGCGATCAGGTGGCTCTGGATCTGGGACACCGTATCCATCGTGACGTTGACGACGATCAGCAGGCTCGTGCCGCCGAGATAGAAGGGGATGCCGGCGCGGGCGATCAGATATTCGGGCACGAGGCAAATGAGCGTGAGATAGGCCGCGCCGACGACGGTGATGCGGGTCAGCACATAATCGAGATATTCCTCGGTGCGCTTGCCGGGGCGGATGCCGGGGATGAATCCGCCGTAGCGCTTGAGGTTGTCGGCCGTTTCCTCCGGGTTGAACACGACCGCGACGTAGAAGAAGGTGAAGAAGATGATGCCGGCGCCGTAGAGCGCCATGTAGAGCGGCGCGCCATGCTGGAGCGCCGTGGTGACGGTGATCAGCAGGTCGCCGGAGGTGGTGCCGCCCTCGATCCGATTGCCCGCGAATTGCGCGATCGTCAGCGGCATCAGCAGCAGCGAGGAAGCGAAGATCGGCGGAATGACGTTCGCCGTGTTGAGCTTTAGCGGCAAATGCGAGCGATCGGCCTGGATGCCGCCGCGTCCCACCTGCCGCTTGGGATATTGGATCAGCACCCTGCGCTGGGCGAGCTCCATGAAGCAGATGAAGATGATGAGCGTGACGGCGAAGGCCAGCACCCCGATGATGACCATCGGCGAGAGCGTGCCGGTGCGGCCGCCTTCGAGGGCCTGGGCGACGGCGGTCGGCAGCTGCGCCACGATCCCGGCCGTGATGATCAGCGAGACCCCGTTGCCGACGCCGCGGCTGGTGATCTGCTCGCCCAGCCACATCAGGAACATCGTGCCGCCGACCAGATTGACCACCGTGGTGATGCGGAACATAGGGCCGGGATCGAGCACCGCCGAGCCGCCCTGTCCCGAGCCCCAGCCCTCGAGCCCGACCGCGATGAAATAGCCCTGGATGATGCACAGGAACACGGTCCCGTAGCGCGTATATTGGTTGAGCTTCTTGCGACCGCTCTCGCCTTCCTTCTTCAGCGCGGCGAGCGTCGGCGACATGGACGAGGCGAGCTGCATTACGATCGACGCGGTGATGTAGGGCATCACGCCGAGCGCGATCAGGCTCATCCGCTCGAGGCCGCCGCCCGAGAACATGTTGAAGAAATCGAGCACGCCACCGCGCGTGCCCGCGAACAAGGCGTTGAGCGCGCGGGGATCGATCCCGGGCAGGGGCACGAAGCTCAGCAGCCGGAAGACGACGAGTGCGCCGAGCGTGAACCAGAGCCGCTTTTTGAGGTCGGTGGCGAGCGCGAAGTTGGCGAGGCTGAAATTGGCGGCCAAAGCCTGGGCTTGCGTTGCCATTGCTGTCGAAACCTCGAGACGCAGAGGGAAAAGCGGAGCCGCGCGTGCGGCTCTTGTCGCCAAGGGAATGTGTTCACCCCTCGTGCCGAAGACAAATGATTATTATTGCTGCGTCATATGAAATGTATTGGTCTTATAGCCGCGAGCCTAAATTGAATCGTTACTTGGCTGTCGCTTGATCGCGTCGGTTGACGTGCGGCGCGGAGCGCAGGTCTCGCCTTCCAGAAAGACCGATCCCATCCTGGTCTTACTCGATGCAACCTGCTCACGGCCGAGCGCACCGATCCCCGGAAACTGGTCGACGTCGATCTGCAGGATCGTCTCGGCCGACGGCCTGACGCCAAAGCGCAGCAGCGTCTCCAATCCCTGTTTGATCGGCCGCCACAGCCAGGCGGTGACGAACCTCATTTCCGGTGCGGCGCGGGGGAAGAGGTGCGGAAGATTTTCGTTGGGCGCATGGCCGCGAGGCTGTGGGCGCGATGACATGGTCGATCTCCTCGGCTCGGGAGTCGTCACAGGCGCTCGCCGAGCCTCACGAGGATGGTTCCTTGCTCACCAGCACGCAAACGAATACTATTGTGCTTTAATAGCAAAAATGGTGCTTGATCATGGACATCAGCAGCGCGCGCACGTTCCTGGAGATCGTCAAGACCGGGAGCTTCGTCCGCGCCGCTGCCAATCTGAATCTCACCCAGACCGCCGTGAGCGCCCGGGTGCGGGTGCTCGAGGACCAGCTCGACCGCGCTTTGTTCGTGCGCAACAAGGCCGGTGCGAGGCTGACCCCGGCCGGTGAGCAGTTCCTGCGATACGCCACCACTTTGGTGCAGGTGTGGGAGAGAGCGCGGCACCAGGTGGCGATGCCGGCTGGACGCGAGCGGATCGTCACCGTCGGCGGCGAGCACAGCCTGTGGAACCCGCTGCTGCGCGACTGGCTGGTGTGGATGCGCGACCGATGCCCCGATGTCGCGACACGGACCCAGATCGACGTCCCGGACCGGCTGATGGAGCAGGTCCAGGACGGGGTGATCGACGTGGCGGTCGTCTATGCTCCGCCCCAGCGACCGGGGATCGTCGCCGAACTCCTCCAGGAGGAGAAATTGGTGGCCGTCACGACCGCACCGGGCGTCGGGCATCCGCCAGCGGAGGATTATGTCTATGTCGACTGGGGCCCGGAATTCGGGGCCAGCCACCACGCCGCCTTTCCCGATGCGCCCAGCCCGGTCGTGTCCGTGAATTACGGCCCGCTCGCCATGGAATATATTCTGGCCGCGGGCGGAAGCGGCTATTTCCGCATGGAGGCGGCGCGGCCGCATCTGGAGGCGGGGCGGCTCCACTTGGTCGAAAGCAGGCCGAGATTCTCATATTCGGTCTACGCCGTCTATTCCGCCAAGGCCGACGAAGACCTGATGGAGCGCGTCCGCCAGGGGCTGAGATCCGTAGCGTTCGCGATGGCCCAGCCTGCCGGCTGAGCGCCGAAAAGCGGCGCAGCCACTCCCGCGAAGGTGGGGATGCGGATTTCCCGGGGGGGAGTGGCGCACCCGACAGGATTCGAACCTGTGGCCTCTGCCTTCGGAGGGCAGCGCTCTATCCAGCTGAGCTACGGGTGCCTTGGATCAGCGCTTAGAGGCTCTTTCCGCGGCCCGCAAGTCATGGAAGCGCGCCCGGAGGCGGCGTTTTCGGCTTGTAGCGGCAGAGGTCGAGCACGACGCAGCGCCAGCATTCGGGCTTGCGCGCCTTGCACACGTAGCGGCCGTGCAGGATCAGCAGGTGGTGGGCGTCGCGCCGGTAGGGCGGGGGCGTCACCTTGTCGAGCTTGAGCTCGACCGCGAGCACGTCCTTGCCCGGCGCGAGGCCGGTGCGGTTGGAGATGCGGAAGATGTGGGTGTCGACCGCGAAGGTCTCGGCCCCGAACGCGGTGTTCATGACCACGTTGGCGGTCTTGCGGCCGACGCCAGGGAGCCTGACCAGCGCGTCGCGGTCGGCCGGCACTTCGCCGCCATGCTCGTCGACGAGGATGCGCGAGAGGGCGATGACGTTCTTCGCCTTGGTGTTGAACAGGCCGATCGTCTTGATGTGCTGCTTGAGCTTTTCCTCGCCGAGATCGAGCATCGCCTGGGGCGTCTGCACTTTCCTGAACAGCTCGCGCGTCGCGATGTTGACGCCGGCGTCGGTCGCCTGCGCCGAGAGCACCACCGCCACCAGCAAGGTGTAGGTGTTCACATATTCGAGCTCGGTCTCCGGATTGGGCGTGCGGTCCGCGAGCCTGCGGTAGAATTCGGAGACGTCGGCGCGCTTCATCGCCCAGCTCCGTTCGCCCTGAGCCTGTCGAAGAACCGTCTTCTCTTCGACCAGGAAGGGTAGGGCTTCGACGGGCTCAGCCCGAACGGAAAAGCGGTCACGCCAGCCCCAGCACGTCGCTCATCGTGTAGCGGCCGGCCGGCTTGCCGGCGAGCCAGAGCGCGGCGCGCACCGCGCCCTGCGCGAAGATCGCCCGGCTTTCGGCGCGATGGCCGAGCTCGAGCCGTTCGCCCTCGCCGGCGAAGACGACCATGTGATCGCCCGCGACCGAGCCGCCGCGCATCACCGCAAAGCCGATATGGCCTTCCTCGCGCGCGCCCATGCCGTCTCGCCCGCGGTCGGACATGGCGGCGAGATCGACTCCGCGCCCCTCGGCCGCCGCGGCACCGAGCAGCAGGCCGGTGCCCGACGGCGCGTCCACCTTGTGGCGATGGTGCATTTCGACCACTTCGATGTCCCAGTCGGACCCGAGCTTCGCCGCCGTCTCGCGCACGAGGTGGGCGAGCAGGTTGACTCCGAGCGAGGTGTTGGCCGCCTGCAGCACCGCGATCTTGCCGGCGGCCGCGTCGATCAGCGCATGGTGCTCGGAAGTAAGCCCGGTCGTGCCGATAACGATCGGCTGACCCGCGTCCAGCGCGTCGTCGAGATGCTTCTCGAGCGCGTCGGGCGCGGAGAAATCGACGAAGACGTCGGGCGCGTCGGCCACCGCCTCCGCGTCGTCGCGCGCGGCGATAACGTCCGCGATCGCGCGTCCCATGCGCCCGGTCGCGCCCTTGATCCCGATCTTCGTCACCGCCCTCGCCACCGTCTTGCCGCCTTTCGCATTTGCTGCTTCATGGGACGCATGGACGACATTCGCAACATCGTCATCCTCACCGGCGCGGGGGTTTCGGCCGAGAGCGGCGTCGCCACCTTCCGCGGCCCCGACGGCCTGTGGGAAGGGCATCGCGTCGAGGATAGAGGGCGCTCCCGATGACCCTCCCGTCGAATGTCTGATTTCGACCCATTGCGGACATTCGCATATAACACGTATCACATTAGCTATGCGTAGATTGTTCAGTCTTAAGCTGATCTGGATATTGATGTTCATACTCCACGCGGGGGCGCTGGACCGCATAGGAAGGTGGGCATTCGTTACGCTGCCTGTGATAGCTATCATTGGCATGGCAGTGTTCGCCCCGAGTTTTAGACGCGGCTCGAACGGCAGCTAACCACCCTTCGCGGACATTCGCATATCGCGCTAAAGCGGCTGCATGAATGAAATCCGAAACATAGTCGTGCTGACAGGCGCAGGGGTCTCAGCGGAATCCGGGATTCCGATCTTCCGTTCCGTGCGCGGTCAGACGATGTGGGACACTGGTGACGACGTTTATCCACTTGAGGACGTCGCCACGCCCGAGGCGTTCGTGCGCGACCCGCAGCTGGTCCAGACCTTTTACGATCAGCGCCGGGCCAAGCTGACGCGGGTCGAGCCCAACGCGGCCCACAAGGCGCTGGCGCGGCTCGACGCCGAGTGGCCGGGCGAGTTGCTGATCGTCACCCAGAATGTCGACGATCTCCACGAGCGGGCCGGCGCCAAGCGCGTGCTGCACATGCACGGCGAGCTGAAATCGGCCTGGTGCTTCGCCTGCGACGGCCGCATCCCCTGGCAGGAGACGCTCGCCGACAGCCCGACCTGCAGCGCCTGCGGGGCAAGCGGGCTGCTCCGTCCAGACATCGTCTGGTTCGGCGAGATGCCCTATCGGATGGACGAGATCGACGAGGCTTTGCGCCGCGCCGATTTGTTCGTCTCGATCGGAACGTCGGGCGCGGTCTACCCGGCCGCCGGCTACGTCCAGACCGCGCGCTACCTCGGGGCGCGCACGCTCGAGATCAATCTCGAACCGAGCCAGGGCAGCCTGTTCTTCCACGAAAGTCGCATCGGCCGCGCCGGGGAGCTGGTGCCGGACTGGGTCGAGGACATGCTGGCGCCGCGCGCGCCCTACGAGAGCTTCTAAAGCCCGATCGTTTAGGTCAGGTCGTCATTGCGAGGAGCGTAAGCGACGAAGCAATCCAGCCGGGACGCGGAGATCCTCTGGATTGCTTCGCTCCGCTCGCAATGACGCGGCGGGGCCTGGGTTGACGACATGCTGGCGGACGCTTCCGGGCGAGCTTGAAGAGGGTGTTGGATAGGCCCATTAAATGGTCATGGCCGCCTCGAAATCACGCTTGCTCGACCAAATGCTTGCCGGATCGAGCATCAGCATCAGCGACCTCAAGCGTAACCCATCGGCCGTTATCGAAGCTGCCGAAGGCTTCCCGGTGGCGATCCTCAACCGCAATACGCCGTCCGCTTATCTGATCCCGGCCGCCGCCTGGGAGGAGCTTGTGGATCGGTTGGAGGATATCGAGCTGGCCGCAATCGTCCGCGACCGTGCGGGGGAAGTGCCGGTCGAGGTCGCGCTTGACGATCTATAGGCTCGCCTTCCTGCCAGCGCCCGCAAGGAATGGGACCGGCTCGGCGCCAAGTTCTGGATTGCTTCGCTAGGCTCGCAATGACGGATGGGCGTAAGCGCTCACTCCACCCAGTCGAGGCCGATTTCCTGGTAGAGGCCGCGGTCCTCTTCCCAGTCGGGCTTGACCTTGACGTGGAGGAAGAGGTGGACCTTGCGGCCGAGCTGTTCGCCCAGTTCCTTGCGCGCGGCGGCGCCGATTTCCTTGATCATCGATCCGCCCTTGCCGAGCACGATCGCCTTCTGGGTTGGGCGGCCGACCAGGATCTGCTGGTGGATCACCACCGAGCCGTCCTTGCGCTCCTCATATTTCTCGGTCTCGACCGCGCTCGCATAGGGAAGCTCGGCGTGGAGCTTCAGGTAGAGCTGCTCGCGCGTCACTTCGGCGGCGAGCATGCGGTCGGTGGCGTCGGAGACCTGGTCCTCGGGGAAATGCCACGGCCCCTCGGGCACGCGCGCGGCGAGCGCGTCCTTCAAATCCTGGACGCCGTCGCCGGTGGTCGCGGAGACCATGAAGATCTGCTCGAACTCGATCTCCTGGCTTAGCGCGGTGACCAGGGTCAGCAACTCCTCCTTGGGCGTGACGTCGACCTTGTTCAGCACCAGGATCTTGGGCTCGCGACGCCCTTTCAGCGTCTCTACCATCTCGGCGATGCGCTTGGAGAGGCCGGTCTTGGCGTCGATCACCAGGGCGATCAGGTCCGCGTCCTGCGCCCCGCCCCAGGCGGCGGCGACCATCGCCCGGTCGAGCCGGCGGCGCGGCGCGAAGATGCCCGGCGTGTCGAGCAGCAGGATTTGCGCCTCGCCCTGGAGCGCAACGCCCATCAGGCGGACGCGGGTCGTCTGCGCCTTGGGGCTGACGATCGCGACCTTCTGCCCCACGAGCGCGTTGACGAGGGTCGACTTGCCCGCATTGGGCGCGCCGACCACGGCGACCAGCCCGCAACGTTCCGTCATTTCAATTTCTCCAGCAATGCTTTGGCGGCGGCCGTCTCGGCCTCCTGTTTAGATAGTCCCTCGGCCTCGGTCTCGCCAACGCCGGGGATGGCGACGCTGACGCGGAAGCGGGGCGCGTGGTGCGGGCCGCTACGGCCCTTCAATTCGTAGACCGGCGGGCGCTTGTCCTTCGCCGCGGCCCATTCCTGCAACTGGGACTTGGGATGCTTGGGCGCCTTGTCCTGCGTGCTGACGCGTTCGCCCCAGGCGCTGCGGATGAAGGCGACGGCGGCGTCCAGCCCCGCCTCGAGATAGAGCGCGCCGATCAAAGCTTCGACGATGTCGCCGAGCACATTGTCGCTCTCGGCCGCGCCGTCGTCGCGGGCCTGCTTGCCGAGCTTCAGCTGGCTGCCGGCGCCGAGTTCGCGGGCGATCTCGGCGCAGGTCTCGCCCGAGACGAGGGCGTTGAACCGGCGCGACAATTTCCCTTCCGGCTCGTCGGGGAACAGTTCGAAGAGCCAGGTCGCCATGGTCAGGCCGAGGACGCGGTCGCCAAGGAATTCGAGCCGCTCATAATGGTCTTCGCCGCGGCTCGAATGGGTGAGGGCGCGGGTGAAGAGGGCAGCGTCCTTGGGCTTGTGGCCCAGCGTCCGCTCCACCCATTTCGCGGCCGATTCAGGGCCGCTCAAAACGTGTCTCCGATCCGCTCCCAGCGGGTTGCCGAAAGCCAGGTCCAGGGCTTGGACCATTCGGCCGAGCCGTCGGTCGACCAGAAATTGATGAGCGCCTCGCCGATCAGATTGTCGCTGGGCAGGAAGCCGACGCCCTGGACGGCGGGCGAGAAGCGGCTGTCCTGGCTGTCGTCGCGATTGTCGCCCATCACGAAATAATGGCCGTCGGGGACGATGAAGACCGGCGTGTTGTCGCCGATGCCGTCGACCTGGTCGAGCACCTCGTAGGAGCGGCCGCCGGGCAGGGTCTCGCGATAGCGCGGGAAGGCGCAGTAACGCTGCCCGTCCTCGTCGGTCACGACGCGCGAGGCCTCCGGGTCGACGGTGCGGCACGGGCTGTTGGGCGTCACCGGCATCAGATAGTCGGCGATGCGTACCCGCGGCACGGCATCGCCGTTGAGATAGAGCACGCCGTCCTTCACCCGGATCTGGTCGCCGGGCAGGCCGATCAGCCGCTTCACATAATCGTCCTCGCCGCCGCCGGGATAGCGGAAGACGACGACGTCGCCGCGATCCGGCTCGCGCCCGAAGATGCGGCCCTCGAAGCGGCCGAGCCCGAACGGCATCGAAAAGCGCGAATAGCCGTACGGCCATTTGGCGGCGAACAAATAGTCGCCGATCATCATCTTCGGGAGCATCGAGCCCGAGGGGATATTGAACGGCGCGACGATGAAGCTCCGTATCACCACCGCGATCAGGAACACCGTCAGCACGAAGCGCACGAACTCGCCGGCTCCGCCCGTCTGCTTGGCTTTCGGCACGGGCAGGGCCTCGATCTTCTCGCTATTCTCCATCGCCGCCGCTTTCGCTCGCGCGGCGGGCGCGGTCAAGCGCGGGTCGGCAACAATCGGCGCTCGGCAGCCCATGCTGGTTCGATCGCTGGGCTAGGCACGGGGGCGGCACGAACCTAGATAGGCGCCGGGGCCAGGACAGGGAGTTGAGAATGGGCGACGCATGGGCGGCAGTGGAGGCAGCGGAAACCCGGCCGCTCCAGGCGCTGTTCAAGGCCGAGCCAGACCGGCTCTCCAATCTGGCGATCGAGGAAGCGGGTATCCGCTTCGATTTCTCCAAGACCCATTTGACCGCGCCGCTGGTCGCCGCCTTCACGGCGCTGGCCGAAGAGCGCGATCTCACCGGCGCACGCGAGGCTTTGTTCGCAGGCAAGCCGATCAACGTCACCGAAGGACGCGCGGTCGAACATATCGCCGAGCGCGGGCAGGGGGCGCCCGACAGCGTCCAGCGCGCCGCCCATCACCGCACCCGCATGCGGGCCGTGATCGACGCGATCGAGGCCGAGGCGTTCGGCCCCGTCCGCCACATCCTCCACATCGGCATCGGCGGCTCCGCGCTCGGGCCCGACTTCCTGGTCGACGCGCTCGGCCGCGATTCCGACCGCTACGAGGTCGCGATCGTGTCCAATGTCGACGGCGCCGCGCTCGAGGAGGTGTTCCGCCGCTTCGATCCGACCGCCACCTTGCTGGTGATCGCATCGAAGACCTTCACCACCACCGAGACGATGCTGAACGCGCAATCGGCTTTGACCTGGCTGGAGGAGGGCGGCGTGGTCGATCCCTATGGCCGCGTCATCGCGCTTACCGCCTCGCCGGAGCGCGCGGTCGAGTTCGGTATCGACGAGACCCGCATCCTGCCGTTCGCCGACACGGTGGGCGGGCGCTACTCGCTCTGGTCGTCGATCGGCTTCCCCGCGGCGCTTGCGCTCGGCTGGGACGCTTTCGAGGAACTGCTCGAGGGGGCGGCGGCGATGGACCGCCACTTCCGGTTGCAGCCGCCGGAGCGCAACGCGCCGGTGCTGGCCGCCTTCGTCGACCGCTATTACGCCAACGTCCGCGGCGCGCAGACCCGTGCCGTCTTCGCCTATGACGAGCGGCTGCGGCTGCTGCCTTCCTACCTGCAGCAGCTCGAGATGGAATCGAACGGCAAGAGCGTCACCGTCGACGGCCAGCCGGTCGGCCGCGCCACCTCGCAGATCACCTGGGGTGGCGTCGGCACGGACGCCCAGCATGCGGTGTTCCAATTGCTCCACCAGGGCACGCATCTCGTCCCGGTCGAGTTCGTCGCGGCGATCGAGCCGGAGCACGGCCTCGATTTCGCCCACCACCGCCAGCTCCTCGTCAACTGCTTCGCCCAGGGCGCGGCGCTGATGGGGGGCAAGGCGTCCGACGACCCGGCTCGCTCCTATCCCGGCGACCGACCCTCGACGACCCTGCTGCTCGACCGCGTCGACCCGTATACTTTGGGCGCGCTGATCGCCTTTTACGAGCACCGCACCTTCGTGAACGGCGTGCTACTTGGCATCAATCCGTTCGACCAGTTCGGGGTCGAGCTCGGCAAGGAAATCGCCAAGGCGATCGACGGTGGCGGCCTGGAGTTCGACCCGTCCACCGAGGCCCTGATCGAGCGCGCCTTCGGCACGGCGCTATGAGCCGGTTACGCGCGACCGCCGCGTCCATCACGGTCCACCGCGACCGCCTCCCCATCCCTTTTCCGCAGCAGAGGCTGCGGCTGGAGCGCCCATAATGCCCAAGAGTTTCGACTATGATCTGTTCGTGATCGGCGCCGGATCCGGCGGCGTGCGCGCATCGCGCGTGGCCGCGGCCCATGGCGCGAAGGTGGCGGTGGCCGAGGAGTTTCGCGTCGGCGGAACCTGCGTGATCCGCGGCTGCGTGCCCAAGAAACTGCTCGTCTACGGCGCGCATTTTGCGGAGGATCTGCAGGACGCCCGCCGCTTCGGCTGGGACGTCGGTGAGCCGAGCTTCGACTGGCCAACTTTGCGCGACAACGTCCTCGGCGAGGTCGACCGGCTGGAAGGGCTCTACAAGCAGACGCTCGGCAGCCACGACGTCGAGATCATCCCGCAGCGCGCCACCGTCGCCGGCCCGAACGAGGTGCTGCTCGCCGACGGCCGGACCGTGACCGCCAAAACTATCCTGATCGCGGTCGGCGCCTGGCCGCTCGTCCCGGATTTCGCGGGCAGCGAACACGGCATCACCTCGAACGAGGTCTTCCATCTGGAGAAGATGCCGGGCCGCGTGGTGATCGCCGGCGGCGGCTATATCGCCAACGAATTCGCCGGCATCTTCCACCAGTTCAGCTGCGACGTGACCCTCGTCAATCGCGGCGAGACGATCCTGCGCGGCTATGACGAGCAGGTGCGCGACCGCCTGCTGCAGATCTCGCTCACCAAGGGCATCGCCTTCCGCTTCAACGCGCCGTTCGAGAAGGTCGAGAAGAACGAGGACGGATCGCTGCGCGTTCATCTGGGCGGGGGCGACCCGATCGATACGGACGTGCTGCTGTTCGCGACCGGGCGCAAGCCGAAGACCGCTGGCCTGGGGCTGGAAGATGCCGGTGTCGAGCTCGACGAGAACGGCGCCGTCGTGGTCGATCCCGACAATCGCTCGACCTGCCCTTCGATCTTCGCGGTCGGCGACGTTACCAATCGCGTCCAGCTCACGCCGGTCGCGATCCGCGAGGGCCAGGCCTTCGCCGACAGCGTGTTCGGCGACAAGCCGACCCGGGTCGATTACGGCTGCATCCCTTCGGCGGTGTTCAGCCATCCGCCGATTGCGGCGGTCGGCATGACCGAGGGCCAGGCCCGCAACACGCTCGGCGCGGTCAGGACCTACGTCTCCGACTTCCGGCCGATGAAGAACGTCCTCGCCGGCCGCACCGAGCGTTCGCTCTACAAGCTGGTCGTCGACGACAATAACGACCAGGTGGTCGGCATCCACATGATCGGCCCCGACGCACCCGAGATCCTCCAGGCTGCGGCGATCGCCGTGAAGGCCAAGCTCAAGAAAGAGGATTTCGACGCGGTGGTTGCGCTCCACCCCACGATGGCGGAAGAGTTGGTGCTGATGAAATAGGAGCGACGGGGCGGTGTCAGCAGACGAATATATGTGCGGCTTCGGGAGCCACTTCGCGACGGAGGCGGTGCAGGGGGCGCTGCCGATCGGCCGCAATTCGCCGCAGCAGCCGCCGTTCGGCCTCTATGCCGAGCAGCTTTCGGGCACGGCCTTCACCGCGCCCCGCCACGAAAACCGCCGCTCGTGGCTGTACCGGATGCGGCCAAGCGCCGAGCATCCGCCCTACCAGCCTTATCATGGCGCGCCCCTGTTCGCGCCCGGCAACGCCGAGGGGCCGCTCGCGCCCAACCGGCTGCGCTGGAACCCGCTGGCGATGCCGTCGCAGCCGACCGACCTCATCGATTCCATGGTGACGATGATGGCCAATCGCGATCCGCAGTCGCTGGAGGGCGTCGCCGTCCACGTCTATCGCGCCAATCGCGACATGGACCATCGCGCTTTCGCCGACGCCGACGGCGAACTGCTCTTCATCCCCCAGCAGGGCCGGATGACCCTGCTCACCGAGATGGGCCGGCTCGACATCGGCCCGGGCGAGATCGCTTTGGTGCCGCGCGGGGTCCGTTTCCGCGCCTTGCTGCCGGACGGCGAGGCGCGCGGCTATGTCGCCGAGAACCATGGCAGCCTGTTCCGCCTGCCCGAGCTCGGCCCGATCGGGTCGAACGGTCTCGCCAATCCGCGCGATTTCCTGACGCCGGTCGCGGGCTACGAGGATTGGGACGACGAGTTCGAGCTCGTTCAGAAATATCTGGGATCGCTGTGGACGACGACGCTCGACCACAGCCCGCTCGACGTGGTGGCCTGGCACGGCAATCTCGTGCCCTGGAAATACGACCTCTCGCGCTTCAACGCGATGAACACGGTGAGCTTCGACCATCCCGATCCGTCGATCTTCACCGTCCTCACCAGCCCGAGCGACGTGCCCGGCCGCGCCAACGCCGATTTCGTCATCTTCCCGCCGCGCTGGATGGTGGCCGAGGGCACGTTCCGGCCGCCCTGGTTCCACCGCAACGTGATGAGCGAGTGCATGGGCCTGATCCACGGCGCCTATGACGCCAAGGCCGAAGGCTTTGCGCCGGGCGGCATGAGCCTGCACAATATGATGGCCGGCCACGGCCCCGACGTCGCGACCTGGAAGGGCGCTTCGGAAGCCGAGCTCGTCCCGCACAAGATCGAGGACACGATGGCGTTCATGGTCGAAAGCTGCTGGCCGTTCCGCCCGACCGAGCATGCGCTCGGCTGCGAGGAACTGCAGCGCGATTATGACGAGGCCTGGGGCGGTTTCCCGAAGGCGCGGCTTCCGTAGCGGAACCGCGCGCCGGCTTGCAAAGGCGGCCCGGGCTCAGCATGAGAGCCTCCCGAAGGAGATCGTACATGAAGACCCGCGCCGCCATCGCCGTCGCCCCGAACAAGCCGCTCGAGATCCACGAGGTTGACCTCGACGGACCCAAGGCCGGCGAAGTCCTGGTCGAGATCATGGCGACCGGCATCTGCCATACCGACGCCTACACGCTCGAGGGCAAGGACAGCGAAGGCATCTTCCCGTCGATCCTGGGCCATGAGGGCGCGGGCATCGTGCGCGAGGTCGGCCCGGGCGTCACCTCGGTGAAGGTCGGCGACCATGTCATCCCGCTCTACACGCCGGAATGCCGCCAGTGTAAGTCGTGCCTCAGCCAGAAGACCAACCTCTGCACCGCGATCCGCAGCACGCAGGGCCAGGGCCTGATGCCGGACGGCACCAGCCGCTTCAAGCTGGGCGGCGAGACCATCCACCATTATATGGGCTGTTCGACCTTCTCGAACTTCACCGTGATGCCGGAGATCGCGGTCGCCAAGGTCCGCGAGGACGCGCCGTTCGACAAGATCTGCTATATCGGCTGCGGCGTCACCACCGGCGTCGGCGCGGTGATCTGGACCGCCGGCGTCGAGCCGGGCTCCAACGTCGTCGTCTTCGGGCTGGGCGGCATCGGCCTCAACGTGATCCAGGGCGCGCGCCTCGTCGGCGCCAACAAGATCATCGGCGTCGACATCAACCCCAGGAAGCGCGCCATGGCCGAGCAGTTCGGCATGACCCACTTCATCAACCCGGCCGAAGTCGGCTTCGACAAGGTAGTCGCGGCGGTGGTCGACGCCACCGACGGCGGCGCCGACTACAGCTTCGACTGCACCGGCAATACCGACGTGATGCGTCAGGCCCTGGAATGCTGCCACCGCGGCTGGGGCGAGAGCGTGATCATCGGCGTTGCCGAGAGCGGCAGGGAAATCTCGACCCGCCCGTTCCAGCTCGTCACCGGCCGGGTCTGGAAGGGCACGGCCTTCGGCGGCGCGCGCGGCCGCACCGACGTGCCCAAGATCGTCGACTGGTACATGGACGGCAAGATCGACATCGACAGCCTGATCACGCACACCATGCCGCTCGACGACATCAACAAGGCGTTCGACCTGATGCACGCCGGCGACAGCATCCGCAGCGTGGTGCTCTATTAAAACCGTTCGGGCTGAGCCTGTCGAAGCCCAAACCTTCTCAAGACAGAAGCCCTTCGACAGGCTCAGGGCGAACGGAGCGTAGATTGACGGCCAGCCCCCTCCTGCAGAGCCTCGTCGATGCCGCGCTGGAGGCGGGCGCCGAGATCGAGGCGATCTACGGCGCGGGCTGCGCGCATGAGCTGAAGGAGGACGGCTCGCCGGTGACGATCGCCGACCAGCGCGCCGAGGCGATCATCCTTGCGCGGCTCGCGGCGGCCTTTCCGGACGTGCCCGTCGTCGCCGAGGAGGAGGCGTGCGCGGGCCGCATCCCCGAATTCGGGGACCGTTTCTTCCTGGTCGACCCGCTCGACGGCACCAAGGGCTTCATCCAGCGCAACGGCGAGTTCACGGTCAATATCGGCCTGATCGAACATGGGGCGCCGGTCGCGGGCGTGGTCTACGCGCCCGACAGCGGGCTTCTTTACTACGGCGCCAAGGGCGAGGGCGCGTTCCGGCGTCAGGTGCGCGGCGAAGCCTCCGCCGAAGCGATCCGGGTGCGGCCGCGGCCTGCCTCCGGGCTGACCGCGATCGGCAGCCGCAACCACCACGCCCAGGGCACCGAGGCGCGCAACGCTGCGCTCGGCATCACCGAATATCTGCCATCGGGCTCCAGCCTCAAATTCTGCCTGCTCGCCGAGGGATCGGCCGACGTCTATCCGCGCTACGGGCGGACGATGGAATGGGACACGGCGGCCGGCCAGGCGGTGCTCGAGGCGGCCGGCGGCCGGGTGATGGCGCTGGACGGCGACCGCGAGGCCGGGCCGCTGCGCTACGGCAAAGCGGACTTCGCCAACCCGCACTTCATAGCCTGGGCGACATGATCCCGGGCGCGCATTAGACTTCGAAGGAAAGAGGATCAGGAATGAAGCTCGACAATAATATCGCTGCCGTCGTCACGGGGGGCGCTTCGGGCCTCGGCGAGGCCACTGCCCGCGCGTTCGCCGCCAGGGGCGTCAAGGTCGCCATATTCGACCGCGATGCCGACAAGGGCCAGAAGGTCGCCGACGCGATCGGCGGCATTTTCTGCCAGGTCGACGTCACGTCCGATGAATCGGTCGAGGCCGGCTTCGCCAAGGCCCGCGCCGCGCACGGCCAGGAGCGGATCTGCGTCAATTGCGCCGGCGTCGCCAACGCGGTGAAGACGGTCGGCCGCGACAAGGAGACCAAGGCGGTCAAGCGCTACCCGATCCACCAGTTCGAGCTCGCAATCCAGATCAACCTGATCGGCAGCTTCCGCGTGCTCGCCGCTTCGGCCGCCGGCATGGCCGATCTCGAGCCGCTCGCGGACGGCGAGAAGGGCGTGATCATCAACACCGCCAGCGTCGCCGCGCAGGACGGCCAGATCGGCCAGGCGGCCTATTCCGCGTCCAAGGCCGGCGTGCTCGGCATGGCGCTGCCGATCGCCCGCGACCTGATGAGCGAAGGCATTCGCGTCAACACCATCCTGCCGGGCGTGTTCAAGACGCCGATGGTGGCGATGATGCCGCAGAACGTGCAGGACGCGCTGGGCGCGCAGGTGCCGTTCCCCAAGCGCCTCGGCGAGGCCGAGGAATATGCCAAGCTCGCTTTGTTCATGGCCGAGACCGTCTACCTCAACGCCGAATATGTCCGCCTCGACGGCGGCATTCGCATGGCCCCGCGCTGATATGGGGCGCGCCGTCATGCCGGCGCAGGCCGGCATCTCAGGACGGAAGAGGGCGACCCTTCCCGCTGAGGCCCCGGCCTGCGCCGGGGCGACGGTGCGAGGACGAGGATGACCGGGGCGCTCGAAGGGATCCGGATCGTCGAGCTGGCCGCGCTCGGGCCGGGGCCCTTCGCGGCGATGATGCTGGCCGATCATGGCGCCGAGGTGGTGCGGGTCGAGCGGGCGGGGCACAGGCCCGCCATTCCGGCCGACAAGGATATTCTCAACCGCTCGCGCGCCGCGACGATCGCGGTCGATCTGAAGAGCGAAGAGGGCGTCGCCGAGGTCCGGGCACTGATCCGCGACGCGGACGGTCTGATCGAGGGCTTCCGGCCGGGCGTGATGGAGCGGCTCGGACTTGGGCCGGAAGCGCTGCTCGCCGACAATCCGCGCCTCGTCTACGGCCGCATGACCGGCTGGGGGCAGGAGGGGCCGCTCGCCGACGCGGCCGGGCACGACATCAACTACATTGCGCTGGCCGGCGCGCTGCACACCTACGGACGGGCGGGCGAGAAGCCGACGCCGCCGGTCAATGCGGTGGCCGATTTCGGCGGCGGCGGGATGATGATGGCCTTCGCCATGCTCGCTGGCATCCTCTCGGCGCGGCGCACCGGCCAGGGGCAGGTGATCGACTGCGCGATGGTCGATGGCGCCGCGCTCGTCTCGGCGCTGACCTGGTCGCTCAATGCGGCCGGCATGTGGACCGACGCGCGCGGCGTCAATCTGCTCGATACCGGCGCCGCCTTCTACGACAGCTATGAATGCGCCGACGGCAAGTTCGTCGCGGTGGGCGCGCTCGAGCCGCATTTCTACGCCGCTTTATGCGCCAAGCTCGGCATCGACGAGCCGCAGATGAGCCCTGATCTCGGCGAGCGGCTGACCGCTTTGTTCAAGACCCGCAGCCGGGACGAATGGTGCGCTCTGCTCGAAGGGAGCGATGCCTGCGTCGCGCCGATACTGTCGCTGGCCGAAGCGCCAGAGCATCCGCACAACCGGGCGCGCGGCACCTTCGTCACCGCCGGCGGGGTGGTCCAGCCTGCGCCCGCGCCCCGCTTCTCGGCCACACCGGCCCGTCCGCCTCGCATGGGAGACTGACCTTGCTCGATATCAGCCGCCGCACCGCCTTCGACGAGACCCACGACCAGTTCCGCGAGCAGGTGAGGAAGTTCTTCGAGCGCGAGCTGACGCCGCATCTCGAAGCCTGGGAGCGGGCCGGAATCACGCCGCGCGCATTCTGGAACTTATGCGGCGACGCGGGGCTGCTGTGCCCGACCGTGCCCGAGCAATATGGCGGCCTCGGGCTCGATTTCGGCTTCAACGCGGTGATCGACGAGGAGCTGGCTTATGCCGGCTCGACCTCGGGCATGACGCTCCATTCCGACATCGTGGCGGACTATATCGTCGCCTATGGCAGCGAGGCGCAGAAGCTTCATTGGCTGCCGCGCATGGTATCCGGCGAGACCGTCACCGCGATCGCCATGACCGAGCCCGGCGCCGGATCGGACCTGCAGGGCATCAAGACCGTCGCCCGTCGCGACGGCGACGATTATGTGGTGAACGGCTCCAAGACCTACATCACCAACGGCCAGCATGCCGACCTCACGATCGTCGTCGCCAAGACCGACCCCGCGCTCGGCGCCAAGGGAACCTCGCTGATCCTGGTCGAGGCGGAGCGCGAGGGCTATGCCAAGGGCCGCAACCTCGACAAGATCGGTTTCCATTCGCAGGACACGTCCGAACTGTTCTTCCACGACGTGCGCGTGCCCGCGACCAACCTGCTCGGCGGGGAGGGGCAGGGTTTCGCCTATCTCATGAACCAGCTGCCGCAGGAGAGGCTGTCGATCGCCTGCTCCGCGCAGGGATCGGCGCAGCGCGCGTTCGACGAGGCGGTGAGGTTCACCAAGGAGCGCAAGGCGTTCGGCAAGACCGTGTTCGATTTCCAGAACACCAAGTTCAGCCTCGCCGACATGGCGACCAGGCTGCAGGTCGGCTGGGCCCATCTCGACTGGGCGATCAAGCGCCACATCGCCGGCGAGCTCACTGCGGCGGAGGCCTCGGCCGCCAAGCTCTGGCATACCGAATTGCAGGGCGAGATATGCGACGCCGCGCTCCAACTCCACGGCGGCGCCGGCTATATGAACGAATATCTGATCGCGCGGCTCTGGCGCGACGCGCGCGTCACGCGCATCTTCGGCGGCACCAGCGAGATCATGAAGGAAGTGGTCAGCCGCTCGATCTGAAAGGTCACACTAAGGTCACACCCGGAACGAGAATCCGCTCACTCAATGACCCGCTTTCGAACGAGCTGATCGATCAGTCGGCGATGTCAAAGAGCGGTGGAACAATAAGGGAACATCGGCGAAATGTCAAGGAAAGTGATCGGCTCCTATGTCAGCCCTTACGTCCGCAAGGTGCTGGCGTGCATGGCGCTGAAAGGGCTCGATTACGAGATCGACCCGATCACCGCCTTCTTCGGCAATGAGGAGTTCGAACGGCTGAGCCCGCTGCGCCGCATCCCGGTGCTGATCGACGGCGGGATGGCGCTGTGCGATTCCACGGTGATCTGCGAGTGGCTGGACGAGGCCTATCCCGGCACGGCGCTGCTGCCGGCCGACCCGAAGGAGCGGGCGCGGGCGCGGTGGCTCGAGGAATATGCCGACACGCGGCTCGGCGACATCTTCATCTGGGGCCTGTTCTACCCGAAGTTCGTCCACCCGATCATCTGGGGCGAGCCCGGCGACGCGGACCGGATCGAGAAGAGCCTGGCGGAGGATATTCCGCGCGAGATGGACTGGCTGGAGGGCGAGCTTCCGGCCGATGGCTTCCTGTTCGGAGACGCAATCGGCCTTGCCGACATCGCGATCGCCTCCTTCTTCCGCAACGCAGCCTATGTCGGCTTCACGCCCGACAGATGGCCGCGCGTCGCCGCGTTCGTCGAGCGCGCCCTGGCCGAGCCCTGCTTCGCGTCGCTCTATCCGTTCGAGCAGGCGCAGATCGCCACCAACCCGCAGGGCCGGCGCCAGGCGCTGCTGGCGGCGGGCGCGCCACTCACCGCGGAGACGCTGGGCACGCGCGAGCCGCGCAAGGGCGTGATGCGCCTCTGACGCCGCGGGCCCGGTCGATTGAGTTCGTAGCCTTCGCTCCCTAGATGGGAGGCATGGGCAGGACCGTGAACGAGTTGCAACGCAGAGTGAGGCATTTGTCCGCCTTGCTCGTGCTGCTCGTCGCGGCCATCGCGGGCCCCGGCCCGCTCTCTGCGCAGGAGCATCATCCCGCGCGCGCCAGCCTCGATGCATTCGCCGGGCTGGAACAGGCGCAGCCGGCGACGATCGCGCTCCAGCAACCGCTGGCGAGAGCGGCAGCCCCAGACGACAATGATCGTTCCAATGGCGACCCGCCGCCGATCCTGGCAGCGACGGCGCCGACAGCGGGTGGCGTTTCCGCCGGTGCGGAAGCGCGAGACGCGCTCGTCACCGGCCTAGTCCGGCGTCCCCACAGCCTCCCATCGGCACGCGCTCCACCGGCGATGTGATCCGGCGCCCATCGGGCGCTTTCCCCGATCACCAATCGTACCTGCCCGCGCCCCCAGGCGCGCGGGCCGCCATGGAGTTTGTCATGAAACAAGCCAACGCCACCGTGCTGCGCACCGGACCTCTCGTCGACCCCGAAACCAAGTCCGCCGGCGCCTCGCCTGCGGGAATGAGTGAGGCCCTGCGCCGCTATCCGGACATTGACGACGCGCTGCGCCTCCAGCTCATCCACTTCCTCAACCACGGCCATCCCGACGAGATCGCCCGCGCCACCTATGGCGCCGGGCTCGACTCGGAACTGGCAGCGTTCAAGAAAAACCACCCCGAGCACTTCAAGGGCGGGCTCAAGGCCTGGGTTCCCTTGATCCTGTTCCTGGTGGTGCCGTTGCTGGTGATCCTGGGCGTGCGCTTCGCCGCCTGACGCGGGCGGGGGAGGGCGGTGTGCCTTCCCCCGTTTCGCGCACCCTCGCCCCGGCGGAGGCCGGGGCCTCCGGACGGGATCGCAGGACGGCGGGGCGCGGCGATGCGTCGCGCTTCGCTCGTCCTGAGGTCCCGGCCTGCGCCGGGACGACGTTATGCCCACTGGTCCTGAGGTCCCGGCCTTCGCCGGGATGACGTCAGCCGGGCTCGCCGAGCCGCTCGGCGAGGCGCTCCTCGCGGGCGCGCAGCTCGGGGCTGAGCATTTCGGCGAAATCCTCGGCGGTATAGAAGGGCCGGATTTCGAGATCCGACGGGCCGGGCATCGGATTGGGGCAGCGCTTGGCCCATTCGATCGCCTCGTCCATCGACGCGACCTCCCAGATCCAGAAGCCGGCGACCAATTCCTCGGTCGCGGCGAACGGGCCCGGAACGACGCTCCGCTCGTCGCCGTCGAAGCGGATGCGGGCGCCGAACGAGGACGGCTTCAGCCCGTCGCCGCTGACCATGATGCCGGCGTCCACCAATTGCTCGTTGAAGCTGGTCATCGCCGCGAACATCTCTTCGGACGGCATTTCGCCGGCTTCGCTCTCCCTGGTCGCCTTGACCAGAACCATGACGCGCATGCTGCTCCTCCTCTCCTGGACTATCGGTTCCTGCGTCCCTCGATCAGGCTGTCGACCAGGCTCGGATCGGCCAAGGTGGTCGTGTCGCCCAGACTTCCGAAATCGTTCTCGGCGATCTTGCGCAGGATCCGGCGCATGATCTTGCCGCTCCGCGTCTTAGGCAAAGCGGGGCTGAAATGCAGATAATCGGGCGTGGCGATCGGGCCGATCTCCTTGCGGACATGGGCCTTGAGGTCGGCCTCGAGCTCGGGGCTGTGCGCCTCGCCGGCGATCAGCGTGACGTAGCAATAGATGCCCTGGCCCTTGATGTCGTGCGGATAGCCGACGACCGCCGCCTCGGCGACGAGGCGGTGCGAGACCAGAGCGGATTCGACCTCGGCGGTGCCCATGCGATGGCCGGAGACGTTGATCACGTCGTCGACGCGGCCGGTGATCCAGTAATAACCGTCCTCGTCGCGGCGGCAGCCGTCGCCGGTGAAATATTTGCCTTTGTAGGTCGAGAAATAGGTCTGGGCGAAGCGCTCATGGTCGCCGTAGAGCGTGCGCGCCTGGCCGGGCCAGGAGCGGGCGATGCAGAGATTGCCCTCGGCCTCGCCCTCCAGAACCTGCCCCTGGCCATCGACCAGCTGCGGCTCGATCCCGAAGAAGGGCCTGCCGGCCGATCCCGGCTTCGTCGCATGGGCGCCGGGCAGGGTGGTGATCATGATGCCGCCCGTCTCGGTCTGCCACCAGGTGTCGACGATCGGCAGGCGGTCGTCGCCGACGACGCGGCTGTACCAGCGCCAGGCCTGCGGGTTGATCGGCTCGCCGACCGTGCCGAGCAGGCGCAGCGAGGAGAGATCGTGCTTCCGGACCGGCTCCTCGCCTTCGCGGGCGAGCGCGCGGATCGCGGTCGGGGCGGTATAGAAGATATTGACCCTGTGGCGCTCGACCACGTCCCAGAAACGGCTGAAATCGGGGTGGTTGGGTATGCCCTCGAACATCAGACTGGTCGCGCCGTTGGCGAGCGGGCCGTAGACGACATAGGAATGGCCGGTCACCCAACCCACGTCGGCGGTGCACCAGAAGATTTCGCCGGGGCGATAATCGAAGACGTGGTGGAAGGTGATCGCGTTCCACACGGCATAGCCGCCGGTGGTGTGGAGCACGCCCTTGGGCTTGCCGGTCGAGCCCGACGTGTAGAGGATGAAGAGCGGGTCTTCCGCGTTCATCGGCTCGCACGGACAGTCGTTTGTAAGATCGGCGGCGAACTCGTGATACCAGACGTCGCGGCCTTCGCGCATCGCGACGTCGTTGCCGCAGTGGCGGACGACCAGCACCTTGTCGACC
Organism: Sphingomonas sp. LY54; assembly: GCF_035594035.1. Taxonomy (NCBI): domain Bacteria; kingdom Pseudomonadati; phylum Pseudomonadota; class Alphaproteobacteria; order Sphingomonadales; family Sphingomonadaceae; genus Sphingomonas; species Sphingosinicella wutangchuni. The sequence continues at coordinate 2,987,324 of NZ_CP141588.1, forward strand.
GCGACCGCCTCCAGCGCTTCGTCGACATTGGCCTTGAGCGGGACGAGCTTGCCGCCGCGATTGCCGCCGTCGGCGCAGATGACGATGCGGCTTTCGCAATCCTCGATCCGGCCGCGGATCGCGTCGGGCGAGAAGCCGCCGAAAACGACGCTGTGGACGGCGCCGATGCGGGCGCAGGCGAGCATCGCCACTGCCGCTTCCAGGATCATCGGCATGTAGATAGTGACGCGGTCGCCCCTGGCGACGCCGAGTGCCTTCAGCGCGTTCGCCATCTTCACGGTCTCGGCGTGCAGCGCGCCATAGGTCAGACTTTTGACCACGCCGGGCGTGTCGCCTTCCCATATCAGGGCCGTGTCGTCGGCGCGGGCGGGGAGGTGGCGGTCGACGCAATTGTAGCAGAGATTGAGCACGCCATCCTCGAACCAGCGTATGTCGACCGGGTCGAAGCTCCAGTTGGCGATCTTCGCGGGCTCCTTGACCCAGTCGATCCGCTGCATCTGCTCGCGCCAGAAGCCGTCCGGATCCTCGAGCGAGCGCCGGTACAGAGTCTCGTACTGCGCGGCTGTGCAATGGGTGTCGCGGATCGCGTCGGCGGGGGGCGGAATCAGGTCGCTCATCAAGGCCTCTCAGATACTCGTCGGCAGCCATCCTAGACCGCCGGCGAGGCAGAGGCCATATTTCAGCCGCCGGCGAGAGTGACGATCTTGACCCGCTCGCCGGGCCGCAGCGGCTGGTCGGCGGATCGGCCGTTGAGCATCAGGAAATGGTCGACCGGATGGTCGCTCGCCATGCGGCGGGCAAGGCTCTGCACAGTGTCGCCGGCGCCGGCGGCGACCACCCGGATCTGGCGCGGGCGCAGGCTCTGCGCCTCGGCCGGGGTGAGCAGACGGAACGAGCCGATCAGCCGGCCGATCGCCGGCTCGCCGCCGCTTCCCGACGAGACCATGATGAAATGGTAAGCGGCATCGCCGCCGGTGGCGTAAGCGGCGACGACGATGTGCGCGTCGCCCTGCTCGGTGCGGACCAGGACCGGGACGACCAGAGCCGGCAGCCCGTTGATGCGCCTCTGCTCGGGCGCGCCGACCTCGGCCTGGCTGCCGCCGAGCATCTGGCCGAGCAGGGCCTCAACATAGGCGCCGAGCCCGCCGGCGGGGAGCGTGCCGCCGCCAAATTCGCCGCGGACGCCGTCGGGGCCGGCGAGCAGGATCGCCTGCGGGCTGTTGGTGAGGGTGAAGCCGGCCGGCGCCTCGAAGCTGATCCGCATCACCGGATGAGCGAAGCGGCTGCCGAGGACGAAGCCCTGTTCGGGGTCGTCGCCGTAGAGCAGACCATCGACCTGATCGAGGAAGGGACCGATCTTTTCGGGCAAGGCATTGTCGGCGACGCCGGTCTTGGCCGCGGTCTGGCGTGCGCGCTCGATCCGGTTCTCGGTGAGCGGGTGGGTGCGCGCCCATTCGGGGATGGCCTTGGCGTTCTCGCCGCCGGTGCCGGCCAGGAACTGCTCCTGCCGGGCGAGCGCGCCGAGCATGTCGGCGGCCTCGAACGGATCGTAGCCCGCCGCCTTCATGTAGCGGATGCCGAGATCGTCCGATTCATATTCCTGCGTGCGCGAATAGCGCAGAGTGAAATATTGGGCGGCCTGGCCGGCGAGGCGGGTAAGCCGGTCCGAACCGGTGACGAGGCCGACCGCGATCACGCCAAGCTCGCGCAGGATCGAGCGGCTCTGCTGGCGCTCGGAGTGGTCGGCGACGATATGGCCGAGCTCGTGGGCGAGCACCGAGGCGAGTTCGGCCTCGCTGTTGACGAGGCCCATCAGGCCGCGGGTGACGTAGATGTAGCAGCCGGGCACGGCGAAGGCGTTGACGACGTCGGTGTTGACCAAGGTGAAGGTGCACGCGCCGCCAAGCTCCGCCGCTTGCGCGATCGTCTCGCCGATGCGCGCGACATAGGCTGCCTCGGGCCCCTGATAGGCGCCGCCAAACTCGGCCAGCAAGACGGGGTGCTGCTCGGCGCCGAGGCGGCGCTCCGCTTCCTCGATCTGCGGGTGATATTCGGTTGGCTCGCTGCCGCCGCCGCAGCCGGCGATCAGGAGGAGGGAGCCGGCGAGGAGGGGCGATACAAAGCGACGCATGGATGCGCTACGCATCGCTCTCCACTTGGTTGCTTTCGCCGGCCTGTTCCCCGGCGGAAGCCGGGGTCCAGCCCTCAGGCCGAGAATGGGCCCCGGCTTTCGCCGGGGAGCAAGTGGGTTCGGACGTCAGGGCGAGGCCGTGGCCCAGAGCGATGCGCTCGTCGAACACGAAGCATTCGCCGCGCCAGAGGCTTTCGGCTTGGTCGACCGTCTCGAGGTAGCGCAGGATGCCGCCCTTCAGATGATGGACGCCGTCGACGCCCTCGGCCTTCAAAAAGGCGGTCGCCTTCTCGCAGCGTATGCCGCCGGTGCAGAACATCGCGACCTGGCTCTTGCCCTCGAGCAACGTGTCGCGATTGGCGCGGAACCAGCCGGGGAAATCGCGGAAGCTGATTGTCTCCGGGTTCACCGCGCCCGCGAACGTGCCGAGATCGACCTCGAAGCCGTTGCGCGTGTCGATCACCAGGGTCTCGGGATCGGCGATCAAAGCGTTCCACGCCTCGGGCTCGACATAGGCGCCGACGCCCTCGATCGCGTCGAGATCCGGCACGCCCATCGTGACGATCTCCTTCTTGAGCCGCACCTTCATCTTGCCGAACGGCATCGTCTCGGCGTGCGAATATTTGACCTCGATATCGGCGCAGCCGGGCAAGGCGCGGATATGGCCGAGGACGCGGCCGAGCCCGTCCGGAGCGCCGGCGATCGTGCCGTTGATGCCTTCGCGGGCGAGCAAAAGGGTGCCCTTCACGCCAGCTTCCGCGCACAGATCCGCCAGCGGGCCTTTGAGCGCCGCCGGGTCGGCGAAGTCGGAAAACTGGTACAAAGCGGCGACGCTGATCATCGGGCAGGGCGTTCCATTCGGGGGGCGGCGCTTACTTAAGGGCTCGATCGCGCGCACACCAGCTTTGGAAATCGGCGGAGGCGTGCTAACGGCCCGCCATGCTTACCATCAGCGACGTCACGGTCCGCCTCGGCGGAAGGGTCATCCTCGACCATTGTTCGGCCAGCCTGCCGCCCCGCAGCCGGGTCGGCTTGATCGGCCGCAACGGCGCCGGCAAGTCGACTTTGATGAAGGTGATCGCCGGGATGGGCGAGCCCGACGACGGCGAGGTCAGCATGCCGCGCGGCGCGCGCATGGGCTATATCGCCCAGGAAGCGCCGGCCGGGAAGAAGACCCCGTTCGAGACGGTGCTGGAGGCCGATGTCGAGCGCGCGCGCCTGCTCGACGAGGCCGAGCATAGCGACGATCCGCACCGGCTCGGCGAACTCCACGAGCGATTGAACGCGATCGACGCCCATTCCGCGCCGGCCCGCGCCGCCAAGATCCTGATCGGCCTCGGCTTCGACGAGGACATGCAGCACCGCCCGCTCGATTCCTTCTCGGGCGGCTGGCGGATGCGCGTCGCATTGGGCGCCCTGCTCTTCTCCGAGCCCGATCTGCTGCTGCTCGACGAGCCTTCGAACCACCTCGACCTCGAGGCGACCTTGTGGCTCGAATCGTTCCTCAAATCCTATCCCGCGACGATGATCGTGATCAGCCACGAGCGCGACCTGCTGAACAATGTCGTCGACCACATCCTCCACCTCGATCGCGGCAAGACCACGCTCTATGTCGGCGGCTATGACGCGTTCGAGCGCCAGCGCGCCGAGCGCATGGCGCAGCTCGAATCGGCGCGCGCCGCGCAGATGGCGCAGCGCGCCAAGCTGCAGGATTATATCGCCCGCAACAGCGCCCGGGCGAGCACCGCCAAGCAGGCGCAGTCGCGCGCCAAGGCCCTGGCCAGGATGCAGCCGATCGCCGCCATGGCCGAGGATCCGAGCCTGTCGTTCGGTTTCCCGAGCCCGACGGAGCTCAAGCCGCCGCTGGTGACCCTGGACATGGCCGCGGTCGGCTATACCGAGGGCCAGCCGATCCTGCAGCGCTTGAACTTCCGGCTCGACCCGACCGACCGCGTCGCCTTGCTCGGCCGCAACGGCAACGGCAAGACGACGCTGGCGCGGCTGCTCGCGGCGCAGCTTGCGCCGATGGACGGTGCGATCACCGCCTCGGGCAAGATGAAGGTCGGCTATTTCACCCAATATCAGGTGGAAGAGCTCGACCGCGACGATACGCCGCTCGAGCATATGACCCGCGTCATGAAGGGCGCGACGCCGGGCGCGGTGCGCGCGCAGCTCGGCCGGTTCGGCTTTTCGGGCGAGATGGCGACGCAGAAGGTCGGCAAGATGTCGGGCGGCGAGCGCGCGCGGCTGGCGCTGGCCCTGATCACGCGCGAAGCGCCGCACATGCTGATCCTCGACGAGCCGACCAACCATCTCGACGTCGATGCGCGCGAGGCCCTGGTCCAGGCGCTCAACGAATATAGCGGCGCGGTCGTCGTGGTCAGCCACGACCGCCACATGCTTGAGCTCACCGCCGACCGGCTGGTGCTGGTCGACGGCGGCACCGCCACGGAATATACCGGCACGCTCGACGATTATACCGACATGGTGCTCGGCAAGAAGCCGGCCGGCGGCGGGGCGGCATCGAGCGGACCCAAGATCAGCCGCAAGGACGAGCGCCGCCTCGCCGCCGAGGCCCGCGAGCGCAGCCAGAGCCTGCGCAAGCGCGCCAAGGCCGCCGAGGAGCTGGTCGCCCGGCTGGGCGCGCGCGGCAGCGCGATCGACCGCGCCATGTTCGACCCGTCCGCGGCCGATGCGGCCGACGCCAAGCTCACCATGACGGAACTGATGAAGGTCAGGGCCGAGGTCGCGAAGCAGCTCGCCGCCGCCGAGGAGGAATGGCTCGAGCTGACCGAGATCCTGGAGGGGGAGCAGAAGGCCGCCTGATCCAAAGCGGCCGGCGCGCGTTCAGAACCGCATGACGAGCCGCATCGAAGAGCTTCGCCGCCGCATGGAGGAAGCCGCCGCCGCGATGGATTTCGAGGAAGCGGGAAAGCTGCGCGACCAGATCAGCCTGCTGCGCGGGCAGGAGGACGAGGGCGCGGACGAGATCGACCCGACCGGCCTCGAACGCCAGCAGCCGGGCCGGATGGGGCTCGGCACCAGCCAGCAGCGCGTCACGCCGCCGCCGGGCTGGAAGCCCCCCAGGAAGCCCGATCCGATGACGCGGGGGCGATCGCGGGGGCGACGCCCATCTTAGTGCCTTGATCGTCATTGCGAGGAGCGCAGCGACGCGGCAATCCAGCGGGACGCGGAGATCGCCAGGATTGCTTCGCTTCGCTCGCAATGACGGGGGGGCGGGAAGACGGAAAGGCGTTAATCGCCAAATCTTTACCGACTGCGACGTAAAACCGGCCCGACGCGCGTAGCAGAGGGATTCGTGGATGAGGGCGGCGCCTGCCTTGCCGATCGTGGCCGAGCCGTGCGCCCGCGCGCCCGCGGTTGACGGCTTCGTTGTGCGCGAATGCATCGTCCGTACCGTGCCCGAAGAGCTTGCGGCCGAATGGCAGGCGCTTGCCGAGGTGGCGGCAGAGCCCAATTGCTTCGCCGAGCCGTGGTTCGTCGCAGCCGGACTACGCAATCTAGCCGAGAGCGAGATCCGCCTAGTCGAGGTGCGGGAAGCGGGGCGGCTGATCGGAGTGCTGCCGCTATGCGCGGCGCGGGACTACGGCCGGATGCGCGTCGCCCATGTCGAGAACTGGCAGCATTATCACGATTTCCTCGGCACCCCGCTCATCCGGGGCGGGGCCGAGCAGGCCTTCTGGTCGGCAATCCTCGCGCATCTCGACGGCGCCGACTGGGCGCCGGCCTTCTTCCATATGAGCGGCCTCGTCGAGGACGGGCCGGTCCATCGCGGCCTAGAAGCGGCGGCGCGGGCGCTGGGACGCGGCTGCCCGCTCGTCCACCGCACGGTCCGCGCCGAGCTTGCCAGCAGCCTTTCGCCCGCGGCTTATTATGAAAGCCATGTCCGAAAAAAGAAGCGCAAGGAGCTGAAAAGGCTGCAGAACCGACTTTCCGAACTGGGTGCGGTTTCGGCCAGGAGCCTTGGCGGCGGGGAAGATGTCGGGGACTGGATCGACCAGTTTCTCGCGCTCGAAAGGGCCGGCTGGAAAGGCGAGGCCGGGTCGGCGCTGGGCTGTACGCCCGCCACCGAGGCCTTCTTCCGCGAAGCCGTGACCGGAGCGGCCGCTGCAGGCCGGCTCGATTTCCTCCGCCTCGACCTCGACGGGCGGCCGATCGCGATGCTCGTCAACTTCCTGACCCCGCCCGGCGCCTTCTCGTTCAAAATCGCCTTCGACGAGGCCTTCGCCCGCTTCTCGCCCGGCGTGCTGATCCAGCTCGAGAATCTGCGCGTGCTTGCGCGCGGCGACATCGCCTGGATGGACAGCTGCGCGGCCGAGCATCACCCGATGATCGACAGCCTGTGGGGCGAGCGGCGCTCGGTCGTGCGCGCCACAATCCGCCTCGCCGGCATCCGGCGGGGTCTCATTTATTATGGCTGCCGGGCGCTCGAGCTTGCGTCGGCGGCGCGGTGGGCCGCGCTGAAGGCGCTCGCCACCGTGATGGCCCTGGAGGAAGTCGCGTGACGCCATTTGCAGAGCCCGCGCTGGACGTCCTGCGCGCCGCCTATCCCGAACGGCCGACACTGGTGCGCCACGAATTGTGCGACCACCCGCTGCTCGGCCTCGAGGCCTTGATTGCGCTGGCCCAGCGGATGCGGCCGGTCGACGTCGAATATAATCGCGCGGACCTGCCGGTCGGCGTGGACCCCGCGGAAACGCCGTCCAACGGCCTGTCGATCACCGACACGATCCGGTCGATCGAGGAGAATGGATCGTGGATGGTGCTGAAGTTCGTCGAGCAGGACCCGCTGTACCGCGCCCTGCTCGCCGACACGCTCGCCGGCCTCGCGCCGGTGGTCGACCCGGCGACGGGGGCGATGCTGAAGCAGGAAGGCTTCATCTTCATCTCGTCGCCGCACGCGGTGACGCCGTTCCATTTCGATCCGGAGCACAACATCCTGCTCCAGATAAGGGGCGAGAAGGTGATGCATGTCTTCCCGGCCGGCGACGAGGCGGTGGCGCCCGCGCCCCTGCACGAGAAATTCCACGCCGGCGGCCACCGCAACCTTCCCTGGAGCGACGAATTCGCCGCCAAGGAAACGCCGTTCCGGCTGACGCCGGGGGACGGGCTGTATGTCCCGGTCAAGGCGCCGCATTGGGTCAAGAACGGCGCCCGGACGTCGATCTCCTTCTCGATCACCTGGCGTTCGGAATGGAGCTTCCACGAGGAATATGCCCATGGCTGCAACCGGCTGCTGCGGTCGATGGGGTTGAACCCCGCCGCCCCGCGCCGCTATCCTGACGGAAATCGGTGGAAATCGACCGCCTATCGCGCCCTTCGCCGGGCCGAAAGAGCGGTGAGGGGCGAGCGACATTGAAGCATGAAGTCCAGCAGCCGCGGCTCAGCGTCGCCATGGCCGTCTATAACAATGCGCCGTTCCTCGCCGAGGCGATCGAGAGCATCCTTGCGCAGACGATCGGCGATTTCGAGTTCCTGATCGTCAACGACGGATCGACCGACGGCTCGGGCGCGATCATCGATGGATACGCCGCGCGCGATCCGCGCATCCGCGCCATCCACCAGCCCAATCGCGGCCTCGTCGCCAGCCTCAACCACATGGTCGAGGAGGCGCGCGCGCCGCTGATCGCGCGCATGGACGGCGACGACATCTCGCTGCCGACCCGGTTGGAGCGCCAGCTCGCCTTCCTGGACGCCAATCCGGATTACGGGGTCGTCGGCACCAGCACCCACGATATCGACGAGCAGGGGCGGCTCTCCCCAAACGTCGATTTCCACCCACTCGACCATGACGCCTTCCTGGCCGCGCTCGAGACCGGGCCGTGGCTGTGCCACCCGTCGGTGATCATGCGCCGCGACGTGGTGCGGGCGGCGGGCGGCTATCGCGCGGCCTTCCGCCATTGCGAGGATTACGATCTCTGGCTGCGCCTGTCGGAGACGACCAAGCTGTGCACGCTCCCCGACCGGCTGTTCCACTATCGCCGCTCGCCCACCCAGGTGAGCAGCGCCCATGTCCTCGAGCAATTGACCGGGGCCGCGATCGCCTATGCCGCGCATTGCGAGCGCGAAGCCGGCCGGCCCGACCCGACCGAGGGCCTGGAACGGCTGCCGCCGATCGACCGGCTGGATGCTGTGTTCGGCCGCGGAGGCGTGTCGCGCGAGGTCCGCGCCAAGGTTGCGCCCAACATCGTCTGGTCCGCGGGAGCGCTGCGCGGCGACGGCTTCCCGTTGCTGCTCGCCCATATCGAGGAAGGCGGCGACCGCGCCGGCCTGTGGCGGACGGCGCTGCGCCTCGTGAAGCTGGGCGAGCCCGGACGGGCGGCGCGGCTCGCTCTCGCCCTCGCGGCCGCCTGAACGGCGCTGCCGGGCGGCCGTCGCAATTCTTCCGGACGGCGGTTATAGCTGGGGCCCAGAGAGGGCCGACACGGCTCCGGGACCTGGGGAATGCTGTGACCGAGGATAAGGGGCCTGGCATAATGCCCGCGCTTTACGGCGCGATGAGCCCCCGGCTGCGGCGGCGGCTGGGGCTGGCCCTCGCTTTGATGCTCGGCGGCGCGCTGGCCGAGCTGGTCACGATCGGGGCCGTGCTGCCCTTCCTCGCCCTGCTCGCCGATCCGGGGCGGGCAGGGGAGATACCGGGCTTCGGCCCGTTGCTGCGCGGACGCGCGCCCGCGGACCTGCTCGTGCCGGCGACGATGCTGTTCGTCGGCGCGGCCCTGGTCGCCGCCGCGGCCCGGATCGCGATCCTGCGCGTGACCCAGGGTTTCGTGCTGGCGCTGGGGCACGAGGTGGGAACGGCGATCTTCGGCCGGATGCTGCGCCAGCCCTACAGCCTCTATGTCAGCCGCAATTCGAGCGAGCTCGTCGCCAGCGTCGAGAAGGTGCAATTGCTGATCTCGATGGTGCTGATGCCGCTGATGCAGGGCATCACCGCCACGATCATCGCGGTCGCGATCCTGTCCCTGCTGGTGGCGATCGATCCCGGGACTGCCGCGGCCGCGGCGGCGATGGTGGCGCTCCTCTATATGCTGATCAGCCTCGCCACGCGGCGGCTGCTGCGGCGCAATTCGGGGGTCGTCGCGGACATGGCGACGGCGCGGATCAAGGCGGTGCAGGAGGGGCTGGCCGGCATCCGCGACATATTGCTCGAACAGTCGCAGCCCGTGTTCGAGGCGCACTATCGCGCGGTCGATGCCGCCTACCGCCGCGCCCAGGCGACCCAGATCTTCGTCAGCACGGCGCCGCGCTTCGTAGTCGAGGCGGCCGGGATCATCCTCGTCGCCTTGGTGGCGCTCTACATGAGCGGCCGGCCGGGCGGGATCGTCGCCGCCATCCCCGTGCTCGGCGCGCTGGCGCTGGGCGCGCAGCGGTTGCTGCCCTTGGTCCAGAACGCCTATTTCGGCTGGGCCCAGCTCAGCGGCAACGTGCAGGTGCTGCGCGACGTGGCCGAGCTGCTGCAGGCGCCGGTCGTCGCCGCGAGCGGCCGCATCCCGCGCGGCGAAGTCGTGCCGTTCCAGGCCGAGATCGTGTTCGATCACGTCGGCTTCCGCTATCCGGGCCGCGGCGCGACTTTGCACGACGTCAGCCTCGTCATCCGCAAGGGCGCGCGCATCGGCATCGTCGGCCGAACCGGCAGCGGCAAGAGCAGCTTCCTCGATTTGCTGATGGGGCTGCTCGAGCCGAGCGACGGCGAGATCAGGGTGGACGGACGGAGGCTGGAGGGCGCCGCGCGCGACCATTGGCAGGCGCAGATCGCACACGTCCCGCAGATCATCCATCTCGCTGACAGCTCGATCGCGGCCAATATCGCATTCGGCGAGGCGGCCGGAGATATCGACCTCGATCGCGTGCGCGACGCCGCGCGCCGGGCCGAGCTGGACGATTTCATCTCAGAGCTACCCGAGGGCTACGACACATTGGTCGGCGAGCGGGGCGTGCGCCTGTCGGGCGGGCAGCGCCAGCGCGTCGCGCTCGCGCGCGCGCTCTATAAGGCGGCCACGGTGCTGATCCTGGACGAGGCTACGACCGCGCTCGACCCGCAGACCGAGAAGGCCGTGATCGACGGCATCAGCGGGCTCGGGCTGGAAATGACCCTGCTGATCGTGGCGCATCGCCTGTCGGCGCTGACGGTGTGCGACGTCATCGTCCGCTTCGAGGACGGCAGGATCGCCGAGGTGACGAGCTACGACGAGGCTGCGCGCGCCGCGTCCGCGGCCTGATCCCGTCCGCTCGGCGAATTCTCGCTCAGGCGACCGGCGCGGGCTCGGGCCGGCCGCGACGGCCGCGGACGGCCATGCTGTTCAAGGTCCGCTCCCAGGCGGCGATCTCTTCCGGCGTCAGGCCGTAGCGTTCCTGCGCTTCCCCGGCCGTGATCCGGCCCTCGCGCAATGCCCGCACCGCCTCCGCTTTCTCGGCCCCGTTCCACACCGGAACGGAGACCTGGTCCCGGTCGGTCCATGCAGGTCCGCCGGAGATGGGAGCCGAAGCACCCTTGGTCGTCATCGTCATGTCTTTCACTCGCCTCGTCGGGTCCCAGTTTTGCCCCCCGCATTGGCTGTCCAAGGCTTCGGCCGGCTCTGGTTAACAAAAGGTAAAGAAGCCCCGCCAAAGCGACGAGGCGAGGGCGGGCAGCGCCAGTTGCGTTTCCGTAATGAGATGCGGAGCCCTGCGCCCGGGAGGGCGCAGGGGGGAAGCTAGCTAGAGCGGAGGTTCAGGCGGGTTCCATCATCCCGGGAGTGGGCGCGCCGGCATTCTGGCGCGTGCCGCGATCGGCAGGAGGCTGCCGGTCGGGCTGGTAGAAGACGATGATCTCGCGCAGATATTCGCCGCTGAACTCGGGCTCGTCGCTGGCCTTGAAGCGCGGCGCCGCCTCGAGCTCCTCGCGGGTCAGCGCCAGCACGTAGCCGCCGAGCGTTTCCTCATAGGTGAGGACGTCCCACGGCAGCGGGAACAGGCTGCGGCCGAAGCCCATATGGCCGCCGAACGAGAGCACGGCATAAGCGACGCGGCCGCTATATTTGTCGACCATGAAGCTCTCGATCCGGCCGAGCCGCTCGCCGGCGGGGTTCACGACCGGCGTGCCTTCGACCTTCTTCGACGAAATGAGCCGCACGGTCTCGTCGGTGTGGAGCGCGAGCGGCGCCCTGTCCCTGCCGCCGCTGCGGGCGCGGACCGCTCCCACGATCGCGGCTCCGGCGGCGACTGCGCCGAGAGCGGCGCCGGCACCGAGGGCGACCAGACGCCAATCCGGAGTCTCCTGGTCGAGGTGCCTTATCTTGGCCTGTTCATATTCTTCGCCCAGTGTTTGGGCGCGGGCCTCGTCGATCGTCGCGCGCGACAGATTCTCGAGCCCGTCATGCTGCTTGCACGTTTCCTCGAAGCGCAAGGCGAGCGCGTTGAAATCCTCGATCCAGTCGGCGGTCTTGTCGGTGCGGTCGAGCGCGCGCAGCTCCTGCCGCAGCGCCTTATGCTCGGCGGCGAGGCCGGCGACGGTCGCCGCCGTCGCGGGGTCGCGGCGAAACAGCGGGAAGATCACTTCCTCGACGACGGCGAGGTGACGCCGCACTTCATGGTCGTAATTGGCGAACTGGTTGTGGCGCCGCGGCTGGTCGCCGTGGCTCTGCATGATGTCGGCCGCGGCGGCGTGGATGACGATATGGTCTCGATCGAGACGCTCCCAGATATTCATGTGTCGCTCCTGATGCGGCCTTGATGCGGCTTCGCCTCACCAACGGTGCGCATCCCCGCGCGTTCCCGATAAGCGGCTGGGCTGCGGCGGGTTGCCGGCCGGGCAAGCTCTAACGTGGATCAGGACCAGAGTTCGGCCCGGTAGCGCTCGAAGCAGCGCTGGCCGCAGCGCAGCCGGATCAGCGCGCCCTCGGCGATCGCGGAGGCGCGGCGCGGATCCTCGGTGACGAGCGGGCGCAGCGCCTCGCGATTCCAGTCCTCGCTATGCTTGACGTCGAGCACCGCGTGCAGGTCGAAATAGCGCCGCTCGCGGTCCGAGAAGCCCAAACGGCGCAGGCCCTTGGCGGTGGCGGCCGAGCGGCCCGGGGCGGTCAGCTCGATGACGCCGAGCGCGCCGACCGAATGCCAGGCATAGCGCCGGGTGGTCGCCATCGCCGTCATGGCGTTGGCGAGCGCGAGACTTTCCCAGACCGTGTCGTCGATCTGCGGATCGAGCGCGAGCGTCTCGACGAGAACGTCAAGCATCGGGCCGTGCATGCCCTTGGGATTGCCGCGGCCCATCTCGTCCCAGTAATTGCGCGCCAGTTCGAGCTTGGCCGTCGCCGGCAGCTTGACCTGGGTGAAAGCGACGAGGTCGTCGAACCCGGCCTCCCCGGCCGCTTCCTGGCGCAGGAACCAGCGCAGCTCGTCGAGCGAGGCCTCCTCGGCCAGCCACGGGAAGAGCGGATCGCCCTGGCCCGGGCCGTTCTCCTGCAGCGCCTCGAACCAGGCGATGAAGCCTTCGACGTCGGTGGGCGCCGCCGCGGCCTCCTCGGCGATCTCGGCGCGCAGGCTTTCCATGAAGCCGCCCTCGAGGCGCAGCATGCGCGTGTCGCGGTCGAGAATCTTCTGCCAGTCGTCGCCGGGGAATTGCGGCGCCAGCCGCTCGTGGTTCCAGTGGGAGAGGCCGCGCTGGAAGCTGTCGGTGAGGAATTGCCCGGCCGGCGCATCCGCCGGTCGCCATAAAGCCTTGGTTGCCATAGAAAATTTCTCGCGATTGGTTGCCTGTTAAACAAGCGGCGGCGCGTGCGGTTCCGACGACAGCCCGAGTCAAGCTGTATTGTCGCGCTAAATCACCTATGGTAAAGGGGGCGCGGGGGAGGAGTCCGTGCCCCTTCAAGCCGAGATCTGCCGATGAACGCTGCCGGACGCGCGGTTGCCACGACATCGCCGGCATATTATGGGCCACGTCCGCCGCTCTTGGAGTCGTTGATGCTGACAGCCAATTTGCGAATGCCCGGCTTGCCCCTGCCCATATTGGGCCGGAAGCATTGGGCCCCGGCTTGCCTGTTGGCGGTGATGCTTGGCCTTTACTTGGTCGCCGGCTTGAGCGTCCTCGGCGTGCGGGCACCGGACGGCCGCGCCGTTGCGCGCGTGGCGCCGAACCTTCCCGCCGCGGTGCGCGCCGCGCCGCCGAAGCCCGAGCCGCTCGCCTTTCGCGACATCGCGCCGCAGGACGCAGTCGCGCTCAACGCCGCGGTCCCGCTCTCGACCGCGCCCAATCCCGCAGCGCGCCCGTTCAAGCTGGTCGGGATTGCCGAAGCCGACCGTGCGCGCGCGATCGAATGCCTGACCGCCGCCGTCTATTACGAAGCGGCGATCGAGCCGCTCGACGGCCAGCGCGCGGTCGCGCAGGTGGTGCTGAACCGCGTGCGCCACCCGGCCTATCCCAACAGCGTCTGCGGCGTCGTGTATGAAGGCGCGCAGCGGACCACCGGCTGCCAGTTCACCTTCACCTGCGACGGCTCGCTGGCGCGCACGCCGGTGCCCTCTTTGTGGCAGCGCGCCCGCGCGATCGCCGAGGCGGCGCTGGCCGGCCGGGTCTATGCGCCGGTCGGATGGGCGACTCACTACCACACCAATTGGGTCGTTCCCTATTGGAGCTCGAGCCTGGTCAAGGCCGCCAATGTCGGCACCCACATCTTCTACCGCTGGACCGGCGGCTGGGGCACCGGCCCGGCCTTCCGCACCCGCCACGCCGGCATCGAACCCGACGTCAGGCGCCTCGGCCGCCTGGATGCGCAGGCGGCGACGCTGGCCGCCGGGACGGTGACCGAGGAGGACCTCGCCGCCGCGACCGCGAACGGCGCTTCGGCCGCGAGCATCGACAGCTTCCAGCGCGCCGTTCTGCGCCGCTATGAGCCGGCGAACAGGGAAGGCGTCGCCAAGGTGCTGGCGGCCCAGACCCGAACCGGCGACGCGGTCCCGGCCGTGCACCGCTGGGCGCTGACCGGCGACGGCACCGACGATAAGCAGAAGCCGCTCGGCAAGGCGGCCGAGGCGGCGCCCGCGCCGCCGGCCTGCCTCCAGGGCGTGACCCGCAAGACCGAGAGCGGCGCGGCGACGGTGACCTGCTGACCTGCTGACCTGCTGACTCCGGGGCCACTCGGCCGGCGCCGGTGGGGCTTTTACGGGATCGACGGGGCGCGGCGCGGAAAATAGGGATTCCGCTACCCCCCATTATCTCCGAGAACGCCCGTGTCCGCTCCGTTGGTTCATATTGTCGATGACGACGCCCAGGTGCGGGCCTCGACCAGCTTCCTGCTGCGGGGCCGCGGCTATGCGACCGAAATCTATGCGAGCGGCGAGGAGTTTCTCGACCAGGCGGATCTCAATCGCGGCTGCGTCCTGCTCGACCTGCGCATGCCGGGGATGAACGGCTTCGAGGTCCAGCGCGCGCTCGTCCAGCGCGGGGCCGAGCTTCCCGTGATCATGCTGAGCGGCCATGGCGACATCAAGATCGCGGTCGAGGCGATGAAGCTCGGCGCCAGCGATTTCCTGGAAAAGCCCTATGGCGAGAACGAATTGATCGACGCGCTGGCGCGGGGCTGGGAAACGTCCGCCTACAAGGCGGACCACCGGGCCGGCCGCGCCGCCGCAATCGCGCGGATCGAGACCTTGTCGGCACGCGAGCGCGAAGTGCTGCAGGGACTCGTCGCCGGCCATCCCAACAAGGGCATCGCTCGCCTGCTCGGGCTGAGCGTCCGCACGGTCGAGATGCACCGCGCGCGGATGCTTGCCTCGCTCGGCGCCGGCAGCCTTGCCGAGGCGGTGCGCATCGCGATTGCCGCCGATCTCCCGCCGCTCGAATAGCGAGCGGGAGCGACCCCTCTGGGTCAGGCGGCGGGCGTGCTGCTTTCCAGCGCGCCGCCGCCGAGCGCGACGTACAGCGCCACCAGATTCTGGAGCTCGTTGCGGCGCAGCTGGATCAACGCCTGCTCGGCGGTGAACAGGTTGCGCTCGGCGTCCAGCACTTCGAGATAATTGGCGACGCCCTCGCGGTAACGGATGCGGGCAAGGCGCGCGATCTGGCGCTGCGCTTCGGTCGCGCGCATCTGCGCAGCAACTTGGTCGGCCAGCCAGCGCCGCCCGGCGAGCGCGTCGGCAACCTCGCGGAAAGCCTGCTGCACGGTCGATTCATAGGACGCGACGGCGATATCCTCGCGCGCCACGGCCACGCTCAGATTGCCCTTGCGGCGGCCCCAATCGAAGATCGGCAGGCTGATGCTCGGGCCGAAGCTCCAGCTGAAGCCGTCGCTGCCGACCAGATTGCCGAGGTCGGTCGAGGCGAAGCCGAGATTCCCGGTGAGCGAGATCGACGGGAAGAAGGCGGCGCGCGCGGCGCCGATATTGGCGCGGGCGGCGCGCAGCCTCTCCTCGGCGGCGAGGATGTCGGGGCGGACCACCAGCAAATCGGACGGGAGGCCGGCCGCGATCGTGATGCCGCTCTTCTGCTCGGCGAGCGGCAGCGGGGCGGGGAGGTCGGTCGGAACCGGGCCGCCGGTCAGCACGGCGAGGAAATTGTCGCTCTGCGCCCTGGCGAGGCGGAGCCCGGCCAGTTCGGTCTCGGCCTGGGTCAGCAACGACTCGGCCTGGCGGGAATCGAGCGCGGACGTGACGCCGGCGTCGAGCCGCAACCGGGCGATGCGCAGGCCCTCGAGGCGGCTGCGCACGGTCGCCTCGGCAAGCGCGATCCGCTCGTCGGCCTCGCGTGAGGCGAAATAGGCCGAGGCGACGTCGCGGATCAGGGCGAGGCGAAAGGCGCGCTGCGCCTCGACTGTCGCCAGATATTGCGAGCGCGCGGCCTCGGAGAGGTTGCGCACGCGACCCCAGAAATCGAGCTCGAAGCCGGTGACTCCGACGCCGACCGAATAGCGATCGTCGGTCGACGAGGAGGCGCCGGGAATGCCGGTGACGGCGCCGGGGGTGCGCGCGACGCTGGCGTCGCCGCTCGCGCCGAGCGTCGGCAGGCGGTCGGCGGCCTGGATGCGGTAGAGGCCGCGCGCTTCCTCGATCTGCGCGACGGCGATGGCGAGGTCGCGGTTGCGGACCAGGGCCGTCGCCACGAGCTGCTCGAGCCGCCGGTCGGCGAAGAAATCGCGCCAGCCGATCTCGACTGCGCGCTGGCCGAGGGCGACGTCGCCGGCATAGCCGGGGAAGTCGCTCGCGGTCGGCAGGTCCGGCCGCTGGTGCGGCGGCGCGAGCTGGCAGCCGCCGAGCAGAGCGGCGAGGGTGAGGGCGAAGACCTTACGCATGGGTGGGCTCCGGGCCGTCGGGGGTCCGCGCCTCACCGGGGGCGGGCGGGCGCCTCCGGGTCAGCCAGCGGCGCACCGACAGGTAGAAAACGGGGATGAAGAAGATGCCGAGCAGGGTCGCGGCGAGCATGCCGCCGACGACGCCGGTGCCGACCGCGATGCGGCTGGCGGCGCCGGCCCCGTTGGCGGTGAACAAGGGAATCATGCCGCCGATGAAGGCCAGCGACGTCATGATGATCGGACGAAGCCTGAGCTTCACCGCCTCCAGCGTCGCCGCCAGCGGAGTCTTGCCCTCGGCTTCCTGCTCGATCGCGAACTCGACGATCAGGATCGCGTTCTTGGCGGCGAGGCCGATGATCGTGATCAGGCCGACGTTGAAATAGACGTCCGCCGAAAGGCCGCGCATCATCGTGAACAGGATCGATCCGAGCACGCCGAGCGGCACCACGAGCAGCACCGCGACCGGGATCGCCCAGCTCTCGTACAGAGCGGCGAGCAGCAGGAAGACGACCAGGAAGGACAGGCCGAGCAGGAGGCCGATCTGGCCGCCCGACTGCTTCTCCTCGAAGGAGATGCCGGTCCATTCATAGGCGAAGCCCTCGGGCAGCTGGGTCGCGAGCCGTTCCATCTCCGCCATCGCCTCGCCGGTCGAATGGCCGGGCGCGGCCATGCCGGAGATGGTGGTGGCGGGATAGCCGTTGTAGCGCTGGAGCTGCTGCGGGCCCGACGTCCACTCGACCTGCGTGAAGGAGCCGAACGGCACCATCTCGCCCGCCGCATTGCGGACCTTGAGCGCGAGCACGTCCTCCGGCGTCATGCGATAAGGGGCATCGGCCTGGAGCAGGACGCGCAGGACGCGGCCGTCGCGGGTGAAGTCGTTGGCGTAGGCGCTGCCGAAGGTGATCGCGAGCGTGCCGTTGACGTCGCCGATCGACAGGCCGAGCGCACGCGCCTTGATCCGGTCGATCACCACCTTGAGCTGCGGCGCATCCTCCTGCGCCTCGGGGCGGACCCCGACGAGCAGGGGACTCTGGCTGGCCGCGCCGAGCATCTGGTTGCGGGCGGCGAGCAAGGCCGCCGTGCCGTTGCCGCCGACATCCTCCAGCTTGAAGGTGAAGCCGCTGGCGGTGCCGAGCTCCTGAATGGCGGGCGGATTGAGCGCGAAGACCATGGCGCTCTTGATCTGGCTGAAGGCGCCCATCGCCTTGCCGACCAAAGTCATCGAGCTGTTCTCCTCGCCCGGGCGCTCGTCCCAGGGCTTCAGCGTGCTGAAGGCAATGGCGTTGGCCTGGCCCTGGCCGAAGAAGCTGAATCCGCGCACGACGACGAGATTCTCGACGATGTCCTGCTCGCGGTAGAAGGCCTTGACCGCGGTGATGGCTTCTTCGGTGCGCTCGCGGGTCGCGCCCGGCGGGGCCTGGATCGCGGTGATGACCGTGCCCTGGTCCTCGGCCGGCAGGAAGCCGCCCGGGAGACGCGAGAAGAGGAACAACGTCACCACCAGCATCGCGGCGAAAACGCCGAGCCAGCGCAAAGGCGCGCCGAGCATCCGGCCGACGCCGCTCTGGTAGCGCAGGGTCGTGCGCTCGAACCAGCTGTTGAAGCCGGCGAAGAAGCGGCCGGTGCGGCGCGTGAACCAATTTTCCTTGCGCTGGTCCGCGGGGACGTGCGGCTTCAGGAAGGTGGCGCACAGGGCCGGCGTCAGCGTCAGCGCGAGCAGAGCAGAGAAGCCGATCGAGACGATCAGCGTCACCGAGAATTGCTGGTAGATGGCGCCGGTCGAACCCGGGAAGAAGGCCATCGGCACGAACACCGCCATCAGCACCAGGGTGATGCCGACGATCGCCGAAGTGATCTGGCCCATCGCCTTCACGGTCGCCTGATAGGGAGGCAAACCCTCCTCGGCCATGATGCGCTCGACATTCTCGATGACGACGATGGCGTCGTCGACGAGGATGCCGATCGCCAGCACCATCGCGAACAGCGACAGCACGTTGATCGAGAAACCGAACAGCCACAGGCCGAGGCAGGCACCGGCGAGCGCGATCGGCACGACGATGGTGGGAATGAGGGTGGCGCGCCAGTTCTGCAGGAACAGGAACATGACGAGGAAGACGAGCGCCATCGCCTCGAGCAGGGTCTTCACGACCTCGGTGATCGAAGCTTCGATGAACGGCGTGGTGTCGTAGGGGACGGTCCAGGCGATGTCTTCGGGGAAGGACTGGGCGAGCTCGGCCATCCGCGTGCGGACGCCTTCGGCAGTGGCGAGCGCGTTGGCGCCGGTCACCATCTGGATGGCGACGCCGGCCACCGGCTTCCCGTTCAATTCGGAATCGAACAGATAGGTCTGCGCGCCGAGCTCGACGCGCGCGACGTCGCCCAGCGTGACGGCCGAACCGTCGGGATTGGCGCGCAGGATGATGTCAGCGAACTGCTCGGGCGTGGTGAAGCGGCTCTGCGTCAACACCGTGGCGTTGAGCTCGGTGCCGCCGGCCATCGGCAGGTCGCCGATCTGGCCGCCGGGGCTCTGGCTGTTCTGTTCGCGCACGGCGGCCAAGGCTTCGGCCGCGGACAGGCGGTAATTGGCGAGCTTTTGCGGATCGAGCCAGATGCGCATCGCATAAGGCGAGGCGAAGACCTGGACGTTGCCGACGCCCTCGACGCGCCGCAGCTCATCGACGATGCGGGCATTGGCGAAGTTGCCGAGTTCGAGCGCGCCGGTCTGGCCGGACTTGGAGCCCATCGCGACCAGCATCAGGAAGCCCGCATTGGCCTCCCGCACCGGGATGCCCTGGCGCCGCACTTCCTCTGGCAGGCGCTGCTCGACCAGCGTCAGCCGGTTCTGCACGTCCATCTGCGCCTTGTCGATGTCGGTTCCGGTCTTGAAGGTGACCGTGATGCTCGCCGAGCCGTTCGAGTTGCTCGTCGAGGACATGTAGAGCAGGCCCTCGACGCCGTTCAGCTCCTGCTCGATCACCTGGGTGACGTTCTGCTCGAGCGTCGCCGCGTCGGCGCCGGGATAGGTGGCGTTGATGGTGAGCGAGGGCGGCGCGACCGACGGATATTGCTCGATCGGCAGCGCGCGCAAAGTCAGCACGCCCGCGAGGGTGATGCACAAGGCGACCACCCAGGCGAAGATCGGCCGGTCGATGAAGAAACGGGGGCTCATGGACTGTCCTTAGCGCTTGGCGGCGGGCTGCGGCTTGGCCGCGGCGGCCCCGGCGATGCGCACCGGCTGGCCCGGCTGGACCTTCTGCAGGCCGCTGACGATCACCTTGTCGCCGGGCTTGAGCCCGCCGAGCACGACCCAGTTGCTGCCCTCGAGCGAACCGAGGCGGACGGGACGGGCCTCGACGATATTCTTGGCGCCGACGACCATGACGGTGCCGCCCTGCGGCGCGACCTGGACTGCGCGCTGCGGGACCATGATGCCTTCCTTGACGCCGGCGAGGACGCGGGCGCGGACGAACTGGCCGGGCAGGAGCAGACGGCCGGGATTGGGGAATTCGGCGCGCAGGGCGGCGGTGCCGGTGGCCTCGTCGATCGAGAGGTCGAGGAAGTCGATATGGCCGGCGATGCCGTAGCTGCTGCCGTCTTCGAGCTGGAGCTGGACCGCGATCCGCTCGAGCGACGGCGCGTTGAGGCGGCCGGCGGTGAGGTCGCGGCGCAACGCGAGCAGGTCGGAGCTCGACTGCGAGAAATTGACATAGATCGGATTGATCTGCTCGATCGTCGTCAGCAGCGTGCCGGCGGCGGCGCTGACGAGCGCGCCCTCGGTCACCTGGGCGCGGCCGGCGCGGCCCGAAATGGGGGCGCGGACCGTGGTGTAGCCGAGGCTGAGCTGCGCGCTTTCGACCTGGGCCTGGGCCTGGGCGACATCGGCCTGGGCCGAGCGCAGCCGCGCCACGGCGGCGTCATATTCCTGCTTGCTGATCGCCTGGTCGGCGAGCAGCGGGCGATAGCGGTTGACGTCCTGCTGGGCGTTTGCGGCGTTGGCGCGGGCACGGGCGAGGCTCGCCTGGACCGCGCCGAGGCTGGCGCGCAACTCGCGCGGGTCGATCGCGAACAGGCCCTGGCCGGCGCCGACATCGGTGCCTTCCTCGTAGAGCCGGCGCTGGACGATGCCGTCGACGCGGGCGCGGACCTCGGCGGTGCGGACCGCCTGGACGCGGCCGGGCAGCTCGACGACGTTGGGCACCTGCTGCGAGCGTACCGTGATCACCTCGACCTCGGGCGGGGGCGGCGCGGGCGGCGCCTCCTGGGAACAACCGGCGAGGGCGAGCACCATGGCGGCGGCAAGCGAGGCGGCGCGGGAGAAACCCGGCTTGGACATAGATCGATCCTGCATATGATTCGCGACGGTGGGATACATCCCCAGCTTGCCGTGGCCGGTAGTGTAAGCTAGATTACACGTCAACCGGGGATTGGCTGTGAAAGTGAGTGAATGAGTAAAATTCCTGCGTGCCCCCGTCCCTCGCGCGCCGTGCTTGGTCGAGAAGATCGCTGCCAGGCCATGCTCGATGCGGCCGAGGAGCTTTTCCTCGAGCAAGGGTTCGAACGTACCACTTTGAGCGCGGTGGTGGCGCGGTCCGGCGGTTCGCTGGCGACGCTCTACGCGGAGTTCGGGAACAAGCAGCAATTGCTGCGGGCGGTCGTCGCGCGCGGGCGAGAGGAAGGAATCGGCGACCTGCTCGACTTCGGCGATGGCGGCGAGTCGCCGCGCGAGCAACTCCGGATCGCCGCCCAGCGATTCCACGCCTTCCTGATGACGCCCAAGACCCTGGCGTTCGCCCGGATGGTGATCGCGCACAGCCTCGCGCATCCCGGCTTCGGCCTCGCCTTCCATAACGACGTCCGCGTCCGGCTGGTCGAACGTCTCGCCGCCGTCTTCACGCGCTGGACCGAGGAGGGGCGCGCGCGCATCCCCGATCCGGTTCCTGCCGCCGAACTCTATTTCTCCAGCGTGCTGTGCGACGCGCCCGTGAAGGCGATGATGGGCGTGCCGCCCGAACCCACCGACCCCGCCGTGCTCAACCGCCGCCTGCAGCCCTTTTTCGAGCATTTCCAGATCCAGGATTAACGCGCCGCGCCGGAATTTCCGGTCCGATCTTGGGCGGTTAGAACGCTGACCAGTTCTTTAGTCCAATTGGGTCGGACTGGTTGACAAGCCCGGCGCGCCTGCTAGCTGATAGGCCAGCTCAGCGGGCCGCAGAAGTCCGTAAGCGGATTTCAGGAGAGGCGTGTGCGCACCAGCGTAATCTTATTATCATTTCTCGCGGTGACGCAGGCAGCGCCCGCGATCAGCGCCGAATATCTCGTGCGCGACCAGGCCGCCTATCGCGCCGCCGCCAAGGCCGCGAAGCCCGGCGACGAGATCGTCCTTGCCGATGGCGAGTGGCGCGATTTCCAGATCCTGTTCGAGGGAATCGGCGAGCCGCTGAAGCCGATCGTGCTGCGCGCCCAGACCAAGGGCGGCGTCGTCCTCTCGGGCAATTCGAACTTGCGCCTGTCCGGCCGGCACCTGCTGGTCAGCGGGCTCGTTTTCCGCGACGGCCACGCCCTCTCGGACGAAGTGATCACCTTCCGCCGCGACAGCCGCCGCGTCGCGAGCAACTCGCGCATCACCGAAGTGGTGGTCGACCGCTTCAACAAGCCGGATCGGCGCGCCGAGGATATCTGGGTCGCCATCTACGGCGAGGACAATAGGGTCGATCACTCGCATTTCGAGGGCAAGACCAATGCCGGCGTGACGCTGGCGGTGATCCGCCCCAAGGGGCAGCCGCAGGCCAACCGCCACCGCATCGACCACAATTATTTCGGCCCGCGCCCCAATCTCGGCTCGAACGGCGGCGAGACGATCCGCATCGGCACCAGCGAGGAATCGCTGACCGATTCCAGTACGATCGTCGAGAACAACTATTTCGAGCATACCGACGGCGAGGTGGAGATCGTCTCCAGCAAGTCCGGCGGCAACATCTTCCGCGGCAACGTCTTCTACGAGTCGCAGGGCGCCTTGGTCCTGCGCCACGGCAGCGGCAATCTGGTCGAGGGCAATTTCTTCTTCGGCAATTCCAAGCCGCACACCGGCGGCGTCCGCGTCGTCAACCCGCGCCAGACGGTGCGCGACAATTATCTGGAACGCCTGTCCGGCACCGGCTTCACCAGCGCGATCACCGTCATGAACGGCGTGCCCAATTCGGTGATCAACCGCTACCATCAGGTGGTCGGCGCGGTCATCGAGAACAACACGATCATCGAGCCGGCGCGGATCACGCTGGCGGCGGGCGCGGACGCCGAGCGGTCGGCGCCGCCGAAGGATACGGTGTTCCGGCGCAACCTCATCGTCGCCTCGTCGGGCTCCGATCCCTTCCGTGCCGAAGGCGACATTGCCGGCATCAGCTTCTCGGGCAACGTGCAGACGCCGGTGGCCAAGCCGCTCCTCGCCAACGGCTTCCAGCGGCGTGCCGTCACTTTGTCGCGCAACGCCGACGGCCTGCTCGTTCCCGAGGGCGGCGTCGCTGCCGGCATGACCGGCCGGCGCGTCCCGGTGAAGCGCGAAGCGACGGGCGCGGCCTGGTATCCCAAGCGGGCGCAGACCGTCACCGCATTCGGCAGCGGTTCGATCGAGACCATCGGGCCGGACGCCGCTCTTGCCGCAGCGGTCGCGCGTGCGCCCGACGGCGGCGTGGTGCGGCTCGCGGGCGGCACCTATCGCGTCGATGCCCCGATCATCGTGGAGCGCACGCTGACGATCGCCGGGGCCTCGGCCGCCGACAAGCCGGTCATCACCTTCTCGGCACCGACGCTCTTCCAGATCGAGGATGGCGGCCGGATCGAGCTCGCCAATCTCATCCTCTCCGGCGCCGCCGCCCCGGCCGCGCCGGGCAATGCCGTGCTCCGCACCAGCGCGCGATCGATGCCCACCAATTATGCGGTGCTGATCGACGGCACCGAGGTGCGCGATCTTTCCGCCCCTGCCTTCGACGTGATCGCAACGACCCCCGACACGCTCGCCGACCGGATTGCGATCTTCGCGAGCACGTTCGATGGCGTCTCGGGAAGCGTGGTTGCGGCGCGCTCCGAAACGAAGGGGAAGGGCCACTACAACGCGGAATATCTGGATATCTCCAACTCCGAATTCCGCAACGTGGGCAAAGTGGCCGAGGTGTTGCGCGGCGGGACCGACGAGAGCACGTTCGGGCCCCACGTCACGCTCGCCAATTCGCTGGTCGAGAATTCGGGCCGCGGGACGCAGGCGTCGCTGCACCTTTCGGGGGTGCAGCATGCCGCGATCGTCGGCAACCGCTTCGTCGGCAGCGGCCCCGTCCGCGTCGTGCACAGCGTCGGCGCGCCCGAGACCGCGATCGTCGACAACCGCTTCGACGGCACGGCAATGCCGGTCGTCGAGGAGCTTCATTACAAAGGCCCTGAGCGCGCGATGCTGAGCGGCAACATCGCGGGAGCCGTGCAGTGATCCAGAAACCGCGCCGCCCAGCGCTCGCAATCGCTTTCCTTCTCGCCGCGACGGCACCCGCCGCTTACGCGGCCGTGCCCGTATCGGCCCCGGTGCTGACGAGCCCGTCCGGTTTCGCGCTGATGCAGGCCGAGAAGGATCGCCATCCCCTGTTCGCACAGGAGGTCGAGCGCGTCCGCAAGGCGGTCGATGCGGCGATGCGCGCAGGCATCAACGTGCCGGTTCCCAAGGATCCCGGCGGTGGGCTCACCCACGAGCAGCACAAGCGCAACTACAAGGCGATCAACGGCGCCGGTATGCTCTACCGGATCACCGGCGAGGCGGCCTATCGCGATTATGCGCGCGACATGCTGCTCGCTTATGCCGCTTTGTACCCCAAGCTCGGCAGGCATCCGGCGGCCGCCAACCAGGTGCCCGGTCGCCTGTTCTGGCAGAGCCTCAACGACAGCGTGTGGCTGGTGAACGCGGTGCAGGGCTACGACGCCATCCGCGGCGACCTCGACGCGCGCGACCGCAAGGCGATCGACGACAAGGTCTTCCGGCGCATGGCGCACTTCCTCTCGGCGGAATCGCCGGAGGTGTTCAACCGCATCCACAATCACGCGACCTGGGCCAATGCCGGCGTCGGCATGACCGGCTACGTGATCGGCGACCGCGACCTGGTCGAGAAAGCGCTGCTCGGCCTCGACAAGAGCGGCAAGGGCGGCTTCCTCCGCCAGCTCGACCTGCTCTTCTCCCCGGACGGCTATTATGCCGAAGGGCCTTATTACCAGCGCTACGCGCTGATGCCGTTCGTGATCTTCGCGCAGGCGGTCCAGGCCAACGAGCCGGAGCGCAAGATATTCGACTATCGCGACGGCATCGTGCTGAAGGCGGTGCGGGCGGCGATCCAGCTCACCTATGACGGCTACTTCTTCCCGCTGAACGACGCGATGCCGGACAAGAGCCTTCGCACCGAAGAGCTCTACCAGGCCGTCGCCATCGCTTACGGGCAGACCCGCGACCCGAGCTTCCTGTCGATCGCGGCGGGGCAGGGCCAGACGATCCTCTCGCCCGAGGGCCTCGCCGTCGCGCGCGACCTCGAAGCGGGGCTGGTCAAGCCGTTCCCGTTCGCTTCGGCCCTGTTCCGCGACGGGCCGAACGGCGACGATGGCGCGGTCGCCGTGCTGCGCTCGGGCGGCGGCGCGACCGACCAGGCTCTGGTAGCGAAGAACAGCGCCCAGGGCATGGGCCACGGCCATTTCGATAAATTGTCGTGGCTGTTCTACGACAACGGCAATCCGATCGTCACCGATTACGGCGCGGCGCGCTTCCTCAACATCGAGGCCAAGGACGGCGGCCGCTACCTGCCCGAGAACGAGAGCTGGGCGAAGCAGACGATCGCCCACAACACGGTGGTGGTCGACGAGACTAGCCATTTCGGCGGCAAGCTCAAGGAAGCCGAGAAGCTCGCGCCCAAGCAGCTCTATTTCGGTGAAGTCGAAGGCCTGCAGGCCAGCACCGCAGAAATCGATGGTGCCTATCCCGGTGTGAAGCTCCGCCGCACGCTCGCCCAGGTGCGGCTCGCGGACGGCGGCGCGCCGGTCGTGCTCGACCTGGTCCGCGCCGAAGGCAAGGGTCCGGCCCAGTTCGACCTTCCCCTCCATTTCTCCGGCCACGTCATCGAGGTCGGCTTCCCGCTGAAGTCGAATACGGCGGAGCGCCCGGTGCTCGGCAAGAAGGCCGGATACCAGCATCTCTGGGTGGACGCGGTCGGCACGCCCGACGCGTCTAACGGCTTCGTCACCTGGATCAACGACGGTCGCTTTTACACCTACCGGATGCTGCCGTCGGCGGGCAGCGAGGTGATCATCGCCGAGAGCGGCGCCAACGATCCCCGCTTCAACCTGCGCCGCGAGCCCGTGCTCATCCAGCGCGCGAAGGGCGCCGACGCGACCTTCGTCAGCCTGCTCGAGCCGCACGGCGCCTATGACGCCTCGGCCGAGACCACGGTCGGCAGCCGCACCGGCATCGCCACGCTTCGTCGGCATCGCATCGGCGCGGCCGAACTGATCGAGATCGCGCTCAAGAGCGGGCGCACGGTCGTGGTCGCGATCGCGGACGATGTCGCGGCGGCAACGACTCACGAGGCCGTGCTGGGCGGCAAAACCTACCGCTGGACCGGCCATCTGGCGCGCTTCGAAGGCGGACGCTCATGAACAGCTTAGCGGAACGGGGATCGATGAAAATCAAGGGACTGCGCTGGGGGATCATCGCGCTGATCGCGCTCGCAACGGTCATCAATTATATCGACCGCAACGCGCTCGCCGTGATGTGGCCCGAAGTGTCGAAGGAGATCGGCGCGACCAAGGAAGATTACGCCTTGCTCGTGACCTTGTTCATGATCTCCTACGCGGTCGGCCAGTCGCTGTTCGGCAAGATCTTTGACAAGATCGGCACGAGGCTCGGCTTCTCGCTCTCGATCATCGTCTGGTCGGCGTCGATCGCCGCCCACGCTCTGGTGCGCTCCTTGCCGTTCCTCGGCGTGCTGCGCGTCACGCTCGGTGTCAGCGAGGCCGGCAACTGGCCCGGCGCGGCCAAGGCCAATGCTTTGTGGTTCCCCTCGCGCGAGCGCGCGCTGGCCCAGGGCATCTTCAATTCCGGCGCGGCGATCGGCGGGATCGTCTCGGCGCCTTTGGTCGCCCTTCTCTTCACCGCCGTGGGCTGGCGCATGACCTTCGTGCTGATCGGTGTCCTCGGCATAGTGTGGCTGCTGCCCTGGCTCTGGCTCTACAAGGCCGATCCGGCCAAGCATCCCTGGATCACCGAGGAAGAGCGCTCGCACATCCTCGACGCGCCCGAGGCGGGTGGACCGCCGGCGACGGTCGACGGCCCTCCAGTCGGCTGGGGCACGTTGCTGCGCTACCGCCAGAGCTGGGCGATCATCATCAGCCGCTTCTTCCTCGATCCGGTCTGGTGGCTCTTCGTCTCCTGGCTGCCGATCTACCTCGCCGAGACGTTCGGCTTCGACGTCAAGCAGATCGGCCTCTTCGCCTGGGTTCCGTTCGTCGGCGCCATGCTCGGCAGCCTTTCCGGCGGCTGGGCGGCGGGTGCGCTCATCAAGCGCGGCCACAGCGTCAGTACGGCGCGCAAGAGCGTGATCACCGCGGGCGGCATCATCATGCTCCCGGCGCTGCTGCTGACCATGAGCGCGGGCGATCCGCTCACCGCCGTGCTGCTCATCGCCGTGATCCTGTTCGGTTTCCAGGCGGCGATCGGCAACATCCAGACGCTGCCGAGCGACTATTTCGGCGGCGCGGCGGTCGGCTCGCTGGCCGGCATGAGCGGCACCGCCGCCGTCGCCGGCACGCTCATCACGACCTGGCTGGTGCCGGCGATGACCGTGACCTCCTACGCGCCGATCTTCGCGCTCAGCGCCGCGATCGTGCCGCTCTCTATCCTCGCGATCTGGCTGCTCGGCGGCAAGGTCGAGCGCATCCACATCCATTCCGTTAACGCATAGGGAAATTGAGAAATGAAGCTTCAAGACAAGATCGCCATCGTCACCGGCGGCGGTCGGGATATCGGCCGGGCGGTGTCGCTGCGACTGGCGCGCGAAGGCGCCAAGGTCGTCGTCAACTTCGCCAATGACGAGGCGGCGGCGACCGCCACCAAGGCCGACATCGAGGCGGCTGGCGGCACCGCGATCATCCATCGCGCCGACGTCACCAAGCCGGCCGAAGTGGCCGGCCTGATCGAGGCTTCCCGCGCCGCCTTCGGCGACCGCATCGACGTGCTCGTCAACTGCGCCGGCGGCATGGTCGCCCGCAAGACGCTCGACGAGATGGACGAGGCCTTCTTCGACCAGGTCATGACGCTCAACCTCAAGTCGGCCTTCCTCGTCACGAAGGCGGCCAAGCCGTATCTCGGCGAGGGCAGCTCGATCATCAACATCGCCTCGCTGGCCGGCCGTGACGGCGGCGGCCCGGGCGCGTCGGTCTATGCCACCGCCAAGGGGGCGCTGATGACGCTGACCCGCGGCTGGGCCAAGGAAATGGGCCCGCAGGGCATCCGCGTGAACGCGGTCTGCCCGGGCCTGATCGGCACCAGCTTCCACGACATCTTCTCGAAGCCCGAGGGCCGCAAGGCGGTCGCCGGCAACACGCCGCTCCGCCGCGAGGGCGCGTCCGAGGAAGTCGCCTCAGCGGTCGCCTATCTCGCGTCGGAGGACGCCTCGTTCCTGGCCGGCGTCAATCTCGACATCAACGGCGGGCTGTTCTTCTCGTAATCGAGAAGAAGGGGAGGGGTACGATGATCAGAAGGTTCGGATTGCTCCTCCCCCTGCTCGCCGCCGGCGCGGCCCATGCGGCCGAGCCGGCGCGCGAGCGGACCGACGCGCCGCCGCTCGAGCCGTACAAGATCATCCTGGTCGGGGATTCGACCATGGCGCCGCACAGCGGCTGGGCCTCGGCCTTCTGCGACCGGCACGTCAAATCGTCGGTCGCCTGCCTCAATCTCGGCCGTGGCGGGCGCAGCACGCGCAGCTACCGCGCCGAGGGCTCGTGGGACATCGCGCTCGGCGAAGCGCGCGTTCCGGGCTACAAGGCGACCTACGTCCTCATCCAGTTCGCCCATAACGACCAATCGAAGGTGGCGGAGCGCTGGACCGACCTCGAGACCGAGTTTCCGGCCAATTTGCGACGCTACGTTGCCGAGGTGCGGGCCGCCGGGGCGATCCCGGTGCTGCTGACGCCGCTCACCCGCCGCGAATTCGCGCAGGGGCGCCTCAAGAGCAGCCTCGAGCCGTGGTCGACCGCGATCCGCAGCGTCGCGACCGAGCTCAAAGTGCCTTTGGTCGATCTCAACGCGCGCAGCGCTGCGGCGGTGGAGGCGATGGGCGCGGCGGAGGCGACCAAGCTGGCGCAGGTGCCGCCGCTCCCCGCCGAACTGGCCGCCGCCAAGGCCGGAACCACCCTGAAGCCGCGCCCGGCGCCGCCCTCCGGGGAAGTGGCGGCAAGCGTCCAGGGCCCGCGCGGGCGCGTGACGCGCAAGTTCGACTACACCCATGTCGGGGCGGAGGGCGCCGCCCTGTTCGCGGCGATGGTGGCGCGCGATCTCGCGCTGGCCGCCCCCGCCCTGGGCAGCCAGCTCGTTCCCTGACGCCTAGCGGCGGACGTCGAGCTCCCCGGCTGCGAAGGAATCGAGATCCTTCTGGCTGAACAGAGCCGCGTCGCCCGGAAGGCTGTGCTTCAGGCAGGTGAGGGCGAGCCCAGCTTCGACCGCTTTGGAATCGTCGCCGCTGCGGATCAGCTCGTGCAGCACGCCGGCCGCGAAGGCATCGCCGCCGCCGATCCGGTCGACGATCGCGCTGACTCGCACCTCGCGGGTCTGGAAGGCTTCCCCCGGCGTGTCGAGCCGCGCCGCGATCCGGTGCGCGTCGAACTGCTCGACGTGGCGCGCGGTCGAGGCGATGCGCTTGAGATTGGGGAAGGCGGCGAAGGCGGCCAAAGCGGCCTCGCGGCGCCGGTCCTCGCCATCGCCGCTGAACGGGCGGTCGAGCAGCAAGGCGATGTCGCGATGATTGCCGAAGAAGATGTCGGCCTCGCCCACCAGCGCGGTCAGCGTCTCGCGCGGCTTGCCGTCCCAGCGGTCCCAGAGGCGGGCTCGGTAATTGCCGTCGAACGAGACGGTGATACCCGCCGCCTTTGCCGCACGCGCCGCCGCCAGCGCCGCTTGCGCGCCGTTCGGCCCGAGTGCCGGGGTGATTCCGG
Organism: Sphingomonas sp. LY54; assembly: GCF_035594035.1. Taxonomy (NCBI): domain Bacteria; kingdom Pseudomonadati; phylum Pseudomonadota; class Alphaproteobacteria; order Sphingomonadales; family Sphingomonadaceae; genus Sphingomonas; species Sphingosinicella wutangchuni. Next base: position 3,016,961 of record NZ_CP141588.1, read on the forward strand.
AGAGATGGAGCAGGGTGGCACCCTGAAGGAGGGCGGCCCAGTCGTAATCGCCAGCACGCGCCTCGGCAAAGGCGCTGCCGAGCCGGTCGTAGACGATCTCCGAGGGGCGCAGCGATCCGCCCGAGACGACGTAATAGGCGCCCAGACGGCCGTCCGCGCGCGCGATCCGACGCGTGTCGACGCCGCGGGCGCGCAGCGAATCGAGCGCCGCGTCGCCGAGCGGGCCGGTGGGGAGCACCGACAGCATCCGCGTCTCATGGCCGAGGCTCGCCAGCGCGACCGCGACATTCGCCTCGGCGCCGCCGAATCCCATTTCCAGCTTCGTCGCCTGACTCATCAGCGCATGCGCCGGCGTGCTCAGCCGCAACAGGATTTCGCCAAAGCATGCCACCGCGCCGTGCGCGCCGTCCGTTCCGATCTTCATACGACCACTCCTAGCCGCCGGATGTCATTTGGACCAGAGCGGCAGTCAACTGGTAGGCACGGTAATTTCACAGTGGCATGACAGTTCGTATTGACAGGTATGAGCAAACTGGTCAGCGTCAAACGCATAAAAAACATCCATCTGGGAGAGGTATATGCGTCCGCGGCCCGATCGCGCCCTTCGTCATTTCGATTTTCGGTCGGCGCTGCTCGCCACGGCGGCGGTGCCGCTGCTGACGCTGGGCTCGCCGGCTTTCGCGCAGGACGCGCAGGCCGACGCGGTCGCGCTCGACGCGCCGGCCAGCGACGAAGCGATGGCCGCCGCGGACGAGGACATCGTCGTAACCGGCCTTCGCCAGACGATCCAGAGCTCGATCAACACCAAGCGCCTCGAAACCGCCGTCGTCGACGCATTGTCGTCCGAGGAAATCGGCGCGCTTCCGGCGCTGTCGGTCGGCGAGGCCATCCAGACCATCACCGGCGCGACCACGCACCGCGAAAAGGGCGGCGCTTCCGAGATCGCGATCCGCGGCCTCGGCCCGTTCCTCAGCAACGCGACGTTCAACGGCCGCGACGCCTCCAACGGCAGCGGCGACCGCTCGGTGAACTTCAACCAGTTCCCGTCCGAGCTGATCAACGGCATCAAGATCTACAAGACCCAGCAGGCCGATCTCGTCGAGGGTGGCGTCGCCGGCACGATCGAGCTCGAGACGCTGAAGCCGCTCGATTACGGCAAGCGCCGCATCCAGGCCGAATTCAAGGGCAGCTACAGCCCCTATCAGGACCGCATCTACCAGGAAGACGGCCTCGGCTGGCGCGGCACCATCAGCTATGTCGACCAGTTCTCGGCCGGCGCGCTCGGCGACTTCGGCATTTCGCTCGGCGTGCAGCGCAACAGCGTCGCCAACCCGGAAGAGACCGTCGCCGGCAGCTCCACCTGGACCGCCTGCAGCCCGAACGCCGTCGTCAACGCCAATTGCACCGCGGTGACCCGCGAGCAGGCGGCCGCCGGCACGCCTTTCTTCCTCGCGCCCAACTCGATCGCCTTCCGCCAGATCAGCGAAAGCGACCGCCGCGACTCCCTCTTCGGCGCGCTCCAGTGGCAGCCCAACGATACGATCGATATCAATCTCGACGTTCAATATTCCGACCGCAAATATGCGGAACAGCGCAACGACCTCAATTTCTCGGAGATGCGCTACCGCCTGCGCAACGTCCAATTTGACGAGAATGGCGTCATCACGCGCGCCGAGGGCAGAAGCTCGATCGAAACGGTCTCGACCCTGCTGGAGCGCGGCGAGGAATATCTCGGCGGCGGCCTCGACATCTCGTTCAAGCCGGTCGACCGGCTGACGCTGAGGGCGGACCTGTCCTATTCGCGCACCAAGCGCTCGGAAATTGAGCGCTCCGTGCGTCTCCGCACCGACGCGCTTGACGTTTACGGCAATCGCACCGCAATCGGCGATCAGCGCATCCCCTATGTCTACGAAGTGCTGGACGGCAATTTCGCGCCGACCATTACCGTCGATCCGCGTTTCGATATCACCAACCACAATCTGTTCAGCGACGACACCCGCATCCGCCGCGACCAGCAGGACCGCAACAACAAGATTCTCGCCGGCCGCTTCGACGCGACCTACGAGGTCGACGGCGCGTTCCTCAGCAAGCTCGATGCCGGCGTCCGTTACTCGCGCCTGACCTACAATGATTTCGACGACCGCGTGGAAGTGAACCTCGACACTCCGGCGGCCGAGAGCGCGGCCAACCTCGCCTGCCGCACCATCTTCCAGCAGCGCGATTACCTCAGCGCCGCCGAAGGCAATACTATCAACAATTGGGCGACGTTCGATCCGCTCTGCCTGGTCCAGAGCCACATGGGCACCGACGATCCGGGCCGTAATGCGGACATCCGCGACCCGGCCAACCGCGATGTGACCGAGAACACTCTGTCCGCCTACGTGATGGCCTCGTACGATTCCGATCTCGGCAACATGCCCATCCGCGGCAATGTCGGCGTCCGCGTCGTCAACACCAAGGTCCGGTCGGACGGCCTGCGCAGCGGCATCGTCGTGGTGCACAATACCGACGGCTCGATCCGTCTGGTCTCTAATGACGATTACGCAACCGTCACCACCGAGCACGAGACCACCCGCTTCCTGCCGAGCGCCAACGCCATCTTCGAGATCCAACCCGACCTGCTGCTGCGCCTCGCCGCCTACCGGGCAATGTCGAAGCCCGCGCCGAGCGCGCTGGGCGCCGGCCGCGCGATCTCCGTCAGCGGAAGCAACGTCACCTCGATCGGGGACGCGATCAGCGAAATCAAAGCGAACGGGAGCCCGCGCCTCGAGCCGCTGATGTCGTGGAACGCGGACGCGTCGCTCGAATATTACCTCAACAAGGATTCGATGTTCTCGGGCGCGCTCTACTACAAGAAGTTCAACGGTGGCTTCATCCCGGTCCGCTACGACGAGCAGTTCGTGATCGACGGCGAGAACGTCACCGTTCCGGTCGTGCAAACCGCCAACAGCGACCGCAAGAGCCGGATCTGGGGCTATGAGCTGACGCTCACCCACCGCTTCTCGTGGTTGCCGGGCGCCCTCAGCGGTCTCGGCACCAAGCTCAGCTACAATTATGCCAACTCGAATTTCGAGAATGAGGACGTAAACCTCGGCGACATAATGGATCCCGTCACGGGCGTGATCACCGAGGGCATGATCCCGCCGGCCAATATCAGCGGCTTCTCCAAGCACGTATTGTCGGCGCAGGCTTATTACCAGCTCGGCGGCCTCTCGCTGCAGGCGATCTACAACTACCGCTCCAATTATTATCAGGACTTCGTCGGCGGCAACACGCAGCTTCGCTACGTGCGCGGCAACGACACCGTAGACTTCCGGGCGTCGTACGACCTCAACCGCAACGTCCAGCTGAAGTTCGAAGCGGTCAACATCTTCGACGAACCAAAGGTGACCGACATGCCGGTCCAGGGCAGCATCCGCCAATATCATTATTATGGCGCGCGCTACTTCATGGGCGTCCGCTTCCGGATCTGACGGGTAGGGGAGCGGGTTTCCGCTCCCCTTTTCCTTGCAAGGGTCAGGCAAAGCGGTAAGTATTCCCGGAACGCAGAGGGGAAGCGGACAAGATGGCGGACCGGCGCTTGTTTCAGGATATCGTCGAGCGGATCACGGCGCTCATCGAGGAGGGCGTGTTCCCTCCAGGGTCGCGGCTGCCCGGCGAGCGCGAGCTTGCCGAGCGCTTCGGCGTCAGCCGCGTCACGATCCGCGAAGCCGAGATCGCCCTCCAGGCGATCGGCAAGGTCAAGATCAAGACCGGGTCGGGCGTATACGTCTCCGACGGCAGCGTCTCCGGTCTGGACGAGCTTCCCCAGGTTAGCGCGTTCGAACTGACCGAGGCACGGTCGCTGTTCGAATCCGAGGCGGCGGCGCTGGCCGCGCCGATCATCTCGCAGGAAGGCCTGCAGCGGCTCGACGAACTGCTGGTGGAAATGGCCAAGGACGACGCGACCGGCGACCAGGGCCCGAACAACGCGGACCGCGAATTCCACATGATGATCGCCTCGGCCTCCGGCAACGCGGCGATCAGCTACGTCATCCAGACTTTGTGGCGGCTGCGGGACGAAGTGCCCGGCGTGCGCGCGGCTTATGATTCCGTGTGTCATCACGACGGCAATTCGCGCCATCGCGAGCATGCCGACGTCGTTGAGGCCCTGAAGAAACGGGACCCGTCCGGTGCGCGGCTGGCGATGCGCCGCCACTTCAACCGCCTGCTCGAGGCCATGCTCGACGCGAGCGAGGAACGGCAGATCGAGGAACTGCGCCAGCGCTCGGCCGAAAGCCGCGCGCGTTTCCTGATCAGCGCCAAGCTGAGCTGAACGACCGAGCGGGGGAGGGCTCCGGGCCCGCCCACCGTCGTTGATCGTTGAGAGATATATGAGCGTAGCATTCCGCCGCGAGAGCGATGAAGAGCATCTCGAGCCGCGTTTCGAGCTGCCGATCCCGGCTGGTCCCAATTTCGTCACGCCCACCGGCCTTGCCCTTATCGAGGCGCGGGTGGGGGAGTTGGAAGCCGTCGTGGCGCAGGAGAAGGAGCCGATGCGCCTGGCCGAGGCGCAGCGCGATCTGCGCTACTGGCGGACGAGGCTTGCGACCTCCTTGCCCGGGCCGACGCCGCCCGAGGGCGAGGTGGGGTTCGGCTCCCGCGTCCGCTTTCGCATGAAGGGGACGATACGCACGCTCGACATCGTCGGCGACGACGAGGCGGACCCGCCTGAAGGCCGCATCGCCTTCTCCGCGCCTTTGGCCCGTGCGCTGATCGGCGCCGAGGCCGGCGACATGGCCGACTTCGGCGGCGAGACCGACGCGATCGAGGTGATCGAGGTCGCGCCCATCGCCTGACGCTGGCTTTTTTCCGGGGAAGGAGCCAAGCCCGCGGCGGACCGTTCATCGCGGACGCAAAAGCAAAAAGGGGGGCGAATGCCGTCAGGACTGGTAGCGCTGCTGGACGACGTCGCGGCAATCACGAAGCTGGCGGCGGCGTCGCTCGACGATGTGGCGGGCGCGGCCGGAAAGGCCGGCGCCAAGGCGGCCGGCGTCGTGATCGACGACACGGCGGTGACCCCGCGCTACGTGGTCGGCCTGTCGCCGCACCGCGAACTGCCGATCATCTACAAGATCGCACGCGGATCGCTGCGCAACAAATTGCTGTTCATCTTGCCGGTCGCGGTCGCGCTCGGCGCGCTGGCGCCGTGGGCGGTGACGCCGCTGCTGATGGTGGGCGGCGCCTATCTCTGCTTCGAGGCCAGCGAGAAGATCATCGAGGTGCTGCGCGGCGAGCATCACGAAGCCGAGGTGGCGGAGATCACCGATCCCAAGGAGATGGAGGAGCGCCAGGTGGCGGGCGCGATCCGCACCGACTTCATCCTCTCGGCCGAGATCATGGCGATCGCCCTGGCCGACCTGTCCGAGCAGTCGGTGGTGATGCAGGCGGTCGTGCTGGCCGCCGTCGGGATCGCGATCACGATCGCGGTCTATGGCGTGGTCGGGCTGATCGTGAAGATGGACGATGTCGGCCTCCATCTGGCGCAGCGGCGCAGCGCCGGCACGCGCGCGGTGGGCCGCGGCCTCGTCAAGGGCATGCCGGTGCTGCTGAAGGCGCTGTCGGTGATCGGCACGGCGGCGATGGTCTGGGTCGGCGGCGGCATCATCGTCCACGGCCTGGAGACATTTGGGCTCGAGACGATCCCGCACTGGGTGCACGGCGCGGCCGAGGGCGCGGCCCATTTCGTGCCGTTCGCGCACGGGGTGGTCGAATGGGTCGTGACGGCCTTCGGCTCGGCAGTGGTCGGGTTGGTCGTCGGCTCGGTCATCACTGCGGTGGTGCACCGGCTGAAGCACTGAGGCCGCGGTTCAGGGGCGGTCGCGGGCGATCGCGACCTGGGCGAAGCCCGTTGCCAGGAAGCTGGCGGCGAGGATCAGAGCGAAGGACGCGACCAGCTCGGGGGTCGGCCCGAACAGGCTGATGACGAAGGCCGCCACCGGCAGGCCGGCGACCAGCGCGAGACCGAGCAGGATGTCTGCCGTTCCGCTCAACGCCACCCATTTCACTGCCCGGATCTCGCGCATGCGCAAGGCGGCGACGAGCATCCAGGCGCCGCGGACGAGCAGCCACGCCATGACGACGTCGGCAACGCGGAAGAAGTGCGCGAAGGGCTGGACGATGAAGAGCAGGCCGGCGGCGGCCGTGATCAGGCCCGCGCCGGTCGCGGCGTTGCCGACCGGGCCGGGCCTGTGCCTGAGGCCGAACGCCAGCTCCGCCAGGCCGGCGAGGAACAGCAGCCAGCCGACCACGCCGCCGCGTGGCGCCCAGTCGATGACGGGGAGCAGCAAAGCCGTCGCCGCCAGGATCAAAGTCAGCAGCCCGCAGCCGAGCGCCCACGCCGAATGCCGTCGCGCCGGCGCGGTTGCTGCTGCCTCACTCATATCCACCGGGACCTCTTCGACCGTGCCTTTCGGGGTGCGCCCCTACTGTCGAAGCGCGGACGGAGCCCGGAGGTTCCGGCGCCCTGCGCGGCGCCAGGGATATTGCGCCACCTTTGCACGTTGACCGATCGACGCGCCCGCCGACGCACGAAAGGAATTCAGAGCATGGATCGGACAGATGAACGACCGGAGGCCGCACCGCCATCGACCGGGGGCGCACCGAGCCAGCCATCGCCCCGCAAGCGGCATCAGGAGGACTTGCTCGACGAGGGGCTGCGCGAGACCTTCCCGGCGAGCGACCCGGTGAGCGTGTCCAAAGTCTGACGAAGGAAAAGGAGAGGACCATGGCGACGCCTGCGAAACTCAAGACTCCGACCGACCTCGAGCGCAATTCGGCGCGGTCGGTGGCCGATGCGCTGAACGCGATCCTCGCCGACAGCTATGCCCTTTTCCTCAAGACCAAGAATTTCCACTGGCACGTCTCGGGCCCGCATTTCCGCGATTATCATCTGATGTTCGACGAGCAGGCGGCGCAGATCCTCGCGATCACCGACGCCATCGCCGAGCGCGTGCGCAAGACCGGCGGCACGACCCTGCGCTCGATCGGCCATATCGCGCGCCTGCAGCGGATCGAGGACAATGACGCGGACTTCATGAGCGCCGCCGACATGCTGACCGAATTGCACCGCGACAATCTCAAACTCGTGGAGATGTTGCGAGAGGCCAAGGAGACGGTCGACGCCGCCGGCGACAACGCGACGGCGGGCATGCTCGACGACTGGACCGACCTCGCCGAGGAACGGGCCTGGTTCCTGTTCGCGACCAGCCGCGGGGCCTAGACCAGCTCAGGCGTCGGACGGCGGGCCCGCGAGCTTGTCGGGGCCATGATGTTCGATCTCGGCCCGAACCAGATTGACCTGGGTCGGGAAGGGCAGTTCGATCCCGTTGGCACGGCAGGCGTCATGGATGGCGAGCAGCACCGCGCCCTTGGCCTTGATCTGCTCGAGCACGGTCGGGCCCGCCCCGAACACCATGAACAGGTCGATCGAATAATCGTTGAGCGACTGGATCACGACCGCGGGTTCTGGCGTCTCGGAGACCCCCTCGGCCGACTTGATCGCCTCCCGGATGATTGCCATCGCGCGGCGGGGGTCGCCGCCATAGGCGATCGAAAGCGTGTAGTTTGCCGTACGATAATCGCAGTCGGTGTTGACCGTGATGGCGTTGGTGAAGATCATCGTGTTCGGGATGACTATGAGGCGCCGGTCGATCGTCCGGATATGGGTGGCGCGCATTTCCACCTCTTCGACCACGCCTTCATATTCGCCGTCGCCGACGATGATCTCGTCGCCCGTGCGATAGGGTTCGCGGATGAGCAGGATGATGCCCGCCACGAGATTCTGGAGGATGTCCCTGAACGCGAAGCCGAGCGCGATCGAGCCGAAGCCGAGCAGCGACAATATGCTGGTGGGGTTGATGCCCGGGAACAGGAGCACGAGCGCAAGCAGACCGACCGCGAGCATCGTGGTCCCGATCGCCACTGCGCCCAGCAGGCGGCCGAGGTCCGGCCGGCCGCGGCGATCGAGCCGGCGGAAGATGGTGCGGGCCAGCAATCGGCCGAGTATCCACGCGGCAACGATGGCCAGGACGAAACCGATGATTTCGGGGATCTTGAGCAGCAATTCGTTGACCGACGCCCAGAAGCCGGCCTCGACGCGCTCGCCGGTAGTGCGGATGAGCTCGCTGGCCTCGGCGGCGCCGGCCGCCGCGTTCGCCGCGGGCTCGGATGTGCTCATGGCCGGTCGGTCGGCGGGAGGGTCAGAATGCGCTCACCATTTTTCATCCTTACCCGCTCCTTCGGCCCGGCCTTCAGGGACGGACCTGCACCGCCACTTCCGATCGCTGGTCGCCGCGCTGCACGGTAAGCTGAAGGCGGCTGCCGATCGTGGTCAGGCCGACTGCGTTGCGCAGCGCGGCGGCCGTCGCGGTGGGGACACCGTTTGCGGCAACGACGATGTCGCCCCGCTGCAATCCCGCCGCCGCTGCCGCTGAATTGGGCGCCACACCGGCGATCAGCGCGCCCTCGGCCGGCGCGGCGGCGCTGCCGGGCGGCGTAAAGGTTTCGGTGATGACGACGCCGATCTGGCCGCGCCGCACTTCGCCATGCTCCAGGATCTGCTCCATCACGAATTTGGCGGTGGCCGCCGGGACGGCGAAACCGATGCCGACATTGGCGCCGGGGCCGAAGATCGCGCTGTTGATGCCCATGATGTTGCCGTCCATGCCGATCAGCGGGCCGCCCGAATTGCCCGGATTGATCGGCGCGTCGGTCTGGATGTAGCTCTCATAGCCGTCCGCGCTGAGGCCCCTGGCAAGCGCGCTGACGATGCCGGCGGTCACGGTCTGGCCGAGTCCGAACGGATTGCCGATCGCCATCGCGTAATCGCCGACCTCAACCGCGTCGGAATCGCCGAGCGCGAGCTGGGGCAGTTTGTCGCCCCTGATGCGCAGCAAGGCGATGTCGGTCGGCTGGTCGCTGCCCACCAGTTCCGCCTCGAACTTGCGGCGATCGGTCAGCGTCACCTCGATCACCCGCGCGTTGGCGACGACGTGATGGTTGGTGAGGATAAGCCCGCGGCCGGCGTCGACGATCACTCCGGAGCCGGCGGCGAGGCGCGGCGCGACCGCGGAATCCGGGACTCCGAAATAGCGGCGGAAGAAGGGATCGCGGAGCATGGGGTTCTGCTCGAGCGGCGAGCTCTGCAGCACGGCGATGTTGACGACCGCCGGGGCAGCGCGCTTGACGAGCGGGGCGAGGGTGCGCCGGTCGGGCGGGAGCGCCGGCTCCGGGCCGGCCGTCGCCTGCTCGCCCGGCTCGCGGGTTGCGTTCGCATCCTGGTTCTGGGCGTCGCACGCCGCCAGGGCGAGCACGAGGCTGACGAGAGACCCGGTGCGCATCACGATGCGAGACCTGCTTTTCCGCTGCATCACCGCTGCTCCTCGCCATGGACGATCAGACCCCAATGGATCGCGCCGTCGCGGGTTCCGCACCGGCGTTTCATTCGCGGTCCGGATATTGTTCGCCATCGTGCGGACGAGCGACGGGAAGTCCCCAGCCGCGCAGGATGGCGAGCACGCGAAACGCGAAGCAGAAAAGAGCGGCCCCGATCGCCGCCGCCACCGTCGGCCAGTCGAGCAAGTCCCCGACGACCACCATCGTCGCGCCCGCGAGCGCGGCCACGGCATAGAGGTCGCCGCGGAGCACCGAAGGGGTGCGCGTGACGAGCAGGTCGCGGGCGATGCCGCCTCCGACGCCGGTCAGCATGCCGAGCAAGGCCGCCATCGGCGGACTGAGCCCGAAGTCGAGCGCTTTCTGGGTCCCGGCGACGGCGAAGAAGGCGAGGCCCGCAGCGTCGAAGACGAGCAACGCCGTGCGCTGCCGAGAGACCGGGGAATAGCAGAAGAAGGTGATGAGGCCGGCGGCGATCGCCGACGCGCAATAGCGCCAGTCGCTGACCGCGGCCGGGGGCACCGAGCCGATCAGCAGGTCACGCGTGATCCCGCCGGCGGTCGCGGCGGCGACCGACACGACCAGCACGCCATAGACGTCGAGCCGCCGCCTTATCCCCTGCATCGCGCCGCTGATCGCGAACACGAACGTGCCGGCAAGGTCGAGCGCGATGACGAGGTCGCGCGTGACCCTTTCGTCGAGAAGCTCGGTCAGCGACGGCAGGTTCACCGGCCCCGGCGCCGCTTCGGCGCGTCACGCCCGGCCGTCATTTGGCCAGCCAGGCGAGCGCGCCGACGACCATCGCCTCGACCCCGGTCGAGAGGGTGGGGTGGACGACCGGCGCGAACAACGGACTGTGATTGACCGGGAGGTCGTTGATCCGGCCCTCGGCCTTGGCCTTGGCATAGGTTTCGGGGTCGGTGCCGCCCACGAACCAGTAGACCGAGGGCGAATCCCAGGCGCTGCCGAAGCAGCCGAAATCCTCGCTCGCCGGAGCGGGGCCGGAGTGGCGCACGTGATCGGCCGGAAAGTGGCGGCGCAGCGCCTCGGCGACGCGGTCGCTCGCTTCCTTGTCGTTGACGTTGAGCGGGTAGCGATCGAGCGGAGTGATTTCGGGCGGGCGTGGCGCCCCGGAGGCCGCGGCTTCGGCATTGGCCATCCGCTCTATCGCCTCCAGCACATGCTTGCGCACGCCTTCGTCGAAGGTGCGCACGTTCAGTTTGAGGAGGGCCTCGTCGGGGATCACATTCTCCTTGGTGCCCGCCTGCAGCACGCCGATCGTGACGACCGCGGCGTCGGTGGCGGCGGTTTCGCGCGATACGATCGTCTGCAGCCGCAGCACGAGCGCTGCCGCCATGACGATCGGATCGACGCTGGCCTGCGGCATCGAGCCGTGCGCGCCGCGGCCGAACAGGCGGATCTGCAGGCTGTCGGCGGCCGACGTGATCGGCCCGGCGCTGCCGGCAACGGTGCCCGACGGCCCGACCATGACATGCTGGCCGAGCACGACGTCGGGCCTGGGGAAGCGGTCGAGCAGGCCGTCGTCGAGCATGGCCCGCGCGCCTTCCGCCGTTTCCTCGCCGGGCTGGAAGACCGCCATCAAGGTGCCGCTCCAAGCCTCGCGCCGGCGCGAGAGCAGAGCCGTCGCGCCCATCAGCCACGCGACGTGCATGTCGTGGCCGCAGACATGCGAAACGGGCACGCACGCCTTGTCGGCGTCCTCGGCAGTGACCTTGCTGGCATAATCGAGGCCCGTCGCTTCCTGGATCGGCAACGCGTCCATGTCGGCGCGGAGCAGGACGGTGGGGCCGTCGCCGTTGCGAAGCAGCCCGACCACGCCCGTCTTGCCGACCCCGCTGGTCACCTCGAAGCCGTTCTCCTCGAGATGCTTGGCGGCAAGGGCCGCGGTGCGGTGCTCCTGCATCGACAGTTCGGGGTTGGAATGGACGTCCTTATAGGCCGCTTCGAGCTCGGGGAGGAGAGCGGGCAGGTCGGCCAGGACCGGGGCTGCGGGATCGGTTGCGGTCGAGTCCATGGGCCTGCTCCTGCAAATGTCGCCGCCCTTGGCAAAGTCCCGGGGGACTTAGCCTTTCATAAAAGCCATTCGATCGGCAGCAGCGAGAGCAATGCGACCGCGGCGCGTTGCCAACGCGTGGTGCCGGGCTCGGTTGCGTGGCGAATCTCCCGGCCGTCCCTGCGCTCGATCCAGTAGATCTCGCCTTCCGGCGAGAGCCGGACTTCGTAGGTTCTGGCCGGGGCGGAGCGTTCGAAGGCGGCCTGCATGCGTTCGGCAAGTGCCGGGCTCTCGATCACGAAACCGAGCTCGGTGTTGAGATGGGCCGAGCGCGGATCGAAGTTGAACGAGCCGACGAAGACGCGGCGGCCGTCGACGGCGAAGGTCTTGGCATGGAGCGCCGATCCCGCGCCGCTCAGTTTCGAGCCGCTGCCGCCGACTCCGCTCGCGTGGCGCCTCGGCCTCGATCCTGGCGCCGACCCGCGCATTTCGTAAAGACGCACGCCCGCCGCCAGCAGCTTCTTGCGCCATTTGACGTAGCCGGCATGGACGATCGGCACGTCGGTCGCTTCCAGCGCGTTGGTGAGGATGGTGACCTGCACGCCGCGCCCGGCCATGGCCGCGAAAGCCGCGGTGCCCGCCTTGGCCGGCACGAAATAGCCCGAGACCAGGCCCAGCGTACGGCGCGGTTCGCCCAGCGCGTCCTTCAGCTTGGCGACGAGAAGCTGCTCGGGCGCGGCCCGGCCCAGGCCCTTGGCGGGATCGTCGCTAATCATCCGCGTCGGCGCCCATTCCATCACGATCGCGCGCTCGACCAGCTGGCGGACGAACGGGGAATCCCGAACGGCCTCGAGATAGGGCCGTGCCCCCGGATCGCGCGCCGCATCGGCCGCGCGCGCCGCAATCTCCGTTGGTCCGCCCGACGCCGGCACGATCCGGTCGGCGGGGTAGGAGGAGAGGCTCGCCCAATAGGAATCGAAGTCGGCGGAGACGTCGGCGACCACCGGGCCGACGCCGAGCACGTCGAGGTCCGCGAACAAAGCGCCGTCGCCCGCGCCGAAATATTCGTCGCCGATATTGCGGCCGCCGACGATCGTCGCCTGATTGTCGACCGTGAACGACTTGTTGTGCATGCGGCGGTTGAGCCGCGAGAAATCGGTGAGGAAGCCGATCAGGCGCGGGGCACGGATCGTAAAGGGGTTGAACAGCCGCACTTCGATATTGGGATGCGCGTCGAGCGCGGCGAGGACCGGGTCCAGGCCAACGGTGTTGTTGTCGTCGAGGAGGAGGCGCACGCGTACGCCGCGCTCGGCCGCCGCGCGCAGCTCGTCGAACAACAGGGTGCCGGTGAGGTCGGCGTGCCAGATATAATATTGGGCATCGATGCTGCTCTCGGCGGCCCGCGCCAGCAGGATCCGCGCGGCGAAGGCGCCGGCCGGATCGGCGAGCGGATGAATGCCCGAGTGGCCGGCGGGCGCGGCAGCGACGGCGGGCGCGATCGCCCGGCCGAGCGCGGTGTCGCCGGTATCGGCATAAGCGCGCGAGGCGGTCCGGTTCTCAAGCGAGGGCAAGGGCGCCAACACCCGCACGGCAAGGCCGGCCCCGACCAGCGCCAGCACCCCCAGCAGGAGCGCGCGCAGCCATCTCATCCCGGGCTCAAGGGCGATGCCGCGCCATCCCGCGCAGCCTGGCCGGGCCGGTCGCCGCGCATGTCGCCAGGGAGCAGGAGCATCAGCACCATAATCCCATAAGCCAGCGAGGGCGCGAGCGGCAAGCCGAGCGACGCCACGAAGCCCAGCACGTCATGGTCTAAAGGCAGGAAAAGCCGCACCGGAAGAGTGGTGACCCCTGCGGGAGGGGACATCACAAAATAAAATCACGCTAATTCAAAGCGTACCGCCTCCGATTCCAACAATTCGGAGCAGTTCGTACCACCTAATCGGATTAGTTGAACCTACTGCGATCCACATCGATCGCGCACCGCTATGTCGGCATGTCGTGCGGCGGTTATGCACAACACCGTCGCCGAAGAATGTACCTACGCCCCGAAAGGCTCAACCCGATCCCCATACCGATGAGCAACGCGCCACGCAGCTAGCCGATGCTAGTTAGACAAGGGGCGGGACAGATTCGGATAGAAGGCGAGGCCGGGTGCACGCCCTCATAATTGAAGACGAAGTCTATACGGCCGAAATGCTCAGGTTCGCGCTCAGCGGTATGGGGTTCAGGTCCTTCGATGTCGCAGTTTCCGAGAAGGAAGCCAGGGCAGCAGTTGCGGCGCGGCGGCCTGACCTCATCTGTGCAGACGTAACGCTCAATCCGGGCGACGGAATAAGGGTCGTGAAAAGCATTTTGGCTGGAACCGGCATACCAGTGTTCTTTGTGACGGCGGCCCCGCAAAGGGTGGAAACCGCAATCCCGGACGCTATCGTAGTGCCGAAGCCATTCTCGTTGAAGCAGGTTTACCTCGCCAGCGAACGGGCGCTGGAGCGAGGCAAGAAGCCTTTTCCGTAATCAGATGCCGCGATTGGCGGCGCAGCGCTGACGATGAGCGACACGCTTCCCTTTCTTGCTAAAGGCATGGCCGCCCGCAGGACAGCCATGCCTTTGAACGATCTCAACGCGCGGGCTGCTCCTTGGCCTCCTTGCGGAGTTCCGCACGCGACATCGCCGAGACGAGCGCGTCGCCAGAGACGCTGAAATTGTCGGCTGGAAGCGCGGCCACCCGGTTGCCGGCCTCGACGAGCACGGCGTCCACTACTCCGTTGGCGCGCGAGCGGACGCCTTGCACCTCGCCGATCGCACGGCCGGAGGCGTCGCGAACGATCATGCCGGGGCTGACCGCGACCGCACCGGCGGAAGCCGCGGCTGCCGAGCCCGCGGCGGCAAGGGTTTGAAGCCCCGCGCCGGCCGAACCGGCGATCGAGCTGGACGCTCCACCCGGGGCACGGCCGGCGATCCCCGTCACAGGCGAAACCGTGCTCCGGGCGACGCCGGCGACTGCATCCGTGCCGACCGCTTCGATGCCCGCCGAGGCGCCACCCGAGCCGCTACCGGACGCACCACCGGAAAGGAGGCCGCCACCTGATGCGGAGCCTGCAGCGCTGCCGCGCGCATCGGCGCGGGCGCTGCCCGAGCGGGCGTCGACATTGCGGTCGACACGGGCGGCGCCCGAAAGCGCGCCGTTGGCTGTGTTCGAAGCATTGCCGAGGCCGCCAAGGTTGCCGCCAACGCCGCCGCCCAGATTGCCGCCGAGGGCTCCGCCAAGTCCGCCGCCGCCCAGCAGTTGAGCCGAAACCGGGGACGCGATCAGCGCAAGGCCGGCGCACATCGTAGTCAAACGGATTTTCATGGGGAAAGTCTCCTAGCCGTGTTGGTATTCCATCTGGCTAACGAGACCTGTGCCGCGTTTAATCCCGCACCCGCGCTATTTTTTCGGGAGCGGGGTCCGGCACTCGCCGCAGACGAGGCCGCGGCCGAAAATATTGTCTGGGCCCTTGCGCCCGAGATCCTTCGCTTCAGCGTCGAGCGTCGCGAGCGAGGAACGGGCGAGCCGCCCGGCGACCAGCGGGACTGCGAACGAGGTGCCACGCACAGGCTTCAGCCCGCCGCCAGGGGCGGCGGCAGCCATGTCGCTTCCAGGGGCGGCATAATCGAGGTGGAGGCTTGGGCCAGCCTCGATCAGCGGCCGGTTCCGGCCGTCCACTCCCGTCACCGCGATCACTCCCGGATAGGAGGCGGGATAAGCGGGGGGGGCGGCCGGCCCGTCATTGCCGACCGGGGCTACGACGTACATGCCGCGGGCGCGCGCCTGCGCTACCGCTTTGGCGACCAAAGGGTTGGGCGGACCGGTAAGGCTCATGGCAACCACGCGCACATCGTTCTGCGCCATCCAGCCGAGCGCGCGGGCTATGGCAAGCGCGTTGCCACCCTTGGGGTCGCGGCCATAGATGTCGGCAACGAGCAGCGCGGCCCCTGGCGCGGACCCTCGCACCGTTCCTGTGCCCACGACCAGCGACGCCACGGCCGTGCCATGGCCGCTTGGCAGCGGCGCGCCGGTGGCGAAGCCCCTCTGATCTACCGCCCCAAGCGACGAATGCTGGCCCACGCCGCCATCTATCATACCGATTTTCGGACCTCCCGGGGCCGCTGCGCCGGTCGCGAGCGCGCCGGCGGCCGCGACCGCGCCGGCGCTGCCGCTCTGCAAGTGGACGTAGTTGGGCGAAAATTCCGCGTCGGGCGCGATCTGCCGAAGTCGCGCCATCGCCTCCTCCAGCGACTGCCCCGCAGGCGGGCGGAAAGTCACCGAACGAATTTCCAGCCCCTCAACCAGTTCGTCCGCCGTCACGGCGAACCCGGCGGCACGGGCTTTCGCGAGAACCGTCGGCGACGGATCGACGACAACGATCTCCCCCCGGACGGCGGGCCCGAGCGGCGCCATTTCCAGCGCGTCGCGATTGGCGCGAACAAGTTCAAGGAGGCGGGATCGACGGGCTTCGGAGAGGCGCTCGATGTGGCGCGGTACGTCGCGGACCACCTCCTGAACCTCGCCGAGTGCACCGGCGCCGAGGCCTCCAAGGTCGTTCAATATGCCACCGACCGGCGCACCGCGGAGCAGTTGGGCGTGCGATATGCCGCCCGCGGCGAGAGCCGCAACAAACGCCATTGCCCGAACTGCTCCGCCGATCCACATGGAGCGCCTTTGCCACATTTTTTCTTTCACGGGGATGAAACGGACCTGGGCATCCGTTTCCTCCCTGAAACCATGGAGACCGCGGTTTGAATGCTTTTGAGCGCGAGTTGCTGACGCTGCTTCCGCGGCTGCGTCGCTTCGCCCGGTCATTGGCGCGGGACGCGGCTGACGCGGACGATCTGTGCCAGTTCGCGCTTGAGCGGGCGCTCAAGGCACGCGAGCAATGGCAGGCGGGAACGCGAATGGATTCGTGGATGTACCGGATCGTGCGCAATTGCTGGATCGACGAAGTCCGTGCCCGCACGCGGCGGGCCCGGACGTTTGCACCCGAGGAGGCAGGAAGCCAGGTGGGCGATGAAGGGCATGAGGCGATCGAGCGCACGCTGGAGATGCAGGATGTCGGAAAGGCGATGGCGGAGCTGCCGCTCGAGCAGCGCGAGGTGATCGCGCTCGTGCTGGTCGAGGGGCTCGCTTATCGCGAGGCTGCGGACATCCTCGACATCCCGATGGGAACGCTGACGTCGCGCCTCACACGGGGGCGGCAGGCGCTGGTGAGAAGGCTGGAGGCCGCATGATGGTCGATGACGATAAATTGATGGCGTTCGCAGACGGCGAGCTCGCAGGCGCCGAGCGCGAGGAAGTAGAGCGCGCGCTCGCCGCTCGTCCCGAACTTCGCGCGCGAGTGGATGAGCAACGGCGCCTGCGCGAGGGCCTGCGCGGCTATTACGGCCCGGTCGCCTCCGAGGACGTGCCCGATCGACTGCTTGCCATGCTAGGCGCCGGCGGGGGCGATGCGGGGGATGATGAGACGATCGCCTCGCTGTCGGCCGCTCGGGAACGGCTACGGCCGCGCCCGGCCGCGTGGATCCGCAACGCGGCCGCACTGGCGGCAACCTTCGCCATCGGCATCGTCGCCGGGCACTTCGTGCTCGATGAAGGACAAGCGCCGATCGCCATGCAGGGGGGGATGCTGGTAGCGCAGGGAAATCTTGCGCATTCGCTCGAGACCCAAATGGCCTCCAGCCAGCACGCGGACGCGCCGCTCCGGATCGGCGTCACCTTCACCGACCATCAGGGCGATTATTGCCGCACGTTCGAGGGGACGGATTTGTCAGGCCTTGCCTGCCGGCAAGGCGGCGACTGGTCCGTGATCATGACCGAGGCCGTGAAGGCCACGCCTGCCGCGCCTGAATATCGACAGGCAGGTTCGTCCAGCATCATGGCGGCGGCGCAGGAGCGCATGACCGGCGCGCCCCTGGACGCTCAGGCCGAACGCACCCTGATCGGGTCGGAATGGAAGAAATGAACGCCGGCGCGGATTAAAGGCTGCCCGAGACCCGTTGCCTCCCAGGAACATCTTTTGGGAGGCAGTGCATGATCACCTTAATGGCCTTGGCTATCAGTGGGGCGGCAGCCCAATTTGTACCGGGGGACAGTCCGGCGGCATCCGTAGCCCGAAGCGGCGTCGATGCGGGCGTCTCGGTCGGGCTGGAATATCAGGAAGGCGACTTTGGGTCCGGCCAGCAAATCGAGACCATTTCGAGTCCCGTTAGCGCATATGCGAACAGGGGCCGCCTTCAGCTCAGCGCAACGCTTCCCTATCTTCGCGTCGATGCGCCGGGCAACGTGATCGGGGGCGGCGCGGGCATTCTGGGCTTGCCGATCATCGTCGATCCGACCAAGCCCGCGGCCCGCGAGCGGCGCGAAGGGCTCGGCGACCTCCGCCTCAACGCCTCCTACACAGTTCCGGTCGGCCCCACCGCCCTTGCCTTATGGAGCCAGATGAAAGTGCCGACCGCGTCCGCTGCAAAGGGGCTGGGCACAGGCCAGCCCGATTACACATTCGGCGCGGAAGTGGCGGCGCCGATCGGGCGCGTCACCCCATTCGTCAGCATCGGCTATACGTTGGCGGGCGATCCGGAGAATTACGATCTGCGCAACAGCCTGTCCGCGCGGGCCGGTGCGAACCTACGACTCGCGAGAAGCCTCGCCGGACGGTTGAGCTACGCCTATGCGCAAAGCCCCAGCGCGGGACTGGCGGCCGAGCAAAGCATGTCGACCGCGCTCCACACGAATCTGAGCCGGTCTCTGTCGCTTGGCCTTTATGGCAGCGCGGGCCTTTCCAAGGCTGCCGCAGATTTCGGGGCCGGAGTGCAGCTCGGGGTAAGGCTGCGATGACATGCGGGCGATACATCGGGCGCGTCAGCGGCGGTGACGGGAACCTCCACGCTGGCGCCCAGCCCGGTCTCCTGAGGACATCGCGCGTGGTGTCTTTGAGCCGGCGTTCGAAGTCAGGGTCGGTAAGTTTCAAATAAACGCCATAGCCAATTGGCGCGAGGACCAGCGAGGCGACAATTGCAAACAGCCAGATTGGGAGTCGCCCGAACGAAATGATCCGGGCGTCGTCGTGGCCGAGAATTCGTTGTTTTTCGACATCGAACTCTTCCTCAGAGAGGCTTCCGCTCTCGCGAAGCCGGCCGAGCCGGTCAAGCTTGTCGATGCGATTGCCGGGCATTGGGCACGCCTTCGGGCTAGTTAGCGATATTGATTACTAGACTTCCTGCCAGCCCCCGTTCGTTAGCCTCGCGACGCTCGCGTCGCCGAGCCAGTCAACAGGGCTTCCTCGTCGAATGTTTGAGGCACATCCCGTTACTGATCCGCCAATCCCTTGGGGGGCTTTCAATTCGAGTGCACGCCGCGTCTGGCGCAACGTCCGAAGAGCTTGTTGCGGCCTTCCGCGAGGCCCTTGCCTACATGCATGAAGCGTAACGTCTCGCGTTTCCCCGGCGAAACGGCATGCCGGCGCCACAGAGCTCGACCTCGGGCACAGCTCCTACTCCGTTCGATTGAGCAGGCGTCCTATGAGGGTTTAGGCAGGCCGCCGCTCAGGCAGTTGAGGAGCGTGAGCGCGTCGAGCTTCTCAAGTCACTGACCTGGGACCGTGGCAAGGAGATGGCCGAGCACAAGAGGTTCACGCTGGCGACGGACGCTGCGGTCTACTTCTGGGATCCGCAGAGTCCCTGGCAGCGAGGCTCGAACGAGAAACCAATCGCCTGTTGCGCCAGTACTTCCCCAAGGGCACGAACCTCGCCGTGCACTCACAAGAGCGGTTGGACGAGATCGCCAGGCAGCTTAATCAGCGACCGCGAAAAACGCTCGGTTACAAAACACCAGCAGAGCGTTTTGAAGCGTGTGTTGCGATGATCGACTGAATCGACAACCCATTGCGGACATAGAGACGCCTGGGGCCGGGAAGGTCCGCTTTCCACCCTCGCACCCAGAAGCAGACGTCCGCTAACGGCCAGGTCCAGTCGTCCGCTAAGCGCCACTTGTGGCTATTCAGCCGCGCGGGCGATAAGTACCAAAGCAGACGTTCACCAGCATGAGCGAGAATATCCTGTGTGGATGGCTCTCGCGTTGCAAGTGGCGACTTGATGTCGCGACTGGGCGCGAACAAAGCTTGCTCGGCGACTGGGCACGAAGTAGGCTCGACATCTTCCCGGGGGGAGAGATTCGATGCGTCTTTTCGTCACAGCTTGCGCCATTCTGCTTACTGGAGCAGCAACGTCATTCGCGCAGGCGGTCGCCACCGCTCCGGGTGGGAAGAGCCCCGCTGCCGTCACTATCGATGCCCATGCGACTCCATCGGGCGCGACATTCACTGCACCAGCGGGGTGGACCCTCACGACCGAGTCGAAGTTTGTTCAACTTGCGGCTCCCGAAAGAGACTTCCGGATGGCTCTCGTCGATGTAGGCGCGGCACAAGACGCCGGCGCGGCGGCAGCGGCCGCTTGGAAAATCTGGAGGCCGGCGCAAGCTCGACCAGCCAAGCTCGTGACTGCACGCGCGGCGCGCAACGGCTGGGACGAACGCCAGGTAGTAGACTACGAAACATCTCCGAACGAGAAGCGCGTCCTATATGCCGTCGCCTTCCGGGGCCGGACGAAGTGGACCGTGGTACTGGTCGACGGGGCCGAGGCCACCGCAGAGAAGCGGCTGGCGGCTATAGGCTTGGTCCAGCAGAGCCTCCGTCCAGCCGGGTACAAACGAGAGACCTTCGCTGGCCGCGCCGCCCATCCGATGGACGCTAGCCGCATCGCAGCGCTTCGCACGTTTGTAGAACAATCGATGAAGGAGCTTGGGATACCTGGTGCAGCAATCGCGCTGACTACGCAGCAGGGGACCATTTACTCCGCTGGGCTCGGCGTGCGGCAGCTCGGTGATCCCACACCCGTAGACGCCGATACCACCTTCGCGATCGCGTCTAATACCAAGGGAATGGCAACCCTGTTGCTGGCCAAGTTGGTGGACGAAGAGAAGCTCGCTTGGGACCAGCCGGTTACTCAGGTCTATCCATCTTTCAAGCTTGGCAGTCCGCAGACCACCAGCAAGGTCCTGGTTCGGCACCTCGTTTGCGCCTGCACTGGCTTGCCGCGCAAAGACATGCAGGTCGTCCTTAACTCCAATCCCGATGCCGCCGCGGCCGATACCTTCGTGCAGCTCGCAGCGACGGAGCCGACCAGCGGCTTCGGCGAGGTGTTCCAGTATAACAACCTGATGGCCTCGGCCGCCGGTTATCTGGCAGGTTATCTCCTCCACCCCAATTTGGACCTCGATCGGGCTTTTGACCGCGCCGTTACCGAGCACGTCTGGGCGCCTCTTGGAATGGCTCGAACCACTCTCGACTTTAACAAGGCGAGCAGCGGCAATTGGGCGCGGCCGCACGGCGAAAACATCAAAGCCGAACCTGAACTGGTCCTGGATGCGGGCATGAAGCTCAATTACGCATTCACCCGCTACGGCGCCGCCGGTGGCGCATGGTCGACGGCGAACGACCTGATCAGATATGTTCGTTTTGAGCTGAATGAAGGAAAGCTCGATAACGGCCGGCAGCATGTCTCCGCGAAAAACCTGCTAGAGCGGCGGGTTGCCACCGTGCCGGTAGGCGAAGACCGCCACTATGGAATGGGTATGCAGGTCGACCGGGACTACGGAGTGGACGTGGTCCACCACGGCGGCAGCCTCGCCGGATACAAGAGCGACATCGTCATCATACCTAATGCGAATGTCGGGGCGGTGATCCTAACGAACTCGGACAACGGGCAGTCGCTGCTACGCCCTTTCATGCGTCGCCTCCTCGAATTGCTGTATGACGGGAAACCCGAAGCCGCGGGCGACGTCTCGGCGGCTGCGCAGCGGCTTCGCGCCGAGATCGCCAAGGAACGTGAGCTCGTATCTGTTGTCCCCGACAGTCAAGCCGCTGCGGCACTGGCTTCCTCCTATGTCAGCCCGGATCTGGGAAGGATTCTCGTCAAGCGCGATGGCGCCGGCGTCCGCTTCGACTTCCGCACCTTGGGCTCCCCAATGGGCACAAAGCGCAACGAGGACGGCACGATTAGCTTCGTCGGGCTTGACCCCACGCTTCTGTTCTTCCCGCTTGTCGCTGGCACCAAGGACGGCAAGAAAACCCTGACCGCGAGGGATAGTCAGCACGAGTTTGTCTTCGTCGAAGAGTAAATGTCGCGTTAGCGAAGCCAATCCTGGATAGACCTCTCTGGAGGTCAGCTATGTCTGCCTTTCCGTAGTGACTCACCGAAGCAAGGCCGTCCGACAACGGCTAGTTCCGGTCACCTCGGCAATGCGCCAATGTCGTCGCTCGGAGGATCAGTTCGCGACGCCAGTAGCCGACATCGCTCCGGAGGGTGCGGCGCTTTGCTGGGGATTAGCGGGAGTCTTCGCTTCGCAGCATCTCTTGGGCGGCACATTCCAGATGTTGCAAGACGCGCACCGCCGCCACGCCATCTGCGGTCGTGACCGAAGCGAGAGCGTGCTTCCGAATATCGTCGGCAACCAAGTCTAGCCTTTTTGCCAGTGAGCGCCCTTGTTCGGTGAGGTGAAGCTTGCGTCCGCGCCGGTCGTCGGGGTCCGTACGGCGTTCCACCAGTCCCAATGACTCGAGTTGATCGACCGACCGGACCATGGCTGCCCTGTCGACCCCGATCGCCTCCGCTACGACGTTCTGGCGTGAGCCATCGCCCAGTTTCGCTATCGCGAGGATCGGTGCAGCGGTCGAGAAGGACATCCCGAAATCCTCGAACGCCTTGCTTGCCGCGCGATACCACGTGCGCCCGACCGGCAGGATCATCCAGGTTAGGGCCAATTTCCAGTCTTCTTCGTCTCGCATCGGTAAACCCCAGCCCTTGAAATTAGTTGACACGTCAGCATATCAGATAGGAGCAGCTTGGTCGAAATGCCGCTTGGCCGCTCGACGATATTTATGAACGAAGGACTGAACCCTTGTTGCCCGTCTGGCGAGATATTGCCGTATTCCTCGATGCCACGACCGTCGGCGAGCACGTAGGGCGACATGCGGCCGCGCTCGCGCGCCGGCACGGCGCGCATCTCGTCGGCGTCTACGGCCTGGCCCAGGACAGCGCGCGTCCCAGCGATACGTTTGCGAGAGGCACGGAGGCCATCCGAGAGGTAATCGCGCGACAGCGCCTGGCCGACGAACAGAAGGTGATGGCCGCCGCCCGACATTTTGCCGAGCTCACCCGCGAGTACGAAATTGGCGCCGAGTTCCGAATTGTTTGGCGCGACGATATGCACGACGAAGCCATTTTGCGCGCGCTGCACTGCGATCTCATCGTCGCGGCGCATCCGAAACCGGAAGATCTCCCGGCGGGCTGGTCGGCAGAGCGCCTGTTGCTGACGACTGGCATTCCGGTGTTGCTGATCCCGAGGGCGTGGGACGGAGAGACTATCGGCGAGAATGTGGTGATCGCATGGAATCGCAGCCGCGAAGCGCGCCGGGCGGTCAACGACGCGGTCCCGTTCTTCAAGGCCGCGTCGCGCGTCACGATCATGACCGTTGACGACATACGGAGTGCCGACGAAACCGAGGCCCAGCCGGGCGCGAACCTTCTCGAACACCTGTCCCGGCACGGCGCGCGCGCCGAGATCGTCAATATCCATTCCGAGGGCGCCTCGGTTGCGGACGTAATCCTCGAGCAGGTGGCAGAGCATGACGCCGACCTGCTGGTTATCGGTGCCTACAGCCATCCGCGCACCGCCCAGATTTTGTTCGGCGGCGTCACCCGGTCGCTGTTGTCCAGCGCCCGGCTGCCGCTGCTAATATCTCGATGAAAGAGCTGAAACACCCATGACTGACAAGCGCATTCGAGTCGGATTCATCGGCCTCAATCCCGGCATCCACTGGGCCGCCACAGCCCATGTTCCGGCATTGCGAGCATTGCCGGACCAGTATGAGGTGGTGGGTGTCGCGAACACCAGCCATGCCAGCGCGAAGAATGCCGCCGAAGCGTTCGGCCTGCCTTATGCGTTCGAGAACGCGGCGGCGCTGGTCAATTCACCCGAAGTCGATCTGGTCGTCGTAACGGTCAAGGTGCCGCACCACTGCGATCTCGTGACGGCGGCCCTGAATGCCGGCAAGCACGTCTATTGCGAATGGCCGCTCGGCAACGGTCTCGCCGAAGCCCTGCAAATGGCAGCTCTCGCCGAGGCGAAAGGCGTGGTCGCGGCGATCGGCACGCAGATGCGGGTTGCTCCCGAGCTCGAGTTCCTTCGTCAGCTCATCGCCGGCGGCTATGTCGGCGAAGTCCTTTCGACGACTCTCGTGGGCAGTGGCGGCCAATGGGGCAGCGAGACTGATGCCGCCCACGCCTATCTCTACGACAAGAGCAATGGTGCAACCCTTCTCAGCATCCCGCTGGGACACACGCTGGCCGGCATGCGCGAGGTGCTCGGCGACTTCGGTGACCTGTCGGCGCGCATGATCAGCCGTCGCGATACCGTGCGTGTGGCCGATACGGCTGAGACGATCGGCACAACCTCCCACGACCAGATCCTTGTGCATGGTGCGCTCGCCAGTGGAGCGGCCTTTTCGATCCATTATCGCGGAGGCATGTCTCGCGGGACCAACCTCCTTTGGGAGATCAACGGGACGCATGGGGACATTCAGGTCACAGGCGCGACCGGCCATGGCCAGATCGTGCAGCTATCCATCAAGGGCGCCAACGGCGAGACGAGCGAACTGGTGCCGCTAACGCCGCCAGCGCTGGCTTATGAAGGCTGGCCGGACAATTCGGTCGCTCGCAATGTCGCCCGTCTCTATGCCCTGATCGCGCAGGATATCCGCTCGGGCACACGCTCCGCGCCCACCTTTCGGGACGCGGTTGCGCTCCATGAGACGATCGACGCGATCGAGACTTCCGCTGCCCGGAGTGAACCGAAATGACGACGCTTTCGATACTGGAACTGGTGCGCGTCACGCAGGACACCGACGCCACATCGGCCCTCAACAATGCGCGAGACCTTGCCTCCCATGCGGAGAAATGGGGCTACGAGCGTGTCTGGGTGGCCGAGCACCACAACATGGAGGGGATTGCCAGCGCCGCCACGTCGATCGTCATGGCTCATATCGCCGGCGGCACCAAAACGATCCGGGTCGGCGCGGGCGGCATCATGTTGCCGAACCACGCGCCCTACATCATAGCCGAGCAGTTCGGTACGCTGGAGCGGCTCTATCCCGGACGGATCGATCTTGGACTAGGCCGCGCGCCCGGCACCGACCAGATCGCGGTCCGGGCGATGCGGCGCGCTCCCAATGCATCGGACCAGTTTGGGCAGGATGTCCTGGAGCTCCAGGCGTTTCTGGCGCCTGCCGGCCCCGACCAGCGTATCGTTGCCGTACCGGCGGCAGGGACCAACGTGCCTCTGTGGATACTGGGCTCGAGCAACTTCGGAGCGACGCTGGCAGCCGAACTCGGACTACCTTACGCCTTCGCTTCGCATTTTGCGCCCGCAATGCTGATGCAGGCGCTCGAGATATATCGCAGTCGATTCAAGCCGTCCGAGCAACTCGACCGGCCTTATGCGATGGCCGGCATCAACGTCATCGCCGCCGATACCGACGCGGGAGCGAAGCGGCTCTGGACCACGCAGCAGATGTCCTTCGCTGACCTCTTCAGCGGGCGGCGCGGCCTGAGCAAGCCGCCTATCGACGATATCGAAGCCTATTGGTCGCCGCATGAAAAGGCGCAGGCCATGAACATGTTGGCGCGCTCGGTTGTCGGTTCCGCAGATACGGTGCGCGCAGGACTGCAGGCGTTCGTTGCTGAAACGGGAGTCGACGAGCTGATGATCGTGTCCGATGTCTACGACCATCAGGCACGGCTGCGTTCGGTTGAACTAATCGCCGAGGCAATGTCCAGGAACGTCATCAGTTCGAGCAGGCGGGTGCGCTAGCAGCTCAACGAGGCCGTGCAATGGATCGCCTCACGCTTGTTCAGGTCTTCAGCCTCGCTGAGCACCTTGACCGTTATCAGCGGCCTGTCACCGCGTCAACATTGGGATATTTCATGAAGCTCTTCTACACATCAGGCTCCTGCTCGCTGTCTCCCCACATCGTTCTACGTGAACTCGCGCTGCAGTTTGCGCTTGAGGCCGTCGATCAGGGTACGAAGATGACCGCGTCCGGCGCGGACTTCATGGCCGTCAATCCCAAGGGTTACGTGCCGGCGCTTCAACTGGACGATGGCGAGGTGCTGACCGAGGGTGCGGCCATTGTCCAGTATTTGGTCGACAAGTATGCCCCCGGCACGTTGGCGCCACTTTCCGGCACGGTCGAGCGCGCCCGCGTCAATGGTCACCTGAACTTCATCGCAACCGAACTGCACAAAGGCTGCGTCCCGCTCTTCAACCCTGCGATGGCACCCGAAGCGCGAGAAACGGTCACAAAAGGGCTCGAACGCAAGCTCGAGGTCATGGAACAGATCCTCGCCGATGGACGACCTTATCTGACTGGCCCGGACTTTACGGTGGCGGACGCTTACCTGTTCACAATGCTGAGCTGGTCGCCCAGGATTCAGATCGACCTCGAACGCTGGCCAAACCTCGCCGCGTTCAGCAAGCGCGTGCTGGCGCGCAAGGCCGTGCAAGCCGCTCTGGAGGCGGAAGGGCTACGACAGGCTGCTTGAAGCCTGCCACGGGTGGGCGACTGGCCGTGAGGCCTTGGCCCGCCACGCCGTTTTCAAGAAGGCCGCCCTGGATTAGGGTCAGGACTGGTTCTCCGTTCATAGCCAGAACATGAGGGTAGCGCCGAGAGCGACGGCGGAGAGGAAGGCCCTTGGGCATCTGTCGTAGCCGGTGGCGACCCGTCGCCAGTCCTTGAGCCTGCCGAACATGATCTTGATCCTGTTGCAGCGTTTGTAGCGGCGCTTGTCGTAATGACGGGCTCACCCTGCGGACTCTGAATCACGCCGCAGGCGCAAGATCAATGGGTCCTGACCCTAGCTTGGCCGCCGGCGGCCGGGCGCCGCCCGGGTGTCTTGGCAGGCCTCGGGCAAGGTGCCTTGTTAGTCCAGCTGGAGCATCCGCAAGTAGTTCGCGGGGAGGTGCGCGCCGGCCGGTCGGCGCAGATACCGACGGCCCAGTACGCTATCGGGCGGGTGGGTTCGAATTCGCGCGCTACATTTCCAAGGTCTCGCCTGTCGCTCGTTAAGCGGTGTCGTTCGCGACTTTGGGCCACCTGCTACACGGCGTCCGGTTTTCGCCTTTGCTACCCAAAAGCGGATTGTCCGTTAGCGGCCAGATCCGGCCGTTCCGCTGAGCGCCAATTGCGGTCGTGCTGAGTTCCACCGGCGGTGCCGGAAAGCGGACTTGATTCAGCCAAAAGCAAGTCGCGACTGCGTTGGCCACAAAAGCAGCCTTCACAGTTCGCTGTATCGATCGCAAATATCTTCGAGCAGGTGTGAAAATGGGGTCGTGTCTAAGGAGCGCATGGTGAACGAAGATTACGAGCACGGGCGCCGGGATGGTCTGCGACTGGCCGTGGCCATTCTGGCCGCCGAGGAGGCCAAGTGGGCAGCCCTCCTTGGCGAGAGTCGCTCGTGGCGGACCAATGCAACCCGGGAGGTGCGACACAAGGCGCTGCAGGTGGCGCAGAAACGCGTGCAGACAGCCTTGAACCGGCTCACGCCGAAAAGCGCTGCATCCGACAACGCAGAACTGAAGGCAGCTCTCGATCGGGCTGGGCTCTAAACTTCGCGACACGGTAGGGCTGACCCCTTCATTTCGAGCGCAGTCGAAATATATGTTGACCTGCCAAATGGCCGTCGATATTTCGATCTTCATGGAAATGAAGCCACCCGCCGCCGTCGAGGCGCTCGGCGCCCTGGCCCAGGAGCATCGCCTCGCGCTGTTCCGCTTGCTGGTGCAGGCGGGCGACGCGGGCATGCCTGCGGGCGCGATCGCGGAGAAGCTCGGCGTCCCCAACTCGTCCTTGTCGTTCCACTTGGCGCACCTCACCCGCGCCGGGCTGATCCGGCAGCGGCGGCAGGGGCGTTCGCTCATCTACACGGCCGACTATGCGGCGATGAACGCGCTGGTCGGCTACCTCATGGAGAATTGCTGCGGCGGCGCGACCTGCGCGCCGGCGGCTCAATGCGGCGAGGATGCCGCGCACCCCCAGGAAAGGAAGTCCGCATGAAGCGCCTGCATGTCCACGTCGGCGTCGCCGACCTCGATAGTTCCGTTCGCTTCTACTCGACCCTGTTCGGCGCGCAGCCGACCGTGACGAAGGCGGATTATGCCAAGTGGATGCTCGAGGATCCCCGGGTGAACTTCGCCATCTCCTCGGGCAACCACGCCGCCAGGGGGATCGAGCATCTCGGCATCCAGGTCGAAAGCGCCGAGGAGCTGACCGAAGTCTATGGCCGCCTCGAGGCAGCCGATCGGCCCGTCCTGGAGGAAGGCGCGACCACCTGCTGCTACGCCAAGTCGGAGAAGAGCTGGATTTCCGATCCGGACGGCATCGTGTGGGAAGCCTTCTTCACGAACGGCGAGGCGACGGTCTACGGCGACAGCCCCGCGCTGGCGGCTCTTTCCGCCAATGCCGCAGAGGGCGCATGCTGCGCTCCGGCCATGCCCGCGCAGACCGCGAGCTGCTGCGGATGAGCGTCACCATCTACCACAACCCGGCCTGCGGGACGTCCCGCAACACGCTGGCGCTGATCCGCGCCACCGGGGTGGAGCCGGAGGTGATCCACTATCTGGACACGCCGCCGAGCCGGAAGGAACTGGTGTCGCTCATCCAGCGCATGGGCATCGGCCCGCGCGATCTGCTGCGGGAGAAGGGGACGCCGTTTGCGGAACTCGGTCTCGGCGACCCCTCGCTCAGCGACGACCAACTCATCGACGCGATGATGGAGCACCCGATCCTGATCAACCGCCCGATCGTGGTCGGGCCGAAGGGCGCAAGGCTCTGCCGCCCGTCCGAGGAAGTGCTGTCGGTCCTCGACCGGCCTCTCGACGCCGATTTCGTGAAGGAAGACGGCGAAGTGGTGCCGGCCCATGGCTGATGCGGAAGCGGCGGCGCGGCCCGCAATGTCGACGTTCGAGCGCTATTTGTCGGTTTGGGTGCTGCTCTGCATCGCGGTGGGTATCGGGCTCGGGGCAGCGGTTCCCGGCGCCTTTGCGGCGATAGCCGCCGCCGAGCTCGCCCGCGTCAATCTGCCCGTGGCTGTCCTGATCTGGCTGATGATCATCCCGATGCTGCTCAAGATCGACTTTGGGGCGCTGGGGTCGGTTCGCCAGCATTGGAAGGGCGTCGGCGTCACCTTGTTCATCAACTGGGCGGTGAAGCCCTTTTCGATGGCGGCCCTGGGCACGTTCTTCATCGGCTGGCTGTTCGCGCCGCTGCTGCCGGCCGGCGAGATATCCTCCTACATTGCCGGGCTCATCATCCTCGCCGCTGCGCCGTGCACGGCGATGGTCTTCGTCTGGTCGAACCTCTGCGACGGCGAACCCAATTACACGCTCAGCCAGGTCGCGCTGAACGACCTCATCATGGTGTTCGCCTTCGCCCCCATCGTCGGGCTGCTGCTGGGCGTGGCCTCGATCACCGTGCCTTGGGACACGCTCCTGCTCTCGGTCGTGCTCTACATCGTGATCCCGGTCGTCATCGCGCAGCTGGTGCGCGGGCGCGTGCTCGCCAGCGGAGGACAGGCTGCGCTCGATCGACTGCTGCGCGTTCTGGGGCCGATCTCGCTCGTCTCTCTGCTGACCACGCTCGTCCTGCTGTTCGGCTTCCAGGGCGAGCAGATCCTGGCCCAGCCGCTGGTCATCGTGCTGCTGGCGGTGCCGATCCTCATCCAGGTCTATTTCAACGCCGGCCTGGCCTACTGGCTCAGCCGCAAGTTCGGAGTCGCCTGGTGCGTCGCGGCGCCCGCTGCGCTGATCGGAGCTTCGAATTTCTTCGAGCTCGCCGTCGCCGCTGCCATTTCGCTGTTCGGGATCAATTCCGGCGCGGCCCTGGCAACGGTCGTAGGCGTCCTCGTCGAGGTGCCGGTGATGCTGTCGGTCGTCGCTATCGTGAAGCGCTCGCGCGGCTGGTACGAACGGGGGGAGTCATTGGCTTCGGCCTGAACGCCGACCTGC
Source organism: Sphingomonas sp. LY54 (assembly GCF_035594035.1). Classification (NCBI taxonomy): domain Bacteria; kingdom Pseudomonadati; phylum Pseudomonadota; class Alphaproteobacteria; order Sphingomonadales; family Sphingomonadaceae; genus Sphingomonas; species Sphingosinicella wutangchuni. The sequence continues at coordinate 3,046,558 of NZ_CP141588.1, forward strand.
GCCTTGCGGCCAGCTCCGGCCGTTCAGAGTGGCCTCCCGTGCTCCCGTAATTACTCTTAAAGAACAGCCCCCCGATTCCGGCCCTGCGGCTGCTCGCGCTTGAGGAGCCCCTTTCGCCGCGTCCCCAGGCGCTTCAGCACGCGAGGTCGTGAGCGCCTCTTCTAGCATTCGCTGAACGAAGGCTGTCACATTAGCCGGCTAATCCGGGCCGCGGCGCTGCCGGCCGATCACCCTGGTCGATTCCCGGCGGCTCACCGACGTCCGGACTCAATTTCCCAAGGGTGGCTGATGCGCGTGATCGACCGGGAGCGGACCTTATGGTTCCTCCGCAATATCTTGCCGCATGAGCCGGCGCTGCGAAACTGGCTCGCGCGCCGGCAGTCTGCTGGGCTCGACGTCGATGACATCATCCAGGAAGCCTATGCCATCCTTGCCGATCTCGAGTCGGTGGAGGGCATCCGCCATCCGCGCGCGTATCTGTTCCAGGTCGCGCGGTCGGTGATCACCAAGCATGTGCGGCGCGCGCGGATCGTCTCGATCCAGGCAATCGGCGACCTCGCGCAACTTCAGCTTGCCGACGACAGCCCCTCGCCCGAACAGGTCGCGATCGCGCGCAACGAGTGGGAGCGGCTCGTCCATGCGATCGGTGCGATGCCGGCCAAGACCCAGCAGGCCTTCATCCTCCGGCGCGTCGAAGGCCTATCCCAGCGCGAGATCGCCGCCCGCATGACGATTTCCGAAAATACGGTGGAGAAGCATATCTCGCGGGGCCTCCGATTTCTGATTGACTGGTTTGGTCATGGCGGAAAGGCTCGGGTAGAAGCCTCTAAGGCTCCGCCCTTGGAGATTGCTACTCTAGATGATTGCGCGCGAAACCAGTCGATACATTGACGAGAAAGCTGCCGACTGGATCGCGCGGCTCGACCGGGGGCCGCTTTCCGACGAAGAATCGCGGGCTCTGGACGCATGGCTGAAAGGCGATCCGCGCCGGCGCGGCGCCCTGCTGCGAGCCGACGCCGTGTCGTTGCTGAGCGAGTCTGCGCAAGCGCTCGGCCCGGGCTTCGAGCCGCCGCCGGCGCCTGATCGCCCCGTCCGTCTCGTGTCCCGGCGCCGCGCCCTGGGATGGGGCGCGGCGGTCGCCGTGGGCGCGTCGCTGGTCGCGCTGGGCGTGAGCGCGCCAGCCGGGGCGATCACGACCCGGCTGGGCGAGGTGCGGCTCGTCACGCTCGACGACGGCTCCACTGTCATCCTCAATACCCAGTCCAGCGTGAAGGTGCGCTACAGCGCAACCGAGCGCCGAATCGAGCTGATCGACGGCGAGGCCTATTTCGCGGTCGTCCCGGGTCGCCGCCCGTTCCTCGTCGCTGCCGGCAATGCCCGGCTGCGTGCCTCTCATGCCGCTTTCCGCGTCCGCAAGCTCGGCGCAAGGCCGATCGATATCCTGGTGGATCGCGGCGGCCTTGCGCTCGGCGGGACCGGGTTGCCGGCCCCGGTGGTAATGGGCGCCCATAGCCGGATCGTCCTGCCGCCGCCGGGCCCGGACGCGGCGACCCCGGCGCCGCAGCCGGTGGTGCCCGACATCGTCACGCGCGAGCTTGCCTGGCGGGAAGGCAAGATCGCGCTGGAGGGCGAGCGGCTGGATTGGGCGGCCGCGGAGTTCGCGCGCTATAGCCCGGTACGCATCGTGATACGCGACCGCGGGCTTGCCCGGGAGCCGGTGACCGGGCTGTTCGCGGCTGGGGATCCTGTCGGGTTCAGCCGGGCGGTGGCGGAGATATTCGGCGCACGGGTCGAGCAGGCCGAGCGGGCCGTGATCCTCAGCCGGCAGGGCGGGCGGCAATAAAATAATCGTTCGGGTGGCGGAACCGTCGGCCCGAAGACTCTCAGCCTCCGAAGAGCGGCGTCGCCGCGGGCAATCGGGGGTTTACCACTGTGATTTCGCGTCATTCGATCCTTTCCGGCACGGCAATGTTTCTCGCGGTCGCGGCTACTGCACCGGCGCAGGCGCAGGTCCGCGCCTTCGACATTCCGGCGCAGCCCGCGGTCAAGGCCATTCCCGAATTTGCCCTCCAGGCGCAGATCCAGATCGTCGCCCCGGCGCGCGACCTCGCCGGCGTGCAGACGCCCGCGATCAAGGGCGAGATGGAGGCGCGCGATGCGCTGCGGCGGCTGATCGCGGGTACGCCGCTCGAGATCGCCGGGGATGACGGCCAGGTCGTCACGCTTCGCTCGACCCGCGCAGCGGCGACAGCCGATGCGGAGCAGGCAGCCGGCAAGGGCACGGTCACCGGGCGGGTCATCGATCCCGCCACCGGCGAATATCTGCGCAATGCGATTATCGAGCTGACCGAGGCCGGCGGCGATCGCCGGACCGCGACGTCGGGCGAGAATGGCGAATATCGCCTGCTCGACGTGCCGGCGGGAACGGCCGAGATCGTCGTCCGCTACACCGGCTACGCGCTCCAGAGCGCCACCGTCCAGGTCGCCGGCGGCGAGACGGCCCGTCGCGACTTCGCTCTGGCGCACAGGGGTGCGGACGGTCCGGCTGAGGAAGAGATCGTTGTCGTCGGCTCGCTCGAGGGCGATGCCCGGGCGATCATGAGCCAGCGCCAATCGATGGACATCAAGAACAGCCTGTCGGCCGAATCCTATGGCGACATCGCCGACGGCAATCCGGGCGAGTTCATCAAGTTCATGCCCGGTGTCGACACGGATGCCGGCGGCGACGGCGACGGGACGGTGCGCAACGTCAAGCTGCGCGGCCTGCCGGCTTCCTATACCGGCGTGACCGTAAACGGGGTCAGCCTGTCAGGCGTCGACGCTTCGGGCGGCGCCGGCGGCTCGCGCACCTTCAGCTTCGAGCAATTGTCCCTCAGCGCGATCGACTCGATCGAGATCTCGAAAACGGTCAGCGCCGATGTCGACGCCAATGCGCCGGCGGGAACAATTAACATCAAGACCAAACGCGCCTTCGACCGCAGGGGCCGCCGCATCAAGGCCCAGGTCAGCGCCAGCACGCATTCGGACATGTGGGATTCGCGGGAGCAGACGGGCCCGGGCGAGGGCGGCTATGGCGACAAGCGCTTCCTGCCCAACTGGCAGCTCGAATATTCCGACGTCTTCTTCGGCCGCCTCGGCCTGGCGGCCAGCCTCAGCCAGTCGAAGCTCTACGTCGAAAAGGAGCAGACCACGCTCACCCGCAACTACGTTCCGACCGCGGCGAGCCCCGATCCGATGGCGATCGCCGGCATCGAGCTGCAGCATGAAAGGCGCCAGATCACGCGCTTCTCGGCCTCCGCCAATCTCGACTTCAAGGCGACCGACCGCCTGACCCTGTCGCTGGCGGGCATCTATAACGAGTCCGACATCTGGGCTGGCGACACAGCCTATAATTTCACGACCGGCGCGCGCGCCCGCGGCGTCATCGGCGATCCGGTGTTCGACATCACCACCCAGCAGCTGGCAACGGCGAACACGGTCTCCATGCAGAACACGCTCAACTACAAGACGAGCGGCGGCAAGACGATCATCCCGAGCTTCCAATGGGAGGGCGACCGGGTCGCGCTGGATGGCAACCTTTTCTACTCCAACTCGGTCAGCACCTACGACCCCGAGGGCGAGAAGGATTCGGCCTATGTAACGAGCGCGCTGACCGCGCGCGGCAACTTCTCGGCCCAGCGCGAGCCGGGCGATCTCACCGGCCAGAAATGGCAGATCCAGCAGCTCAGCGGTGTCGACTGGAGCGACCCGGCGAGCTTCAACTCCGCGGGCGCGCTTGTCCTCAGGACCAATAACGGGCCCTACGCCGAGCGCACCGAAAAAGGCGGCGCGCTCAACCTCACCTACCAGTTCGATGCTGGCTCAGTGCCCGTCACGTTCAAATCGGGCCTCAAGTTCCAGCGCTCGGCATGGCTCTACGAGAACCCGACCGACCTCAGCCGCTACCAATATATCGGGCCGGTGCCGATCGCCGAGATGCTCGGCCAGGTTCAGGGATCCAACCAGATCTCGTTCGCCGATTCCGGCATCGACGTCCGCACGCTGAACGGAAGCGGCAACCTCTACATGCCGAGCACGTACAAGCTGCTCGATTTCTATCGCCAGAATCCGGAATATTGGCGGCCGACGACGGCGACCTCGCCGACCGAATGGTACAATCTTCACGTCGGCAACAACCGGGATTTCAGCGAGCAGACGACAGCGCTGTACGCGATGGCGACCTCGGAGCTGACCTTGAAGCTCAAGATCCGTGCCGGCCTGCGCTGGGAGCAGACCGAGACGAGCGTCCTGGAAGCCGATCCGCTCTCGCCCGAGGAAGTGGCTGCGGCCGGCTTCGCGGTCTCGGCGTCGACCGGCCGCGCGACGACGATCGAGGGACTGGAATATCAATTCCAATCGCGCCCCCGCGCGTATCGGAAGGGCCGCTACGACAATTTCTTCCCAAGCGCGTCGCTCAAATATGAGTTCAATCGCAGCACCCAGCTGCAGCTTGGATACAGCCGCACCATCCGCCGTCCGGAAGTGGGCGACCTCACCGGCGTCTGGTCGGTCAACGAGATCGACCGGATCGTGCGGGCGCCGAATCCGGGCCTGAAGCCCGAAATGTCGGACAATTTCTCGGCCCGCCTCGCTCATTATTTCGAGCCGGTCGGGATGGTGGCGATCAATTATTACCAGAACAGGGTGAAGGGCCTCTTCCAGACGGTTGACCTCACGGCCGACGAGTTCGGCTACACCGGCGAGGATTATGCGGGCTACACGTTCCGCACGACCACGACCGTCAGCGACGAGGCGATCAACATCCGCGGCTGGGAGCTCGAGTTCAACCACGCGCTCGACTATCTGCCCTCGCCGCTCGACGGCTTCTCGGTTCGCGGCTCGTTCAGCATCAACGATCCGGACGTGCCGATTGTCCAGGTCGCGGACAAGCTTGGCACCTTTTCCTTGTCCTACCGCAAGGGCCCGGTGCGCCTTCATCTCAACACAGTGTGGACCGACGAGAAGTACCGCAGCACGACGCCGACTTGGTATGCCGCGAGCTGGGACGTGAACCTTTCGGGCAGCGTTGCCGTCCGGCGCGGGCTGGAGGCCTTCTTCTCGGTCCGCAACCTGCTCAACAATCCGCGCAACGTCATCGTGGCCGGCTCCGTCGCAACGAGCGGCGAGCTGGGCGATCACAGCGCGATCTTCCACCACACCGGCACCAGCGGGACGATCGGCCTGCGGGCGCGCTTCTAGCGCCGCGCCAGGCGCCAATCCTCGAAACATGGAAGTGACAGGATGACCAAGCTCGTGCTCGATCGTCGCAAGCTGCTCGTCGGAGCCGGTGGCCTCGCCTTATTCTCGGGGCTCGGGCGCGTCGCCTGGGCCGCTCCGAAGTTTACCGCCAACCCCTTTTCGCTCGGCGTGGCGTCGGGCGATCCCTGGCCCGACGGGTTCGTCCTCTGGACGCGGCTCGCGCCCAAGCCGCTGGAGGAGCATGGCGGCATGCCGATGGCGGCGGTGGCGGTGCGCTGGGAAGTCGCGGAAGACGATCGCTTCACCAAAATCGTCCGTACGGGCGAGGCTGTGGCCCGGCCGGAGCTGGGTCATTCGGTCCATGTCGAGGTCGGCGGGCTTCGGCCCCGCCGCCCTTATTGGTACCGCTTCCGCGTCGACGGCGCCGAGGCCAGCCCCGTCGGCACGGCCCGCACCGCTCCGGCCCCCGCTGAGAAGGTCGACCGCGTCCGGATGGCGGTGGTCGGGTGCCAGGCCTATCCACACGGCTGGTACGAAGCCTATCGCCATTTGAGCGAGGAGGCAGAGCTAGATGCGGTCTTCCATTATGGCGATTATATCTACGAAACCGGCGGGCGCCCGACCCCGGCGCGCCTCCAGGTCAGAGACGCCGCCGGCAATGTCGTGGACCGGTCCCATTTTGGCGACGAGATCTATTCGGTCGACGATTATCGGCGCCGCTACGCCCAATATAAGACCGATCCCCATCTGCAGGCCGCGCACGCATCGGCTGCGTTCGTCAGCTCGTTCGACGATCATGAGATCGACAACAATTGGGCCGACATGATCGATCAGGACGGCACCCCGCCGGAAGCATTCGCCCTGCGCCGCTTTGCCGCGATGCAGGCCTGGTACGAGAATATGCCGGTGCGGCGTGCGCAGCTTCCCCGAGCGGGCGGCCTCACCATGTATCGACGCATCGATTATGGCGGGCTTTTACGCATGCATGTGCTCGATACGCGCAGCTATCGCGACGATCAATTGTGCCAGAAGCCGGGCGAGCAAGCCTGCCGCACCGAAAACGGGCCGGACACGACGTTGCTCGGATCCGCGCAGGAAGCATGGCTCGCGGAAGGGCTGGACAATGGAGCGCGCTGGAATCTGATTGCCCAGCAGGTTCTCGTCATGCCGCTCTTCACGCCCGGGCCGAACGGTCGGCAGATGCGGCCGGGCTTCGACCCCTGGAGCGGCTATCCGCAGGCTCGCGAGCGGCTCGTGAAAACGATTACGGACCGCGACCTTACCAACGTCGTCATCGCCACCGGCGACGCGCACATGCACGGGATCGGAACTGTGCCCGTGCGCGACGACGAGCCGGATGGCCCGGCCGCAGCGACCGAGTTCCTGACGACCTCGATCACGTCAGGCGGCGACGGGCAGGCGGAGGCGTCCGACGGCTTCCAGGCGCTGCTGGACGGAAGCCCGAACCTGGCGCTCCTGAACCATCAGCGCGGTTACCAGACCTTCGACATCACGGCGAAGGAGTGGCGCACCGACGTGAAGGTCATGGACCGGGTCCAGACGCCGGGCGGAAAGCTCAGCACCTTGGCCCGCTTCACCGTCACGCCGGACAAGGCTGCGCTGCACCGCATCTGAGGGACGCCTGCGTCTGCCTGCTCGGGCCCGATCGATCGCTGTCCCACGATCATCATGGGCGGGCGATAGTCGATGCCCATAATCATGGGGGTAGACTATGATCAGCCATTATATGCGCTTCGCCGGCGCCAGCCTAATCGCACTTTCCGCGGCGCCCGCTATCGCACAGGCGGTTGACGAGACCGGGGACGAAGCCATCGTCGTCACCGCGCAGCTCCGCGAGCAGGATCCGGTCGAGGTTCCGTTCGCGCTGACGGCTTATTCGGGCAGGGATCTGGAAGCGCTCGGCATCCCAGAGTTCGAGGAGCTGTCGCAATGTGTGCCCGGCTTCGAGGTCCAGAACCAGTCGCCCAACAATCCGGGCTTCGTGATGCGCGGCATCACTTCGGATTCAGGCACGGCCTATAACGAGCCGCGCGTGTCGGTCTTCCAGGACGGCGTCTCCATCTCCAAGTCGCGCGGCTCCTATGTCGAGCTGTTCGATCTCGAGCGCGTCGAGATCGCCAAGGGACCGCAATCGACCCTCTATGGCCGCGGCGCGCTGATCGGCGCCGTCAACCTCATCCAGAACAAGGCCGACCCTTCCGCCTTCGCCGCGAACGCGCGCGCCGCCTACGGCAATTACGACTCCTGGATGCTCGAAGGCATGGTCAACGCGCCGCTGTCCGACGCCGCGGCTGTACGCCTGTCTGGCCGCGCCAAGCAGCGCGACGGCTATGTCGAGAATCTGATCGGTGACGAGGATGTCAACTCGACCGACACCTGGGCGGTCCGCGGGGCGTTCAACCTCAGCCCGGCCAACAGCGGCGTCAGCATCGACGTCATCGCCAACTACCAGAAAGACTCGCCGTCCGGCACGTCGTTCAAGTCGATCCTCTTCAACCCGACCGACCCGACAAGCGGAGCGGTACTCGGCTCTCGATCCGGAGGACGGCGCGGCGCTCGCGCCCGGAGCCGGGTTTGAAGGCGGCCGGGCGCTCGGCCTCGATCGCGAGGTGTGGGGCGTCAACGGCATTGCCGCGATCGACCTTTCCGACAACCTGAAGCTCACCTCCATCAGCGCCTATCGCGAATTCGATTCGCTCGAGATTTTCGACGCCGACGGGCTTTCGCTGCCGATGCTCACCGCGGCCGAGGATGCGCGGGGAGAGCAGACCAGCCAGGAACTGCGCCTCGCCTTCGACAATGGTGGCGCGGTAACGGCCTTTGTCGGCGCGAGCTATTTCAAGGAGAAGGGCTCGCAGCGCACGCCGGCCCAATTCGACGAGCGCATGGCCCTAGCCCGGCTGGCCAATGTGCTGAACGGCCCAATCCCCGGCCGGCCGGCCGCGGACCCGGCACCCCCGCCGTCTTCGCCAACACCGCCTTCACCGGCGCGCTCCTCCAGGGCGTCGCCGCGGCCTATGGCGTGGCGCTGCCGGCGGCGCAGGCGCAGGCGATCGCGGCCAACCTGCAGTCAACCTATCGCGAGACGTCGACCAACTTCAGCGAAACCGAGGCCTTCGACATTTTCGGCGACGTCACGGTGCGCCTGTCGGACCGTTTCGAGATCGGCGCTGGCCTTCGCTACACGCGCGACGACAAGGTATCCACACGGTCGGTTCCGGTAGCGCTCGCCTGGCAATTCGCGAAGAGCGCCAACGGCCCGGCGGTCGCAACCGGACGCACGGCGGCGAAGCCCGACCGCGACTTCACCGTCAAGGTGGAGGCAACCGGCCTCGCGAGCAGAAAGGACTATTGGTTCTGGTTTCGAGGCGCCGGACGGCACGCGCTCGCCGGCCGGCCGCTTCAGGACGCTTCCGGCCGGGGCCGTCGAGGATGTCGTTCTCGCGGCGGCCTCTTGCCAGCTGCGCCCGGGAGGATCGTTCAACGCCTGGGACGCGGCGGCGAAGCTCGACCGGCTCGACGCCGTCGTCCATCTCGGCGACTATATCTACGAATATGGGGCCGACGGTCACGGCAATGCCGTCGGCCGCACGCTGGGCCGCATCCCGGAGCCGGCGCACGAGATAGTGACGCTCTCCGATTATCGCGCCCGGCACGCTCAGTATAAATCCGACTCTGACTTGCAGGCGGCCCACGCCCGTGCGCCGTTCATCTGCGTGTGGGACGATCATGAAAGCGCTAACGATTGCTGGGCCGACGGCGCCCAAAAATCACGGCCCGGCCGAAGGGGCGTGGCGCGCCCGCAAGGCGGCCGCCCTTCAGGCCTATTTCGAATGGATGCCGATCCGGGAGCCGAAGGGCGGTCAGTCGCGCGAAGCGATCAACCGCGCCTTCCAGTTCGGCGATCTCGCCAGCTGCTGATGGTTGAAACCCGTCTCCTGTCGCGCAGCCAGCAACTCGTGTCCAAGGGCAAGGTGTCCGACCCGGCCTCCTTCGAGGCGCTGCTCGAGGCGCGCGAGCAACCTGAGCGGGAATTGCTCGGCGAAGGCCAGCGCCGCTGGCTCGAGCAGGAACTGACGGCGTCGGTAGCGGCCGGCAAGCCGTGGCAGATCGTCGGCGACCAGGTCGTCATGGCGCGCGTCGCCGGGCCGGACGTCGAGCAGATGATCGGCGCGGACAAGTTCGCCGCTGCCCTGGCGCGGCTTCCCGAGCCGATCCAGCGCAACGTCAGGGACAGCATCGCTGCTTCAGGGGATCGTCGAAACTCCGCGCCAGGGTGTAACCGCGCATACGCTCGTCGACAGGATTGGCAGCCAATTTCGGCCGTTCCGCTGAGCGCCAAAAGCGCTCGTCCGGACCTCGTCCGGCCGCGCCTCAAGGTGGACGTTCGACTGGTGGCTGCCACGGAAGCACCTGCCATTGCCTTCGCGCCGCGAGGCCAAAACGGGAGCTGTGTGGTTATAGCCATGGCCCGCTCCATCGCCGCCGCCTTTTGCACGGGTTGGAGGTGCCGCGAAGCTTGGAGGACTTTATGGCAGTCAATCAACCAGCGAGCGAAGCGGCAGCCAATGCGGTAGGCGACTTCTTCGGCCTGCCGCCGGTGGCCAGCGCCGACTTCGGCGATATGGCGATAGCCTTCGGACTTGTCGCCGCCATCTTTCTCCTGGTCCGGTGGATGTCGAGGCGGCTGCGCAGGTGGCTGGATGCAAAGGTGGCGCCGAAGCTCGAGGGGGCCCAGCACCAGCGCGTCCTTGCCAGCAATCACGCCGCCTCCGCCATCGGCGCGATAGCCGGGATCATCCTGTTGACTATGGCTGCCGCCGCGCATGACTGGCTGCCTTATTCGATGCTCCTGTTCGACCTTGCCATCCCGCTGGCATCGGCCCTGGCAGCGTGGCGGGTCGCCTTGGCATTCAACGTGCCGGAAAGCGGGGCTCTGGCGATCGCCTTCATCTGCGGCTTCGCCGTGCTCACCAGACGCTACGAGCAACTCGACTTCGTGGAGCGCTCGCTGGACGGATATGCGGTCACCTTCGGCGAAACCGAAATCTCGCTACTCGACGTGCTGGGCGTCGCGTTCGCCGGGGTCGTACTATATGCAGTCGTGCGCGTCGCGAACCAGGGCGCCAAGGCATTCATTCGCCGTCGAAGCAATCTCGACATCACGCAAAGTCTCCTGGCGGAGAAGATCGCTGCCATCGTGATCGCCGTGATGGCGATCTTCGTCGCAATCGACATGCTCGGTATCGACACGACCGCTCTCTCGGTCTTCTCGGGCACGGTCGGCCTCGGGCTCGGCTTCGGGCTCCAGAAGATCTTCAGCAATCTGGTATCGGGGATCATCCTCCTCATGGACCGCTCGATCAAGCCGGGCGACGTGATTGTGGTCGGCGAAGCGGTAGGCGAGGTCAATCGGATCGGCACCCGAGCCGTTTCGGTGATTACCCGCGACGGGAAGGAATATCTCATCCCGAACGAGCTGCTGATGACCGAACGGGTGGAGAATTGGAACTATTCCTCCCGCAATGTCCGGATCCGCATGACGATCAGGGTAGGCTATGAAAGCGATGTCGATTTGGTGGAGCGTCTGCTGCAGAGGGCGACCCAGGAAAGTCCGCGCGTGCTCGATGCCCCGCCTCCCGCAGTGCGGATTACCGACATCAGCAATTCAGGAATCAAGATCGAGTTGCGCTTCTGGATCAGCGATCCCGAGGACGGCCTCGGCAACATCCAGAGCGAGATTTACAAGCGCGTCCTGGCCAAATTCCGCGAGCATGACATCGTCCTGCCGAACGAGGGCCGCGACGTGGAGATCACGAAGGTGCCGCCCATTTACCTGAAGGGGGCGGAGGAGAGCTGAAAGGCGGCCAAGGCGCGCCGTCAAGTTTCGTCGGTCGGCAGCTGCGTGGCCGTGCCCAGCCCCTCACGGACGTAGAGCCGCTTGACCATGACGAGCAGCACGACGGTGAGCGGCGCGGCAAGCAGAATTCCGGCAAGGCCGAATATCAGGCCACCGGCGACAAGCGCGAACAGCAGCAGCGCAGGCGGAAGGTCGACCGCTTTCTGCTGCAGCATCGGGGTGATGAGGCTTCCTTCCAGCTGCTGGATGACGAGATAGAGACCCGCCGTCCACAGCGCGAGCTGCGGCGACTGGGTGAAGGCGATCAGGATACCGGGGATCGCGGCCAGGATCGGGCCGAGCGTGGGCACGAAATCCAGCAGGGCCGCGATGAGCCCGAGCGTCAGGGCGGCGGGAACGCCCAGCATCCATAAACCAAAGCCGGTCAGAACGCCGACGATCAGCATCGCGATAAGCTGTCCGATCAGCCATCGCCCGAGCGCCACGCCGCTGTCGTCCAGGGCATCGGCGACTTTGTGGCGGCTGCGTTCGGGCACGAGCTTCAGCAGGCCCCGGCGATAAAGAGACGGCTGCGCTGCCAGGTAGATGCCGGCGACCAGCACCAGAAGCGTATCGGCGATCCCGCTGCCCACCGAGACCGCAAGCCCACCAATCCGTGCGGCAATTCCCTGACCTTCCCCGCCACTCAATATCCGTTCCAGGCCGAGCGGTTCCAGCCGTTCGCGCAGCGTGCGGAGGGCCTCCGGAAGCTCGGTCCTGATCGTCGCTGCCTGGCGGGCGATCTCCCCGCCGAACAGCCATAAAGCGGTAAGCACAGTTCCGATCACGAGCAGCACCGCGCACAGCAATGCCGCCCATCGCGGGAGATGAATCCAGTGCTGCAAGGGCCGGGCGATAAGGCTGAAGACGAGGCCGACGACCACTCCTCCGAAGACGAGGATCACCAGCTCGCGCATCGTCCACAGGAGGAACAGCAGGCTGAGCAGGCCGAGGAAGATCAGGACGCGCCCGGTATATTGTCCGACAGTGAGGTGGGGGTTGCGCTCGGTCATGCCAGTCTCCCCTTGCGTCTCGCCGCCCCAATCAACGGTTCCGGCTGTGCGGCGCGTGCGACATCCTAGCTCAAGCCGGTGTATCTGAAGAACTCGTCGGCAGACATGCCCTCGAGCTGCTTGATCTCCCCGGCTTCGATATAGCCGACGGCAGCGGCGTAGGCGTCCCATTCGGACCTGAGCTCGTCGAACTTCTCGGGTTCCGCGCTGGCGAGGTTGGTCATCTCGCGCGGATCGTCGCGCAGGTTGAACAGGTGCCAGTCATTCTCGCCATAAGGCGGGGCCATGAAGATCAGCTTCCAGTCGCCTTTAATGATCGCGCGACACTCGACCATCTCGAAACCGAGGGCATCCAGCGGGCCCCTGACGGGCGCCAGGCTTTCGCCGGAAAGATAGGGCTTCCAGGACTTGCCGTAGATGGGCGCCAACGCCTGGCCCTGGCGTTCGTCCGGCCGCTCGATCCCGATGAAGTCGAGGATGGTCGGGAGCACATCGGTCGCATGCAGCAGTTGCGACGTGTCTATGCCCCGCTTGACGATGCCCGGCCCGGCAACGATCAGCGGGACTTGCGTGCCGCCCTCGTAGGTCGTCGTCTTGAAATAGGAGAAAGGCGTGTTGGCGACCTCGGCCCAAGCGCCGCCGATCGAGACGAAGGATCCCTTCCTGCCCATATTCTCCAGGCTGTTGTCATATTTCTTCTCGATCAGCTCGGGCGTGTTCGGCGCGTAGAAAGAGGGCTCCTTGGGATTGGCGCCGTTGTCGGACATGAAGATGACGATGGTATCGTCATATTGGCCCTGCTCCTTCAGCAAGGCGAACACCCGCCCGATATTGTGATCGGCATTCTCGATCATCGCCGCGTAGATCTCCATCTTCCACGCCTGCTCGGCTCTCTCCTGCTCGTCGAGTTCGTCCCACGCGGGGAAGAGGCCGCTGCCCGGATTGTCCGCCAAGGCCTCCGGGATCAGCCCCATCTCCTGCATGCGCGAGAGCCGGCGCCGGCGGATAGCGTCGTAGCCCGAGTCATAGGCGCCGCGACAAACATCGAGCCACTGGTCGGGCACCTGCAGGGGATCGTGGGGAGCGGTGAAGGCGAGATAGGCGAAGAAAGGGGCGTCATCCCCTTGCCCGGCCAGATAGGAGATCATCTTGTCCGCATAATAGTCCGACGAATAGAAATCGTCGGGGAGATCGTCCGTAACGTCCTTCCCGTCTTCGTCGTAGCGGGTGTGCGGGACTTCATTGGCACTCAGCGCACGATGGTCGTTGAAGTGGCTGGCGCCGCCGCCGAGGAAGGAGAAGACCCGCTCGAAGCCGCGATCTTCGGGACGATATCCGTCGATGGCGCCCAAATGCCACTTGCCGGCCATATAGGTGCGGTAGCCCTCGCCTTTCAGCACTTCGGCGATCGTCATCACGCGATGGTTGAGCGGGCCTTCATAGCCCGGCTGCATATATTGATTGGTCGAATGCATCGGCGGCATCGTGCCGAGGCCGTTCTGGTGATTGTCCACGCCGCTGAGCAGCATCGATCGGGTCGGCGCGCACAGCGAGGAAACGTGGAAGTTGCGGAGCCTGACGCCCTCGTCTGCCAGCGCCGCCAACACCGGCGTCCGGATCTCGCCGCCGAACGGCTGGCAATCCGAATAACCCATGTCATCGACGACGATCAGCAGGACGTTGGGCCGTTTAGCCTCTGGTGCGGTTGCGCTCACGCTCGCCTCCTGTCGCTGGCAGTCAGAGGCGAACGAGGTGCCCGACACTCAGGTTCCCGATGAACGCGGCGCATGAGACAACAAGCGCCGGATCGAGGGAACGCTCGAACCGCGTGAGGGTTGATGAAGCCGCGAGTACGCTTGGGGTCGAGTTCCGGCCGCCGACGCGGTCCGACATTCGACATTGTTCTCCACCTTCCTCCAAGGAGGCAATCTATGTCCGAATTGATCGTCGTCGGGTTCGACTCTCCTGAAGATGCCGACCGCGTGCTCACGCAACTGGCGCGGCTGAAACGCGAATATCTGATCGATCTGGAGGACGCCGTGGTCGCGATCCGGGACGCTGGCGGCGAGGTCCGCATCAAGCAGTCGGTCAGCATGACGGGTCAGGGCGCCAGCTACGGAGCCTTGTCCGGGGCCCTGTGGGGCACGCTGGTCGGTCTCCTGTTCCTCAATCCGCTGGCCGGCCTCGCGGTGGGCGGCGCGTTGGGGGCGGGTACCGGGGCTCTGTCGGGCAGCCTCATCGACTATGGCATCAACGACGATTTCATTCGCGAGATCGGCGCCACGCTCCAGCCCGATGCGTCGGCACTCTTCCTGCTGGTCCGCAAGGCGCAGCCGGAGAAGGTTCTCGCCGAGCTGGAGGGCTTCAACGGCCGCATCATCCGCTCCTCCCTCTCGCCGGAGCAGGAGGCGAAGCTTCAGGCCGCGCTGATCCGGGAGCAGCAGGGCAGGAACGAAGTGTCGCAGGCAGAGCCGGCGCGGTCGGAGATGGTCTGAGCGCTGGCGGAGCGCGGGATCGGGTTGACGCCGGCGCCGCCAGCGCGAGCCCCCGGAACGCTGTCCACGCCGTTGACCAGGCCGGCCCCCAGGTCTTTGACCAGCGGGCACTACCTTAACCGGGGTGGCAGCCAGAGCGGCGCGGCTCTTGCGTTGTCGCCCTTCAAGACCTTGGCGATGGCGATCAGCAAAGCAATGGCGATCGTGTTGACGAGGGTGATGAGGACGAACACGGTGGGATCGGTGAAGCTGCTGACCGCGATCAGCATGGCCGCAGCGGTGTTGCGCTGGGCGGTCGCAAGGCCGCCAATATCCTCCAGAGCGTCGTTGCCCCAGCCGGCGAGATAGCCGAGCCCGAACGCGGCCAGGACGAACAGCAGCCCAAGGATAAGCGCGCCGGAGCGTATGATCGCGGGCATCTCGGGCAGATAGCCGACGATGGTCGAAACCAGCACCACGTTGAGAGCGATATTGGCTATCCAGGCCACCCAGGGCTGCAGGCGGCGATTGAGGCCGGGAAGCAGCGACGCGACGAGCGCGCCGATAATCATCGGCAGCAACAACTGGCGTGCCAGCGTCCACGCCATGGCGCCGCCGTCGACCGACAGCGCCGGCACCAGCAGGGGAAGGGCGAGCGGCACGACGACGATCGTGGCAAGCACCAGCAGCACCATCGTCGCCGCCCCCAATGCCAGGTCGTGCTCGGACACCGCCGTCAATTTGATGAGGAAGGGCGCGCCGGCGCACAGCGAGAATACCGCGAGACCCGCCATATATTCGACGGGGAGCGGCCAGATCTTGAGCAGGATCCACATGACCGCGGGCGCCGCGATGAAGTTGGCGACGAGCATTTTCAAGCAGAAGGGCCAGTCGCGCCAATATTGCACGATCCGCTTCGGCTCTTGCGTCATCCCCACATTGGCCATGGTGCAGAATATGAAAATCGGCAGCACCACCCGGCTGAGACCGATCATGAAGTCGAACATTCCATTCTCCTCCAGTTCGACATTGCTCGGTCGCCATTAGAACCTTACCCTTTGTCACTGTCCTCTTCGTCGTCCACCCTGATCGTATATTCCGTCGTGAACGGCCGGCTGAGGCCAAGGACCAGCACCAGCGCCAGGGCCAACAGGCCGGCAAGCCAGAGGAACCCGAAGCCGCAGACGAGCCCGATGGCGCCCGATGCCCAGATCGAGGCGGCCGAGCCGGCTCCGAAGACCGTATGCTCTTCCCTGAACAACGCGCCGGCTCCGATGAAGCCGATGCCGGTCATGACGCCGCTCACGACCTTGGCCGGGTCGATGGAGAGCTGCGGGTCATCCGCCCGGAAAGCATATTCGGAAATGCCCAGCGTGAGCGTGCATGAGGCCAGCGCGATGATGACGAACGGCCTGAAATCGACCGGCTTCTTGCGCAGGAAACGCTCCATCCCCAACAGGAACGACAGCAGCAGGGCGGCGCCCATCCTGGCCAGAACATCTGCCCAGGTGACGTGCACCGGTCCGAACGTGCCGATTTCCATCAAGGCCCAACGCCGTTGGACGGCCGGGGTTGCCGGAGAGCGCTGCATTACTCGAGCAGCATGATCTACATTGCGCGGTGCGGATCCCCGCGGAACGATGACAAGCGCCTCGTTGGTCGCAATCTTATTCCAGGTGGCGACATGTCGCCATAGCGGCTGCGCCTGGTTAGCCGGGGCGCCGCACAAAGGCCAAACATCTCGCAGTTTCGGCAAAGGGAGAGTCCGCCGAGAGCGATCGCTACCATGTGGCTTGTTTTTAGCGTGCGCTAGAAAAAGTCAGCTAAACGATGGCTTGAGAATGGTGACCCCTACGGGACTCGAACCCGTGTTTTCGCCGTGAGAGGGCGACGTCCTAGACCGCTAGACGAAGGGGCCAGCGCGTGGCCGCGTCGGCTGGCGGTCGCATATGGGGAGGCGGCGGCGCTGTCAAGGAAGGTCGGCCCGAATCTTGGGGACCGCGACGGCATCGGGCCGCGGGGCCGGCCGGCGGGCGAGCCAGTCCTCCAGGATGGCGGCGATGCGTTCGGACGCGCGACCGTCGCCGAAGGCCAGGCTCGGCCGGGCCATGCGCGCATAAGCGTGCGGATCGGCCGCGAGAGCGCGGACCGCGGCGACGATGCGCGCGCTGTCGGTGCCGACCAAAACGATATTGTCGGGCGCTTCGGTGCGTTCGGTCGAATCGCGCAGCACCAGCACCGGCCGGCCGAGCGCGGCGCCTTCCTCCTGGAGGCCGCCGCTGTCGGTGAGGATCAGCCACGAGCGCAGCATCAGCGCGACCATCTCCTCATAGGTCAGCGGGTCGAGCAGGGTGATGCCGGCGCTGCCGGCGAGCAGCCGCTCGATCGGCCCGCGCACCTGCGGGTTCGAGTGGAGCGCGAACAGGATGTCGATCGGCAGGGTTGCCGCCAGGCGCTGCAGCGCCTTTGCCACCTCACGCAGCCGCGGGCCTCGATTTTCGCGCCTGTGACAGGTCACGAGAATCGTCGGGCGTGATCCGACAGATACGGGCAGGGCCGTGTCGCGCACGCGGAACAGCGCGTCGATGCCGGTATTGCCGGTGACGTGGATTACGCCCGGCGCGTGCTCGGCGCGGAGATTGGCGGCGGCGGTCGCGGTCGGCGCGAACAGCACGTCGGCGAGCGCGTCGATGGCGATGCGGTGATCCTCCTCGGGCCAGGGCTGCTGGAGGTCGCCGGAGCGCAGGCCGGCCTCGACGTGGGCTAGCGGCACGCCGCAATCGCAGGCGGCGAAGGCGCCGGCGGCGGCGCTCGACGTGTCGCCATGGACCAGGACCATGGCGGGCCGTTCGCGCGCCAGCCAGCCGCACAACCGGTCGCGGATCGCCTCGCGTATCTCGCCGGCGCTGAGCCAGGCGGGATCGACGCCGAGGTCCTCGACCGCGCAGGCCGGGACAAAGGAAAAATGGCCGGCGAGACCGGCATGCTGCCCTGTCAGCAACACCCGCTGGCGGCACCAGGGGCATTGGGCGAGCGCCCGCACCACAGGCGCCATCTTGATCGCTTCGGGACGCGTCCCGACGATGGAAACAATCGTGGCGGCCTCAGTCGCCACCGGGGACGCCGAGCAAGGCGGCGGCGCGCGTAAGCTCGGATTGAACGGCGGGGTTGCCGCGGAAGGCGGCGCGCGCCGAGGCGAGCGCGGCGCGGGCAGCCTCGGGCTCGCCCAGCACCATCCGGGCGCGCATCAGCCGGATCCAGCCGGCGCTGTCATCGGGATTGGCGGCGAGCCGCGCGGCGAGCCCCTCGACCATGCCGCGCGCCATCGCGTCCTGCTCGGCCGGCGGGATCGCGGCGGCGGCGGCCAGTTGCTGCGGCGTGGGGCCGGGAATGGCCGCGGTCGCGACCGGCGCCCGGGCCGCCGGCATGCGGCCGGCGAGATCGATCCGCTCGCGTGCCGCAGTCTGCTGGATGGTGCGGCGCAGATCCGCTTCCCACGGCGCGCTGGCCGGCGTGTCGCGCAGCAGGGCGATCCAGTCGGCGATCGCCGCATCGTGCGCGCCGCCAAGGTCCTTCTGCACCGCGGTGAAATAGCGCGCGCGGGGGTCCTTCGGGTCGATCTTCAGCGCGCGGGCGAACGCCGCCGCGGCGTCGGGCGAGACCCGGGTGGTGGCGGACTGCAGCGCTTCGCCCAGCGACGACCAGTTTTCGGCATTGCCCGGCTCGAGCTCGGCGGCGCGGCGATAGGCCGCGGCCGAGCGCATCAGGTCGCCGGTCTCGAAATGCGACCAGCCCAGCA
This sequence comes from Sphingomonas sp. LY54, assembly GCF_035594035.1. Taxonomy (NCBI): domain Bacteria; kingdom Pseudomonadati; phylum Pseudomonadota; class Alphaproteobacteria; order Sphingomonadales; family Sphingomonadaceae; genus Sphingomonas; species Sphingosinicella wutangchuni. Next base: position 3,065,002 of record NZ_CP141588.1, read on the forward strand.
TCCGCCAGCCTTCCGCGTCATCGGGGTCGGCGCGGAGCCGGGCTTCCAGCCGCGCGATCATCTCGCCGACCTGCGGCGCCGGCTGATCGGGCGCGGCGGTGCCATGGACGGCGGCAACCGGGGCTGGCGCCTCGCCCGAGCGGTAGAAAGCGATGCCGGCCGACGCGAGCGCGAGGGCGCCCGCCGCAGTCAAGGCGATCGTTGCGGGTGAAAAACGGTTCCGTAGCGATTGTGTGGCCATAGTCGACGATCATCCGTGCAAAATAATGTCCGTCAAGTCTGGCATAGTCTATTCCGCGCGCTACAGTATCGCGATAGGGATTTGCCCCGGGGGTGCATGCCGCATCGGAGTGAAAACGGATGACGGCGCGCGTTCGTATCGCGATCGTCGGGTCGGGACCTGCCGGCCTCAGTGCCGCGGCCCGCGCCGCGCAGCTCGGCATCAGTCATGTCCTGCTCGAGAAGTCGGATCATCTTTCCGACACCATCTTCAAATATCAGAAGGGCAAGCATGTGATGGCCACGCCGAGCCAGCTCGTGCTGCGCTCGGACATGGGTTTCGGCGCGGGGACGCGCGAGTCGGTGCTGGCGCGCTGGGACGAGCAGGCGCGGTCGCAGGGCATCAACGTCCTGCTGCGGGCCGATGTCACCGCGATCGAAGGGGAGGCGGGGGATTTCACGCTCACCACCGCCCATGGCGATGTGATCCGCGCCGAGGATGTCGTCCTCGCCATCGGCACCCAGGGCAATCCCAACCGCATGGCTTGCGAGGGCGCGGACCTGCCCCACGTCCAGTACCAGCTCGACGATCCAGGCGAATATGTCGACGAGCATATCGTCGTGGTCGGTTCGGGCGATGCGGGGATCGAGAATGCCCTCGGCCTTGCCGCCGACCCCGAGCAGGGCAATGCCGTCACCATCCTCAACCGGGGCGCCGAGTTCGTCCGCGCCAAGGGCGCGAACGTGAAGGCGCTGACCGCGGCGCAGGAGGACGGCCGGGTCACTCCGCTGACGGAAAGCGTGCCGGCGAAGGTCGAGCCGGGCTGGATGACCGTCGACACGCGCGACGGCGTGCAGCGGATCCGCTGCGACCGGGTCATCGCGCGCATGGGCTCGGCGGCGCCGCGCCGTTTCGTCGAGGGAATCGGGATCGCGTTCAGCGGCGAGGACCGCGAAGCCTTGCCCGTCCTCAGCCCCCATTTCGAGAGCAGCAAGCCGGGCATCTACGTGATCGGCGCTCTCGCCGGCTATCCGCTGATCAAGCATTGCATGAACCAGGGCTATGATGTCGTCGAATATATCGCCGGCAACCGCAGCCTGAAGCCGGCCGACGAGCCGATCCTGGAGGCGAAGTTCGCCGACCTCCCGGGCGGCCGCAGCGTCGACGAGTGGCTCGAACATCTGCGCGCCAACGTCGCCATTTTGAACGACCTGTCGCCGCTGCAGATGCGCGAGTTCATGCTCGACAGCCGCGTCGCTTTCTATGGCGAGGGCGCGCTCGTGTTTCGGCGCAACGAGCCCGGTTCTTCCCTGTTCGGAGTCGTGGAAGGTTCGGTGGCGGTGCAGGTGAGCCCGCACGATAGTTCCGCGACCGTGCCCATCGCCGCCGGGTCGATCTTCGGCGAGGTCGGCCTGATCTCCGGCCGTCCGCGCGGCGCCACCGTTTGCGCTGCCGAGGATTCGATCCTGGTCGAGGTGCCGCGCAACGCCGCGCTCAAGCTGATGGCGTCGGTGCCGGCAGCGACGCGCGCCGTGACCCGCATCTCGACCGAACGTCAGTTGCTCCAGATATTCGGTTCCGGGCTCGCGCCGGCCGACCTCGCCGAGCTGCTGGAAACGGCCGAGCTCCGCCAGGTCCGCGCCGGCGAGGCGATCATCAGCGAGGGGGAGGAGGGCTATGACGTCTTCGTCATCCGCCAGGGCTCCATGGTGGTCGAGAAGAGTGTCGGCGGCCGCCCGGTCTTCCTCTCTTATCTTCCGGCCGGCTCCTATGTCGGCGAGATGGCGTTGATCGACGGTGGCCGGCGCACGGCGACCGTGCGGGCGGCGATCAAGTCCGAAGTGATCCGGCTCGACGGCGACGCCTTCCGCCGGCTGCTCGCGCGCAAGCCCGAACTTATGGCCAAGACGCGGCAGGACATGGCCGCGCGCCAGGCGTTGAACAGGTTCGTGGAGGCCAGCAAGGACGGCTTCGGCACCGTCGTCGATCTTTATTCCTCGGTCGCGTCCTTCCTGGTCGAGAACGGGATCGGCGAAGCCACCGACGTGCTGCTAATCGACGAGAATCTATGCATCGGCTGCGACAATTGCGAGCGCGCCTGCGCCGACAGCCACGAGGGTCTGTCGCGGCTCGACCGCGAGGCCGGCAAGACCTTCGCCCATCTCCACGTGCCGACCTCGTGCCGGCATTGCGAGCATCCGCATTGCATGGCCGATTGTCCCCCCAACGCGATCCATCGCGGGCCGGACGGCGAGGTGTTCATCGACGAGACCTGCATCGGTTGCGGCAATTGCCAGCGCAACTGCCCCTATGGCGTGATCCGGATGGACAAGGTGCCGCCACGCAAGCCGCCCTTGCTCGCCTGGCTGCTCGCCGGCCTGGGGCCAGGGCCCGGGGAGCCGCCGAGGGAATGGACCGAGCACCGCGCCTCGCCCGAGACGCCGAAGAAGGCGATCAAATGCGACATGTGCACGGGCATAGCCGGCGGGCCGGCCTGCGTGCGCGCCTGCCCGACGGGCGCCGCGATCCGGGTCGCGCCCGAGCAATTCCTGACCGTGGCGAGGCTCGGCGGATGAACGGGCGGCACGCGCGGATGGCGCCCTGATGCCCGGCGGGGGGATCGCACGGACCGACCTCCATGCGGAGACGGGGCATCAGGGCTTCCTCCGCCATGCGCGGATGCGCTGGCTCAAGGTCGCGATCGGTCTGTCGCTGGTGAGCTTCGTCGCTTATGCCTTTGCCGATGCCCAGCCGCGCCCGAACGGCGGCAGCTGGATCGGTTACACATTGGGCACGATCGGCGCGCTGCTGATCCTGTGGCTGGCGGCGCTCGGCATCCGCAAGCGCGTGATGACGCCCGGGCGCTGGTCGCTCAAGGCGTGGACCTCGGCCCATGTCTATCTCGGACTGGCGCTGGTGGTGATCGCGACCTTGCACAGCGGCTTCCAGCTCGGCTGGAACGTCCACAGCCTGGCCTATGCGCTGATGCTGATCGTAGTCGGCTCGGGCATATACGGCATCTCCGTTTATGCCACGCTGCCGCGCCAGCTTAGCGACAACCGGTCCGAAATGACGAAGTCGCAGATGATCGACGCGGTGGACAAGCTTGACCAGCAGCTCGAGGCGGTGGCCCAGCCGCTCGATCACGAGCATACCGGCATCGTGCTGCGCTCGACCGGGGACGACCCGTTTCGCGGCGGCCTCTACCGGCGGCTGACCGGCCGCTACCCGCGCTGCCGCACCGCCGCGGCCCTGCGCGAGCTCAGGGCCCGGATGGCGCTGGCCGAGGGCGGGGAGGACCAGGCGCTGGCTGCGGTGGTGCGCCTGCTCGACCGCAAGCTGGCGGCGCTCAATCGGATCCGGCGCCATCTGAAGATCAAGGCGCGGCTCGAAGTGTGGCTCTACGTCCATGTGCCGATAACCTTTGCGCTGATCGCCGCGCTCGCCGCCCATATCGTCAGCGTGTTCTTCTACTGGTGAGCGGCGCGATGGCCTTCCTTCTCCGCCTGGTCTCGCGCAGCGCCGCGGGTCGAGAGATCGTCCGCACGTCGCGGATCGAGACCGACCGGCTCGACATCGGCCGCGATCCGGCCAGCCATGTCCGCCTGTCGGACCTCGCGGCGGCCTTGCACCACGCGACGATCGAGCGGACGAGCCCGGGCCAACTCAGCGTCACCGCCGGGGAAGGGCTCTATGTGGAGCTCGACGGCCGCAAGAAAGTCCGCAGCGGAACGATCGAACTGCCTGCCGGCGGCGACATCCGCATCGGGAGCCACTTGCTGCGCGTGATGCCCGCGGCGATCGGCGCCGAAGAAGTGGCGATCGTGATGGAGAAGGTGCCCGTCGGCGAAGCGGACCGCCGCCCGGATGCCGACCGGCTCTTCTCGCTGTCCGCCGTGATGCCAGGCAAGCGCAAGACGGCGTGGATCGGTGCGCTCGCCGTGCTGGCGCTGTTCCTCGCCTGGCCGGTCTGGTCTTACTACCAGCAGCGGCAGGACCGCGAGGCGGCGCGCTTCCATGCGGACTCGATGTGGACGCCCGGCGCGCTCTCGACCGCGCACGCAGGCCTCGAAAAGGACTGCCAAGCCTGCCACGTCAAGCCGTTCGAGGCGGTGCGCGACGACAGCTGCACGGCCTGCCACACCCAGGTCCACGATCATGCCGAGCCGTTCCGGCTGGCGCGGGCCCAGCCCGATCTCGGCACCCGCGGGCGGGTCGAGCTCGCCTTCAAGGAAACGTTCGGCATCCCGCCGGGACGCTGCGTCGAATGCCATGTCGAGCATGAAGGCGCGCAGAAGATGCCGGTGACGGCGCAGCGTTTCTGCAGCGACTGCCATGCCGACCTCAAGGCCAAGCTGCCCGACACCAAGCTGCCCGACGCCGGCGACTTCGGCACCGCGCATCCCCAGTTCCGCCCGGCGGTGCTAACCGACTGGCGCGGCGACCGGCCGGTGATCCGGCGCGTCTCGCTGGACGCCGAGCCGCGCGAGGATAGCGGGCTCAAATTCCCGCACGCGATGCATCTTTCCACCACCAACGGCGTCGCCCAGATGGCGCGGCGACTGGGCCGGGATTACGGCTTCGGCCAGGCGCTCGATTGCAAGGATTGTCACGATCCGACGCCCGACGGGGTGCGCTTCCAGCCGGTGACGATGGAGGAAGATTGCGCGATGTGTCACAGCCTCGCGTTCGACCGCGTCGACGGGACCGTGCGCACGCTCCGGCATGGCGCGCCGGGCCAGGTCGTCGCCGACCTGCGCGATTTCTACCGGGCGCGAGCGCCCAGCCCGCCGGCGACGCTCGGCGGCATGTCGCGGCGGAGGCCGGGCGACGTTCCGCAGGCGCAGGCGCGCGGGCGCTTTGCTTCGGGCACGATCGCGCCGGGCCGTGCGGAGCGGGCGATAAGGGCGGTCTTCTCGCCGGGCGGCGCCTGCTTCGATTGCCATGGCGTCGATGCGCCGCCGCGCGGCTCGCTCGCCTTCGGCATCCGGCCCGTCGCCTTCCCGCTACGCTACATGCACAAGGGCTGGTTCGACCATAAGGCGCACGAGACCCAGAGCTGCTCGAGTTGCCACGCCGCGGGACGCTCGAACAGCGCGACGGATCTGTTGCTGCCGGACCTCAAGAGCTGCCGGACCTGCCATGGCGGCGAAAGCTCCGCAACGGAGGTGCCGTCCGGGTGCGCAATGTGTCATGACTATCACATGGATGAGGGGGCGCCCGCGATGCTGGTCCGGCAGAGAGTCCGCGGCAAGAAGAAGGACACGAATGTGGCGAGCATCGGGGCACGGAATTGAGCATGCTGATCGCGCAGATCACCGACCTCCATCTCGGTTTCGAGCCCGACAATCCCGCCGAGTTCAACCGCAAGCGGCTCGACCAGACGCTGCACGCCTTGTGCGAGATGCGCCCGCGGCCGGATCTCTTGCTCGCGACCGGCGACCTTGCCGACGCGGGCGACGACGACGTGTCCTACCAGAGGCTGAGCGACGCGCTCGCGGCCTGTCCGTTCCCGGTCTTCTACGCGATGGGCAATCACGACGCGCGCGATGCCTTCCTCCGCTATTTCCCGGACGTGCCGACCGTCGATGGCTTCATCCAATATGCGATCGAGGATTTCCCGCTGCGTATCCTCGTCCTCGATACGCTCGAGGACGGGCGCCACGGCGGCAGTTTCTGCGCGATCCGCGCCGAATGGCTGCGGGCGCGGCTGGCCGAGCAGCCGGACCGTCCGACCCTGCTGGTGCTCCATCACCCGCCGGTCGATTCCGGGCTGAGCTGGATGAACGAGGATCCGGATGCCGAATGGGTGCGGCGCCTGCACGGCGTCGTCTCGCAGCATCGCAACATCGTCGCGATGGTCACCGGCCACCTGCACCGGCCGGTGACGACGCAATGGGGCGGAACGACGTTGATGGTCTGTCCCTCGACGGCGCCGCAGGTCGCGCTCGATCTCGACACGATCGATCCCGACCGGCCGGACGGAAGGCCGATGATCGTTGCCGACCCGCCCGGCTACGCGCTGCATCTGTGGAACGGCACCTCGCTGATGTCGCACTACAACACCGCGGAGGAGCATACTGTCCTCGCCCGCTACGAGCCTGCCTTGCAACCCCTGGTGCAGATGCTGGCGGCCGAGAAGAACGGCGCCTGATCCCCGGCGTCAGGGGACCCAGTCAGCGAAGGTGCCGGTGTCGCGCACCTTCCAGGGCAGGCCGCGGCGGGTGAGGAACAACCGCTCCATTTCCGCGCGGTTGAACGGACGCGAGCCGAGCCGCCCGAACACGGCGATCTGGCCGCCGCTCTCGTCGACGCCGCGGTCGCGGTCGAGGCCCTTGCTGAGGGCCAGCGCCGGCTTCGGCGTCTTCGCCCAGGCGATCAGCTCGGGCCGGGGGGCGGGCGAGAAACCGTAGAAATTGGGCTGGCTGTCGGGCGAGGTGAGCTGGACCACCTTGAGGCCGTTGCGCCCGTCGGCGACGTAGGCGAACAAAGAGGCGTTGGTGGAGGCGACGATCACGTCCTCGGCATCGTTCAGCGCGCCGTCCAGCGTCACGCGCTGCGCGATCCGCGGCGCTTCGGGATTCTTGACGTCGAGGATGACGAGCCCGTCGCGTTTGGCGGCGACATAGGCATAGGTGCGGGCGAGGTAGATACGGCGGACATCGGCGAGCGGCACGGTCGCCTGCGGCACGGCGCGCGGCGCATCGAGGCGCGTGACGTCGAACAGTTTCACGCCCTCGCCATCGGTGACCCACAGATAGCGGAATTGCAGCGCCGACGCGCGGGCGGCGCGCAGCGGCAGCGTCGTCACGTGGCGCGGCCTGGGCGGATCGTCGAGATCGACCACGACCAGCCCGGCGTCGGCCGCAATGTACGCATAGCGGCCGGCCAGCGTGACGTGGCGGGCGCCGGCGAGCACCCCGTTCTCGTTCCAGGTGACGGCGCGCTTCAGGAAATTGTTGCGCGGCTCGCCGTCGGCGAAGGTGTCGACGTCGACGAGGATCAGGCCCTCCTCGGCATCGGTCACCACGGCGTAGCCGTAGAGGGGGTGCAGCGCCTGTTCCTGGTTCTCCGGCATGGCGGCGCGGATCGCGGCGTTGCGCTGCAGGCTGATCGGCTGGTTGGTCGCGAGCGCCATGCAAGTCGCGTTGCGCGTGGAGACGTGGGCGTCGTGGCCGAGGGGAGAGAAGGGGGCGGTGACAATCCGGTCGGAAACGCCCTTGTTGCCGACGCTGGCGATGTCATAGACGCGGAAGCCGCCGCGCCCTTCGGCAACGAACATATATTCGCCGCGCAATTGCAGGCAGCGCGCCGGTCCGCCCGTGTCCTGGACGATGTTGGCGAACTGCTCGAGCGCCTGCGTCTCGCCGCTGAGCTTGCGGTCGAACGCCTTGCCGCGCGTCCAGTTGAGCAGCTCGCGCTTGTTGCGGTCGACGTGCAGCCGCCAATAATCCGGATAGGCGAAACGGTGGAGGTAGGAGCCGATCACGGCCTGCGGCTCGTCCCATTCGGTGACGCGCGTCGCCTGGAAGCCGTCCTCCATGCCGACGAAGGCGTGGAGGCCGACGAAGTTCACGAAATTGGTCCCCTGCAGCAGGAGCTGGGCCATGATCGCGTTATTGTCGTTGGTTTCGGAGAGGTGGCAGTCGCTGCATTGCTTGGTCTCGGTCCGCCGCACGGTGTGCGGGAAATGCGGCGCGAAGGCCTGGGACGAGAAACCGGCGGCGCTGATCGGCGGCTGCTGGACGTAGATGCGCTCGCGATTGATGTTGGTCGACGACAGGATCAGCGCCGAAGTCGAGCGGATCGGCGCGATGATGTTGCCCTTGGTGGTCTGGTGGCGGCCGAGCTGGAACATGTCCTCGCGCGCCACCTGCGGGTTGTAGGTGGCGAAGTTGCGCGTCTCCATCCCCTCATATTTGTGGCTGGTCGTCTTCCAGTTCGCCTCGACGGGCAGGTGGCATCCCGCGCAGGAGGTGGTCCAGCTCAAATGGCAGGTGAAGCAGGCCATCTCGTCGGGCTTGTGGGCGAGGTCCTGCTCCGCCACGCCCGGCCCGAACGCGAACTGGCCGGTCTCGGCGCCGGCCTTCGCCATCAGCTTGGCGCGTGCCGATTTCATGTTGAAGCGCGGGTGGGTGCGGTCGACGCTGTCCTTGACCAGGCTCACCTCCCATTCGAGCGCCGGATCGACGATCGAGCGCTGGACGAGAACGCGGCGGCCGTCGTCGGCGACCATCCACTCGAAGCGGCGGCGGCCGTCCTCGTTGCGGAGCAAAGCGAGGTTGGTGCCCTTGGGCGGCGCGGCGGGGCCCGAGGTCAGCAAATTGGGATAGTCTTTGGCGGTGCCGTGGCAGTCCTTGCAGCCGATCTCGACCGCATTGGCGACCTCGCCGTAGAGGAAACCGGTGCCGTGGCTGTCGCGCGAGAAATGGCAGTCGGCGCATTGCATGCCCTTCTCGGCATGGATGTCCATCAGGTGGACCGCCTTTCCCTTCTGCTCGCCGGGCGGGACGAATTGCGGCGCGCCGGCCTTGGCGAACTTCTCGGGGTCATCGGGCAAGACGATGGCGCCGTCGGCGTCGAGCAGATTGCCGTCGCGGTCGCGCTTGTAGACCGCGCGGAAATTCCAGCCATGGCCGTGATAGTCGGCGAACTGGGTATGCTTCGCCTGCGGGTTCACGTCGTCATGGACCCGGCGCAGGAACTCCACGTCCGACCATTTGCCGCGCGGCGCGGCGCCCTCCGGGTTGCGGTCGAGCGTTTCCAGCACCTCTTTGGCGGGGGGGTATTTCTGCCGGTCCGGCCACATCAAGGGCGCGTCGGCCTCATAATCCCACATCGTGTAGCCGAGGAAGGAGTTCAGGAAGACGTTGGGCTGGTGCATGTGGCAGTTCATGCACTGCGCGGTGCTGATCGCGCGGGTGAAGACGTGGCCGATCGGGTGCCCGCTTTCTTTTCTTAGCTGATCCCCGGCTTTCGCCGGGGAACTGCCAGGCGCACCGTCCTTCAGAGCGCCGTGGTCGAGCTTCCTCGCGATCGTGGGATCGGCGGTCGCGGTCTGGCCGTCGCGGCCGAACCGGGCGTAGGTGAGGCTGTGGCGCGGCTCGCGGTCATTGGCATAGACGACGTGGCAGCCAGCGCAGCCCGACTGGCGATAGTCGCCCGGCTGGTCGTTGGTCCCCATGAACCACATGAACGGATCGTTGAGGCGCGTCTTGTGGATGTTGAGGATCGGGATCGAGACGCGCAGCCCGGTGCCGGGGCCGCGATTGGACTGGCGGATGTCGGGACGGCCGCTCTCCTCCAGCCGCTGGATCGATCCGGACGGGGAGGGGAGGCCGATCTCCGGGAACTGGGTGCCGATCGTGCGGCCGCCGCGCTCGAAGACGCGGAAGACGTCGCCCGGCGGAACGACATGCCATTGCGGCAGCGGGTAGAGCGCGCCGAGCACGCCGCGCGCCGCCTGCTCGGCGTACGGGCTCCCGTCGGGCTGCATCAACGGCGAGACGATCTTCGCGGGCTCGCCTTCGCGCGTATAGGCCTCGCCGAAGATATAATTCTTCATCGGAGCGATGCCGTTATTGTAGGCCGCGCCGCCGAAAAACATCGCGCCGGTCGCCATCAGCGAGCGTTCGGCCGCCTCGATCACCTCGATATGGCAGGCGCCGCAAGCATCACGGGCGACGCGATAGTCGGACGGATTGACGAAGCGGACGAATTCCGGCGCCTCGACATTGAGCAAGGTGTAGCTGCGCTTGGGGTTTGCGCTCGACGGCCAGTGCCACGCCTTGGGGTAGAGCGGCAGGACATGGGCCCGGTCGCGCGCGGCTACGTAAGCGGGCGCCTGGTGGTCGGAAACGTCCTGGGCGAAGACGGACGGGTTGCCGCCGTGGCAGTCGGCGCAGCCCAGCACCACCGCGGGCGACTTGTGCATCGTCCGCGCTTCGCTTGCGGTGTGGCAGCTGACGCAGCCGGCGCTTTTCGCGTCGGCCTGGTCCCATTCCTGCGTGCGCGGCGCGGGCGCGGCCCGGACGAGGCTGTAATCGCGCGCGACCGGCGTCTCGCCCTCGGAGGCGACCAAGGGGGTTGTTACCGCCAACGCGAGGAGCACGGCGCCCGCTCCCAGCTTACCGGCGAAAGCCGGTATCCCGCGCGTGGCCGCTGGACCCCGGCTTTCGCCGGGGAACAGCGTGGCCGGCACGGAGGGGCGGCGGCTACCCATCAGAAGGTCAGGATCGCGTTCAAGAGCACGGAATAATAAGCGTCGTGCCGGTCGTCATTGGCGAACAATTGCCGGAAGCCCTTGCCGGGTACCAGGACGGCGGCGGAGCCGCGGAAGACGATATTCTGCGTCATCTTCGGCCGCCAGATCGCCGCCACCGACAGATCGAAGCCGATCTCCTTCGCGATGCCGCCCTGGTTGCGCAGATTTTCCAGAACCGCGGTCTTGGCGAACCAGAGATGGTTGGCATTGGCGGTGACGCGGATCTCCGGCGTTACATCGGCATCGGCGCCGGCGCCGACCAGCATCGTGCCGGGATTGTTGAAATTGGACTGGCCCTGCTCCTTCGAGGAACGAAGCGCGTTGAGAATGCCGTTACGGCCGTTGACCGAGACGACGCGTCCGCCGCCCGCGAACGGGATGGTCTGGCGGATCCAGTAGCTGGTGTCGGCCCCGGCGAAGATCGGATTCTCGAAGATGGCGTCGAAGCCCGTTTCCTTGTCGTCATAAGGATTGCCGTCGCCGCTCGCGTAGAGGAAGGCGCCGCGGACGCGCAGCCAATCGACGTCGTAGCTCGGCTCGGCGGCGAAGAACCAGGCGCGGATGTCGGCTTTTTCGCCGGTGAAGATGCTGGCGCGGTCGCTCCCGAACGCGCCGTACGCCTGCGCCGAGAGGTTGATGCGGCCGATCCGCCCGTCGGCCGCATAGCCGATATAGGCGAGGTCGTAATTGCGTGTTTTCAGGTTGCCGATGAGCGCGGGCCGGACCGGAAAACCATTGGTGTCGACCTCGATCTCGCCGCGCTCACGGTTGGCGTTCCAGGTGAGGCTCGCCTGGCTGGTGAGGCCGACGAAGGGGAAATCCTGGCGGTAGAGGTTGGCCGTCACCACCCAGTCGTCGCGCGGCCGCTGCGTGACGTCGTTGAGGCCGCTGTTCGTGTCCTTCTCCAGCCGCCAGAAGGCGGCGAGATTATATTGGAAGCGGTTGTTGTCGCGGTTGCCGAACAGGCGCACGCCCAATTGCTGGTCATTGAACAGGAAGCCGCGGAAATCGGCCTGGAACGGCTGGATGCCGACGCGCACGGAATCGAAATCGTAGCGGTCCGAGACGTTGCGGATATGATAGTCGACGAACGCTTCCTGCACGCCGAGGAAGTGGTCGAGGCGGTCGGTTCCCGCGGACGGGCGCACCGACAGGATGCGCCGCTCGGACACGTCGACATAATTGACATTGTAGGCGAGCGTCAGCCGGTACTCGACGTCGGGCGGCTTGTAGGCGGTCGAGCCCTTGAGCAGGGCGACGCTGGCGATGAAGGTCTGGGCGAAGACCAGGCTATCATTCTCGCCGAACACGTCGTTGCTGTCGGGATCGTCGGTGGTCTGGACGCCGACCGGGATCGGAAAGGTGCGCGGCTCGACCACCGTGTCCGAGACGGCGTTGGCGACGAAGAACCAGTCCTGGCCCTTAAGGCCGAGGAAGCGCGGCGTCCGGCATTTGGGTAGGCCTTCGCGTGCTCGGCGCGCCTGCTCCTCCGCGGTCGGGATGCAGAGCGGGCGGTCTCCCTTCAGCGTGTTCTGGTTGTACGGGTCCCACCAGCGCTCCCTGGCGATGCCCAAAGTCTCGACCAGCCGCCAGCGGTCGGGGACCGGGATCTGGTCGGTGGGAAAGGCTTCGGGCGGGGGCGAGCGGACCGCGCCGACATTGGTCTGGCTGACCGCGTCGGGCAGCTCATGCTGCGGCACGCCTGGACGGCGCCGGCCTTCCAGCAGCGGATCGTCGGCCGTGATATCCTCGATCACCGGCGGCTCGGGCGGAGGCGGCGCGGGCTGCTGCATCGCCATCAGGGCGGCCACGGGCAGGAAGGGAAGGGCGAGGGCCACCACTTCGGCTATTTGCCTTGGCAGACATTCTGGTCGCTGCTGCCGAGGAACGGCGCGAACGGGCAGTTCACCCAGCGCAGCCGGACCGTGCGATTGTCGACCGGGACTTCGATCCGATCCGAGCGGACGTCGGGCGCGGCGTTGCCGATCGAGCCGATCCGAACCCCGGCATTATGGACGCCGAGGAAGCTGATCATGTCGTCCTGGTCGATGCCGTCGCCCGAAACGCCGATCGCGCCGACCAATTGCGTGCCGCGATAGACCGGCACCGCGCCCGGGAATATCTGGATGCCGTTCTGGAGCGGGTTCTGGCCCGCCGCCACGTCGGGCGTGAACGTGCAGCGCGGCGGCGTATCGGCGCCGGCGCCGAGCAGGAAGCCGGCATGATCGCGGATATTCTGCTCGACCAGCGCCGATTGCAGGCCGGTCGAGAAAGGATTGAACTCGGCGATCGCGCGCGAGAACGGGCCGGGCGGGCGGCCGAGCTCGCCGTCGGGGAAATAGGGCCGCGAGACATTGCCGACGGCGCGCGCCGAGAAGGCATATTTGCCGGTGAGGGCGGCCTGATCGGCGAAGAAGGTGCGGGCGGCGCCGACGAACATGCGCACGTCGGCATCGGGATTGCTCTGCAGGAAGGCGCCGGCGCGCGCGCTCGAGAAGAAGGCCGCCGTGCGGGCCTTCTGCAGCGACACGTCGATGCCGAAGACCGGGGCGTCGGGCGACCGGACGATGCCCAGCACCGCGCCATGGGTGTCGACCGCCGCGATCGACACCTGCGCGCGGCTGTCGAGCGGGCGGCGGATCTGCGCCCGGGCTGCGCTCATGATCTTGAACGCCTCCTCGAGCAGGGCGGTGACCTCGGCCTGGCTGAGCGGCTGCGCGACGCTGCCGGCATCGGTGCCGCCGCGCAGCGGGAAGCGGTTGCCGCCGGCCCCGTTGCTGAGCACGAAGGCGTCGCGGTTGGAGAATTCGGCGGGCGCGGCGGGGCGGATGCCGGACGCGTCGCTGCCATAGACGCGGCCGGCAAGGACGCCGCCCGAACTGTCGTAATAGCCGCGGACCGACGTCAGGACGCCGGCCGTGCCGTTGATCGCCGCGAAGGTCGGTGCCGAGGCCGGATTGCTGGCAAGATCGCCGGGCTCGGCGTCGGAGAAGCGCAAAGTCGTTCCGTCGACCGGAATGCGATCGGCGCGGATCGCGTCGGGCGCGGCGAAGCCGGTGCTGCCGGCGAGGGCGACGATCTCCTCGGCGTCGCGATCATCGTCCTGCGTCTCGGGATCGAAGCCGTAGATCCCGTCGGCCATGATCCCGACGCCGCCGACGAGTACGCCGTTCTTGTAGAGCGGAAATCCCCCCGGATCGGCCGCTAGGCCGAGCGGCGATCGCTTGGGGCCGATGAAGGCGGCCGGCCCGGCTGTGCCGGCGAAGCGCGCGGCGAGATCGGAGCAGGGGAGCTGGCTGAACTGCACGCCGAACAGCGGGCCGCTCTCGAGGCCGCGCGCGACCGCCGATGGCGGGAAATGCTCCTGCACGATCATCGAGGCGGTGCGGGTTGAAAAGGCGTTGCCGCCCGAGGAGAGATAGGCGCCGGTGATCGCCTTGGCGATCGCGCCCGCGGCGGCCGCGGGGACATCGATCCCCTGCAGATCGTGGGTGCTGCCATTGGGCCCGCGCGGCACGGCGAGGCGCTGGTTGGCGTTGGTCATCGCGAAGATGGCGAGGACGTTGCCGACCCGGTCGACGACGGCGATCGTGGCGGGGAGCGTGCGCGCGGAAGCTTCCGCCACTGCCTGGGCGATGACGCGTCCCACATCGGCCTCGCTCAGCGCCTCGGCGGCCGGCACGGCGTAGAGATTGGCCGGCGTCGGCGCGGGCGGCGGCGTGACCGGATCCTGCGTGCCGCCTCCGCCGCCGCCGCCGCCCCCGCCGCCGCATGAGGCGAGGAGCAAGGAGACGATTGCGATAGTAGGGGTAAGGCGCATTAGCGGAGCTTTCCTATCGCGGCGGCGGCGCGGCCGAGGCTGGCCCGGAATTCGCGGGGTCGGTAAGCATTGGGGTCGCGCACGGCCTGGTAGGCGCTGTTGATGTCGGCGCGGATGGTTTCGGCGCTGGCGGTCTGGACGTCGCCGGCATTGACGAGCGCCGAGAGCAAGGTGTCGGTCGCCATCACGGCCTGCACGCTGCCGGCATAATCGGTGAAGCGCTCGGACACGGCGTTGCTGGTGATCGCGTCGATGATCGCGAAGGTCTGGTCGCGGCCCATCGGCGCGCCGGCAAAGGCGCTGGCGAGCGCACGCGCGCTTTCGCGCAGGGCGGCGGCGGCGGCGATGGCGGAGGCGCGGTCCTTGGCGATCGTATTGTGGAAGGCGCGGCTGTCGCGGTCGAAGCGCGCCGCCTGAGCGGGCACGACCACGCGCGCGGCGGCCGAGAGCATGATCATGTTCTCGTCGTTGAACGCTGGCATGCCCTGCGGGATCGGCCGTCCGGGATTGGCGAGGGCGGTCGGCTCGAAGCGCGGATCGTCCGAGATCGGGCGGTGGCAGGTGTGGCAGTCGAAGAAATAGAATTCGGGGAAGAGGCCGTCGCTGCCGCGCGCGCCCGCGAACAGGGTCAGCGCACGGTCCAGCGCCATCGCCTGGCCGATCGCCCACATCTGGACGTTGCTCGTGCGGCGCTTGCGGCTTGCATAGTCGCCGTCCTCGTCATGATGCTGCTGCAGCGTCGAGAAGAGGTCGAGCTCGAAGCTGATGCGCGGGTGGCCGGCCGCCATGATGCGGTGATTGACGAACTGGCCGGCGTCGCTGCTGCCGAAATGGCAGTCGAGGCAGACCGAAGCGCGCGCCTTGGGGTTGTCGAGCGGGACCATGCCGCGGGCGACGTTGGCGGCGTGGCTGGCGCCGACCGCATAATGGCTCGCCAGCCAGGCCGAGGCGGCGCCGTGGCAGCCCTCGCAGCCGACGCCGTCCGAAGTCTGGAAGCGCGGGCCGCGCGCGCCGGCGGCGGCCGGCGTCGCATGGCAGCCGAGGCACATCGGCGCGCTGGTCGCCTCGCCGATGCCGAGCCGCTGGGCGATGGCGCGCGAGCGCGGTTCGGCGAGCACCCGCCAAGCGCGGCTGTGGGCGCCGCTCGGGCTCGCCTCGTCCTGCCAGATCATGAGCTCGTCCTGCCGGACGATCTTGCCGTCGGCCTCGGAGCGGCCGTGGCAGGTCGTGCCGCCGCAGCTCGCCACGCCGACCAGGGAGCCGCCACGCTGGGCCTGGGCGGTCGCGGTCGCCGGCCCGGGCCGCAGCACGAACGCCATCGCCAGCGCACAAAGCAAAGCCGTCGCCAGAAACATGATCGCGCTGTTGCGAGTGCGCCCCATCACTCCCCCTGAAGTTCCGCCGCCAAGTCATGGCAGCGACTGGAGCTTCCGCCCGACTATGTTCAAGTTGCCGGGGTCATTCAAGCAAGATGATCGCCAGAGATCATCCTGTCGGGACGCAATAGCGCCTGCTTCCTATACAGGCTCACGACAGCGACGACGGTAAGGCGGGTCGGGACGCGCGAGGCCGGGATTGTGCGAGGTGGTCCGGCAATTTCGCAAGAACGATCAGGGCCTTGGCGCTTCGACTCGGGTAAGTGTGTCAGTGGGATGTGACACTTGCTGTGGAGAGACGAAATGACTGGATCGCACTATCTCGCGACGGGCCTCGCAGCCTTGATGCTGATCGCCGCAGCGCCGGCCGACGCCAAGACGGACACCTCCGCGGGCCCGCCTGACATGACGCCGAATGCCTCCGAGCGAATGGAGACCCAGGGCGGCGCGACCACGGCGCGCCAGCCGCTGATCTGCAAGCGCTGGGCGAATACCGGCTCGCGCATTGCCAAGCAAAAGGCCTGCCATACCGCCGAGGAGTGGAAGAGGATCGAGGACGGCGACTATTGATCGGGCCGGGCCCTGAACACGAAGTTGCCGGCCCCGCTTGCGCGGAGCCGGCATCCTTTCGTTTCGGCCAGGCTTAGAAGCGGAAGCCCGCGCGCAGGCCGATGCTGCTCGTGTCGCCCATCTCGCCCCAGCCGGCGAGGTAGAGGCCCCCAAGCGAGCTCGGGCCGGAGACGCCGATCTCGGCGCGCACCGAGGTGCCGATGCCGCGATCCTCGAGCGGGAGCGTGTAGCCGCCGCTGAGGAAGCGGACATCGCCGTCGCCGAGGAACTCGTGGCGGAGCCTGACGTCGGCATAAGGCGTGAACGCGCCGCTCTGGCCGCTCAGGCGGAAGCCAACCTGGCCGCGCAGGCTGTCGCTGTCGTCGACTTCGAACACGGCGTTGGAAGCGGCAAAGCCGTCCATGTCAGTGCGGACGTAAGCGAGGCCCGCGCCCAGGTCGAAGTTCGCGCCCGCAATCTGGGTGCGGTAGCCGACCTCGCCGTCAACGCCATAGGCCTTGCCGTCGATCTCGGCGCCGGTGAACAACGTGCCGTTCTCCAGCTCGACCTCGAAGTCGTCATACTTGCCGAGCAGCTGGGCGTAGAAGCCCTGCGGCGCGCCGTAGATCATGTAGGCGCCGGCGTTCCAGCCCTTCAGCTCGGCCTGGGTGCCCGAATTGAAGTCGGACTCGGCCTTCTGGTAGCCGCCGGTGACGCCGACCACGAAATTGCCGTTGCCGGGGCGGAAGTCGAACCCGCCCTGCGCGCCCTGGGCTTCGGTCTCGTAGCGCAGATCGACGTTACGGGTGGTGCCGAAGACATCGACGTCGCGACGGTCGCCGCGATCCTCCTGGGTGCCGTAGACCTGGCCCCAGACGCCGAACGAGCGGCCGCTGCCGGTAAGCAGGTCGTTGCGGCGCTGCGCCGCTGCCGACTCCCAGGCATCCGCCGAGCGATACCAGAAGCCCTGGCCGAGCTGCGGAAGCATCGCCATTTCGACGGCGCGGTCGTTCGCGGTGGCAAGGACGAGCGTGTCGCCGCCGGCATTGGTGCCGAGGTCGTAATCGACGAAGCCGGCCGTGACCGGGCTGCCGAGCACGAAGGTGCCGGTGCCGCCAGTGGCATCGACGATCACCGCGCCATCGAGATCGACGACGCCCGCGCCGCCGAGCGGGTTGAGATCGACCACGGTGGTGCCGCTGGTGGTCCCGCCGACAACCAGGCGGTCGGCGACGGTTCCGGTGGCGCCAGTGCCCACGTCCACTGCCAGGCGGGCGCCCGGAGCAGCATTGTAGGCGCCGGGGATCGTCAGTACGTCGTCGGCGACGCCGTCGATCATGGTGACGAGACCGTTATTGTTCAGCGTCTCGAGCCCGGCGAAGGTCACCGCGCCGTTGGCGCTGAGCGTACCGTTGTTGGTGAGAACGTCGACGCCCGCGCCGAAGTCGCTGTTGCCGACAGCGGCGAAGGTGCCGTTGTTGAGCAGGGTGTCGGCGCCGGCGGTGAGATCGACGCGGCCGTTGATGCGGCCGGTCGGGGCGACGACGATCGTGGCGGGGCCGCCGTCGGCGTCGATGGCGAGGCCGTTGGCCGCGCCGACGGTGCCGCCGATCGTGATGGCCGTGCCGGTGCCCGAAGTGGCGTCGATGCCCGCCAACGCGCCGTTGACGGTCGTGCCCGCCGCGGTGCGGATGTCGAGCGCCGCGCCGGTGTCGGCGAGGATGCCGGTGCCCTGAGCGGCGTTGATGTTGCCGTTCGCAACAAGGCCGACATTGCCGGTCGCCGAGGTCGCGACGATGCCGTTGGCGCCGGCGCCGGTGGTGGCGATCGGGCCGGCGAGGATGGTCTGCACGCCGGCGTCGGTGGTCACCGCGATGCCGCTGGCATTGGCGCCTGCGGTGGTGATGGCGCCGCTAGCGACGCGGACCGGGCCGTCGGCGCCTGCGACATCGATGCCCGCGCTGCCCGCGCCGCTGGTGGCGACGGTGCCGCCTGCGACGTTGATCGCGCCGTCGGCGGTGATGGCCACGCCGTCGGCATTCGCGCCGCGGGTGACGACGCTGTCGAAGGCCACGGCGACCGGATCGAGACCCGCATGGACCGCGATGCCGGTGGCGAGGTTACCGGTGGTGCTGACGACGCCGGCATCGATCGCGACCGGGCCAAGCGCCCTCACGTCGATCGCCGCGGCTTCGGCACCGAGCGTGCGGACCGTGCCGGCCGTCAGGTTGACCGCGTCGGCGCTGGTGAGAAGAACGCCGGTCGAGAGGTTGGCGGCGGTATCGACGGTGCCGACAGTGACGTCGAGCGGGCCGGCGAGCGTGGTCGCGACGACGGCATCGGAGTCGAGACCGGCGGTAGCGACGGTGCCGAGATCGAGCGCGACCGAAGCGCCGGTGGCAACCACGGCGTCAGCATTCGCGCCGGCCGTGCGGACCGTGCCGGCAGTGGCATCGATGGCGGCGGCGCCGTCAAGCAGCAGGCCGGACGAGAGATTGCCGGCGGTCGTTACCGTGCCGACCGTGACGTCGAGCGGGCCGGCAAGCGCCGTCGCCTGGACGGCGTCCGAATTGACGCCGGCGGTCGTGACCGTGCCGAGGGCGAGGTCGACCGACGCGCCGGTGGCGTTCACGGCGTCGGCGGCATTGCCGAGCGTAGCGATCGTGCCGTCGGCGGCGAAAGCGAGGTCGCCCGCCGCGTCGAGGCTCACGGCGGTGGCGGCGTTGGCCGTCGTAGTGGCGCCAGTGAGGTTAGCGTCGATATCGGCTGCCGAACCAATGACGAGAGCGGGACCGGCGGTAGCGATCCGCGCGGTGCCGGCCGAGGCGAGGTCGACGCCGCCGGTCAGGGTCGAAACGGCGACGGTTCCGGTCGAGAGGAAGCCGTTCTGGAGGTTGACGGAGACGGGCGCGGTGGCGCCGGTAACGGCGAGCCCGGCCCCGACGGTTCCGGCGACGTCTGCGCCGGTGCAATCGATGACACCGTTCGGCAGGGTCACGCACACGGCCTGGGCGGCGGCGGGAGCGGCGGTGAGGAGGGTGGCCGACACGGTGGCAAGACTGGCAAGGACCAGCGACTTGGCGCTCGTGCTACTGACGAGCGAACGCTTACTCAACATCAACTTCTCCGGATAGGTTAGAATATGGGTCGCCTGACTGGCGAGTTCGTTCTAACCCGGCAGAAATCGGATAGTTTCGGATGTCACACTGAAAATTTTTTAACCGCAATATGGAACCATATCGGAGCGGGTCAGGCCGTCACGCCGCCCGCCTCGGCGATCCGCTGGTTGCTGGCGCGCAATTTGCTGCGCAGCGCGGCGGTGAAGCCCTGCTCCAGCGCGTGCCGGACATCGTCATGCGCGACCAGATAAGGCCGGAGCGCGCTGGCGGGCGCGCACCAGAAGCGCGCGGGACCGGCGAGGACGACGGTGGCGCTCGCCTGGTCGCCGGAGAGGACGGTGACTTCACCGATCAAGTCGCCGTTGCGGCACAAGCCGACCTGGCGGCCCTGGCTCATCACGCGGGCCTCGCCCGCAGCGAGGTAGAAGAGGTGGCTGACCGCCTCGTCCTCGCGGGTCAGCGTGTCGCCTTCGCGGCCGCTCAGCCAAAAGCCCTGATCGAGCAGGTGGCGGGCGCGGTTGCGGGTGAGGCCGGCAAGGATGCCCTTCAGCATCTCCTCCTCTTCGGGCGTGAAGCGGACCTTGCTGCTCTCGTAGAGGCGCTGGCCGAGCAGGATCAGGGTCGCTCCGAGCAGCAGGCCCCACCAGATTGCGAGCAGGACGTTGCCGGACCAGTAGAGGGCGTGGAACAGGCCGATCAGCGCGCCCGCCGCCACGATCGCGCGGAGACGGTGCAGCTGCCGGCGGAACATGGCGATGACCAGCAGCAAGAACGGCAATTGGCCGATCAGGTCGCCCCACGAGATTTCAGACCAGAAACCCTGAACCTCCATCGCACGCCCCCTTTGATCTTGGCGGCGCCATCATGCGCCCGAACCGGGGCGAATCAAAGCGGCTGCGACGGGCGCGGTGGGACAAGCGACCAAGTTGCCTAAGGTTCAGGGTTGATCGTATACGAAGCCGGCCAACATCGGCCGCCGCCTTCCCGCGACGGCCGGTCACGAATATTGGAGATTTCGAGTTGAAAGCAGTTCTTCTGGCGAGCGCAACCGCGCTTGCGCTCGGTGGTTGCACCACCATGACCAGCGACAGCGCAGCCGTTGAAACGGCGTCCGCGACGCCGGCGGCCCAGGCCGCCGTTGCCGTCCCCGACAATATCCTGCTCGCCGACTGGCAGGGCGGCTATGACGGCGTGCCGCCGTTCGACAAGGTGACCCCGGAGCTGTTCCCCGAGGCCATCCAATTCGGCATCGACGAGCAGCGCCGCGAGGTGCTCGCCATCGCCAACAACGGCGCCGCGCCGACCTTCGCCAACACGGTCGAAGCGCTCGAGAAGGTGGGCGAGCGGCTCGACCGCGTGCTCTCCGTGTTCGGCGTGATGACCAGCAACGTGACGACTCCGGCCTACCAGGCGCTCGACAAGGAATGGTCGCCCAAGCTTTCGGCCGCCTATGACGAGATCAATCTCAATCCGAAGCTCTTCGAGCGCATCAAGGCGGTCTACGAGGCCCGCGCCAATTCCGGGCTGGATGCCAAGCAGCAGCGCCTCGTCACCCGCCTCTACGACAGCTTCGTCCGCCGCGGCGCCAACCTCGACGACGCGCAGAAGCAGCAGCTTTCGGCCTACAACCAGCAGCTCGCCGCCAAGTTCGCGACCTTCAGCGAGAAGGTGCTGGCCGACGAAAGCACCTTCATCACCGCCACCGAGGCCGAGCTGAAGGGCGTTCCGGCCGACGTGAAGGCCGCCGCGGCATCCGCCGCCAAGGAGCGCAAGCTCCCCGCCGGCAGCTACGCGATCGTCAACACCCGTTCGGCGGTCGATCCGATCCTGACCTTCGCCGACAATCGCGCGCTGCGCCAGAAGGTTTGGCAGGCGTTCGTCAATCGCGGCGACAACAAGGACGCGAACGACACCAACCAGATCATCGCCGAGATCGTGAAGCTGCGCGCCGACCGCGCCAAATTGCTCGGCTTCGGCAGCCACGCCGACTGGCGCATGCAGGACACGATGGCCAAGACCCCGGCCGCCGGGATGGCCCTGATGAACCGCGTTTGGCCGGCCGCCGTGGCGCGTGTGAAGGAGGAGGTCCGCGACCAGCAGGCGCTGGCCACCAAATCGGGCGCCAAGATCACGATCGAGCCGTGGGACTATCGCTACTATCAGGAGAAGGTCCGCAAGGATCGCTACGACCTCAGCCAAGACGAGGTGAAGCCCTATTTCGCGCTCGATAACATCATCGAGGCGTCCTACTGGGCGGCGGGCGAATTGTACGGGCTCGACTTCAAGGAAGTGACCGGCACGGTCCCGACCTGGCATTCGGACATCCGCGTCTACAGCGTCACCGACCGGGGCACTGGGAAGCAGGTGGGCCTGTTCTACCGCGACGACTATGCCCGCACCGGCAAGCGCTCGGGCGCCTGGGCGACGACCTACCGCAGCCGCGCCGGCCTGCTCGGCGACGACATCGTGCTCGGCTCGAACAACAACAATTTCGTGAAGCCCGCGCCTGGCGAGCCGGTGCTGATCAGCCTCGACGATGCCGAGACCCTGTTCCACGAGTTCGGCCACGCCATCCATTATTTCCTGTCGGACGTTTACTATCCGAGCTTCGGCGGCACGCCGCGGGACTTCGTGGAATATCCGAGCCAGGTGAACGAGAATTGGCTGCTGACGCCGCAGGTGCTGAGCAAGTTCGCAAAACACTATAAGACCGGTCAGCCGATGCCGAAGGCGCTGCTCGACAAGATCGAGGCCTCGTCCAAGTTCAACCAGGGCTTTGCGACGGTCGAGTATCTTTCGTCGGCTCTGGTCGACATGGCGCTGCACATGGACCCGAACGGCGTCGTCGATCCCGACAAGTTCGAGCGGGAGACGCTGACCAAGCTCGGCATGCCGAAGGAGCTGGTGATGCGGCACCGCCTGCCGCAGTTCAACCATCTCTTCTCGTCCGACGCTTATTCGGCCGGCTATTATTCCTACCTCTGGTCGGAGACGATGGACGCCGACACCTGGGCGGCGTTCGAGGAGACCGGCAACCCGTTCGACAAGGCGACCGCGGACCGTTTCCGCCAGACCCTGCTTTCGACCGGCAACGAGACCGACCGCGCCGAGGCCTATCGCGCCTTCCGCGGCCGCGATCCGGACGTGAACGCGCTGCTCCACAAGCGCGGCTTCCCGACCAATTGATCCGGCACCCTCCCGTTCGCGGGAGGGCAGCCAAAAAGAAAGCGGCGTCTCCTTGCGGAGGCGCCGCTTTCCGTTTCCCCTGCTCAGGAGAAGGTCAGCCCGAAGGCGCGGACTGGTCGTCGGGCAGCTTCACCGTCTCGATCAGCACGTCGAGTTGGGCTTCGCAGCCATTCTGGATCAGCGAGGACGCCATCTCCTCGAGCCCGCCCGGCTTGGCGGGGAGGGTGCGAAATTTGAGGTTGGTGGGCTGCGCGGCGCCCGGCCAGGTCAGGCGATAATCGGAGCCGTCCTGGATCGCGAGGTCGGCCGGCCAGCCGAGCGTGGTCTGGCCCTTGGCCCAGTTCAACTGGCGGGTGGCGCCGTCGCCCGGGCGCGTCACCGTGAGCGGGGCGGCCTTGCTCGCGTCGCCGCGCCACAAAGTGACGTTGGTCGGGTCGGCGAGGCAGATGTTCGAGCTCCTGGCGACGTCGACGTGCCAGATCGACGGGCTGCGCGCGGCGGTCGCTCCGCCGACGTTGCGCACCGCCCCGATGCGGGCGCGGCGGCTGGAGCCGGCGGTCGCCGCTGAGGCGAGGACCGAGCCCTGGGCCGCCTGGGCGGGGCCGGAAGGCGTGAAGGTGCCGGGCCCGCGCAAAGTGCGCGTGCCGCGCGCGTCGAGCAGCACCAGCGAGTCGTTCGCCTTGAGCGTGATCCGCGCATTGTCGGGGATGGCTTTCCCGGCCGGATAGGCTTTGGCCGAAGGGCCGGACGCGCGCACGACAAGGACTTCTGCGCCCGCCGCGCTGGCGAGCGAGGCGATCATCAAGACCGGGGCAAGATATCGAAGCTTCATATCACTTGGATCCCAACACATAGTGCCCCCCCGGACCGGCTTCCCTGATGCGATACACGAAATTGGCGAGCGCCGCATCATCCTTGTGATTGTCCGAGACAGCCTGCAGCTCTGCAAGAGCCGTCCTATCATTGGCTTCGAAGCGCTCCCAGAGCTTAACCAATGTTTGCCGCAGACCGGCGTCCATTTGCGGGACGGGCTCCCAGACTTGGACGGGAGTGGCGCGGCCCGACAGCACGATCCGGCCCATCGGCCGGAAGATGTCGAGCGTCGATTCCCGTTTCGCCTCGTCGCTGACCAGGATCGTCGTCTTCAGGGACTTGTTGGCCGATTCGAGCCGTGCGGCGGTGTTCATGCCGTCGCCGAGCGCGGTGTATTGGATGCGGCCCTCGCCGCCGAAATTGCCGACCACCGCCTCGCCGCGGTGCAGGCCGACGCGGGTGCAGCCGAGCGGCGGGATTTCGGGCCCACCGGCGCGACGGAATTCCTCGCCGCATTCGTACATGGCGACGGCGGCGCGAGCGGCCCGGTCGGCGTCGTCGGGCCGCGCGATCGGCGCGCCCCAGAAGGCCACGACGGCGTCGCCGACGAACTTGTCGATCGTGCCGCCATGCTTGAGCACGGTGTCGCTCAATTCATCGAGATAGCGGTTGAGGAGGGACGACAATTGCTCGGGCTTGATCGCGTGGCTGAGCTTGGTGAAGCCCTCCATGTCGGTGAACATCGCGTAGATCTGCTTCTTCTCGCCCTTCAGCGCGAGCCGCTCGGGATCGCGCAAGATCTGGTGGGCGATGTCGGCCGGGAGATATTTGCCCAGCGTATGCTCGGCGAAGCGGCGTTCCTCGGCGCCGACCGCGCGCGCGGCGGTGCCGATCGCGGCGAAGGCGAACAGCCAGCCGACCGCCCAGCCGAAAGCGGGCAGGCCGAGCGTGTCGACGTTGATCGACTGCAGATAGAAAGGGAGGGTGACGAAGAAGATCACCTGGCCGACGAGGACGAGCGCCAGCTTCCAGCTCCGCATCTCGAGCAGGCTGGTGAGCCCGCCGGCCACCACCACGGCGAAGGCGACCGCCCAGAGCGACCAGGACGGGATCGCGCCGGGCATGCGGCCGTCGAGCAATTGAGCGAGCAGATGGGCGTGTATGTCCAGGCCCTTGGTCAGCCGCCCGTCGACGCGCGTCATCGGCGTCTCGTAATCGTCCATGTCCTGGATATCGCCGCCGATCAGGACGTAGCGACCCTCGACCTGCGGGCGCAGGGCCGCCGCCATGTCGGTGGCGAACAGGTCGATCGGCAGTTTGGAAAAGACCGGATATTCCTCGCTCCTGGGCAGGCGGAAGGCGATGCTGCGGGTGTAGTCGCGAAACCGCGGCTGCTCCGGCGCCATCGCATTGGCGAGCAAAGGCGGCAGGCTTGCGGGCTGCGCGGGCCAGGACCGGGTGACGCCGTCCTCCAGATCGGGCTCGAGCATGATGCTGGCCGGCTTGACCGGACCCGGCTTCAACTGGCCGAGGAAGCTGGTGAGATATTCCTCCTGCCACAGCTTGATGTAATCGGGATTGGTCGCGTTCGAGGCGAAGGCGAGATAGGTCGGCGTCTTCATGCCTCGGAAGGCGTCGATCAGGATCGGGTCCTCGGCCTGGGGCTGGTCCATCAATATGTCGATCCCGATCGCCTTCGGGTTCATCGCGTCGAGCTTCAGCAGCGCATCGGCGAGCATCTTGCGGTCGAGCGGCGAACGCTTCGCCAGCGCCTCCAGCGTCTCGTCGGTATAGACGACGAGCACGATGCGATCGTCCTGATCGACCCGATCGGCGGTCTCCAGCAGCCGCAGGTCATAGAGGCCGCGCTCGGCGTCCTTGGCGAGCGGTATTTCCCAGCTGTAGCGCGCGAAGAGCAGGCCGATGACCAGGAAGAGAGCGGTCGCGGCGAGCCGGAACGGCCCGATCTGCCGGGCGACGCGGCGGGCCCGGGTCGGCCAGTTCGGACCTTCGCTCTCGCCTCCCACCAAGCACTCCCCCAAGCGGCCAAGAGCGACGGAGCTTAGTGCTTTCGCCTGCGGAGTCTACGGTATGCCGGCGGCGCCGGCCTTGCGCGCCTGGGCCCAGGCGAGATCGGCGAGCGGCTCCAGCCCCGCGGCCATCCGGTCGGCATGGGCCGAGGCGGCGGTTCCGCGGGCGATCCGGCCCTTGATGCCGTGCAGGATCGCAGCGAGGCGGAACATGTTGAAGGCGATGTAGAAATCGAGGTGCGGGATGCCCTCGCGCCCGGTGCGGCGGCAATAGGCCGCGACATAGTCCGCCTCGGAGGGGATGTTGAGCGCGCGAAGGTCCACGCCGGCCAGCCCGGTCGTCATGCTGGCGGGCATCCGATAGACCATCAGGTGGTAAGCGAAATCGGCGAGGGGATGGCCGAGCGTCGACAATTCCCAATCGAGCACCGCCAACACCCTGGGCTCGGTCGGGTGGAAGATCATATTGTCGCAGCGGAAGTCGCCGTGGATGATCCGCGCGACCTCTTCGTCGGCGGGGATGTTCTGCGGCAGCCATTCGACCAGCCGGTCCATCGCCGGCACGCGCCCCGCCTCGACGTCGCCGAGATATTGCTTCGACCAGCGGCCGATCTGGCGCTCGAAATAGTTGCCGGGCTTGCCGTAATCGCCAAGGCCGAGCGCTTCGGGATCGAGGCTGTGGAGCTGCGCGATCGTGGCGTTCATCGCGTCGAAATAAGCGGGGCGCTCGGCGTCGCTCACCTCGGGGAAGCTCGGCTCCCAGAAGATCCGGCCCTCGACCATCTCCATCACATAGAAGGGCGTGCTGATCACGGCCTCGTCCTCGCACAGGCCGTAGCTGCGCGCGACCGGGAAGCCGGCTGCCCCAAGCGCGGTGATGACGCGATATTCGCGGTCGACGGCGTGCGCGCCGGGGAGGAGCTTGCCGGGGGGCTTGCGGCGCAGGACATAGCTGCGGGCGGGCGTCACGAGCTTGTAGGTTGGGTTGGACTGGCCGCCCTTGAACTGCTCGACCGCGAGCGGTCCGGCGAAGCCGTCGACCGCGTGCTCCATCCAGGCCGCAAGCGCCGCGACGTCGAAGCGGTGCGCCTCGCGGACTTCGCGCGTGCCGCTATTGTCGCTGCTGCGGCTCATCCTTCTTCGGTCTCCTTCAGCGCGAGCCGGTGGGCGTGGAGCAGGGGCTCGGTGTAGCCGGACGGCTGCGTCTCGCCCTCGAAGACCAAAGCCGCGGCGGCGCGGAAGGCGGTGCTGGCCGCGAAATCGGGCGCCATCGGCCGGTACAAGGGATCGCCTTCATTCTGGCGGTCGACCACGGCCGCCATCCGCTCCAGCGCGGCCTGGACCTGGTCGCGGGAAACCACGCCGTGGCGCAGCCAGTTGGCGACATGCTGGCTGGAGATGCGGCAGGTCGCGCGGTCCTCCATCAGGCCGATATCGTGGATGTCGGGCACCTTCGAGCAGCCGACGCCCTGGTCGATCCAGCGGACGACATAGCCGAGTATGCCCTGGACGTTGTTGTCGAGCTCCTCGCGCACTTCGTCGGCCGACCAGTTGCGGCCTTCGGCGACCGGGATCGTCAAGATGTCGTGGAGTCGCGCCGGGGTGCGGCCGGCGATCTCGCGCTGGCGCTCGGCGACGTCGACCTGGTGGTAATGGAGGGCGTGCAATGTCGCGGCGGTCGGGGAGGGGACCCAGGCGGTGGTGGCGCCGCTCTTCGGGTGCGCGGCCTTCTGCGCGAGCATGTCGGCCATCCGGTCGGGGATCGCCCACATGCCCTTGCCGATCTGGGCGCGCCCGGCGAAGCCGCAGGCGAGGCCGACATCGACATTGTTGTCCTCATAGGCCTGCAGCCAGCGCGCCGCTTTCATCTCGCCCTTGCGGACCATGGGCCCCAATTTCATCGACGTGTGGATCTCGTCGCCGGTGCGGTCGAGGAAGCCGGTGTTGATGAAGACGACCCGGTCCTTCACCGCGTGGATGACGGCGGCGAGATTGACGCTGGTGCGTCTCTCCTCGTCCATCACGCCGATCTTGACCGTGTTGCGGGGCAGGCCGAGCAGGTCCTCGACGCGGTCGAACAGGCGCTTGGCGAAGCCGGCCTCCTCGGGCCCGTGCATCTTGGGTTTGACGATGTAGATCGACCCGGCGGGGCTATTGGCGCGCGCGCCGTATATGTCGTGGAGGCCGATCAGCGACGTGACGGCGGCGTCGACCAGGCCTTCGAACACTTCCTCGCCGTCGATCCGCATCATCGGATTGGTCATCAGGTGGCCGACATTGCGGACGAACAGCAGAGACCGGCCGCGCACGGCGAGCGGGCCGTCGGCGGTTTCGTAGGTCCGGTCGGGTTCGGCGCGGCGCTCGACGGTGCGGCCGCCTTTGTCGAAGCGGGCGGAGAGATCGCCGCGCATCAGCCCGAGCCAGTTGCGATAGGCGCCGATCTTCTCCTCGGCATCGACCGCGGCGACCGAATCCTCGCAATCCATGATCGCCGTGATCGCGCTTTCGAGCCGGATGTCGGCCACTCCGGCTTTGTCGGGCCGGCCGATCGGGTGGGCGGCGTCGATCAGCAACTCGACATAGAGGTTGTGGTGGCGGAGCAGGACCGCGCCTTCGCGCCAGCCGGCGAGCAGCGACGGATCAGCGAGGCCGCCGCGGTCGGTCGCCAGCGCGCCATGCTCGATCCCGTAGGAGGTGACGTCGGCATGGCTGCCGCCGGTTAGCGGCGCGATCTCGTCGAGAAAGTCGCGGCCCCATGCCACAACGCGCGCGCCGCGTTCGGCATCATAGCCGCCGCTTTTGGGCAGGTCGCCGAGCGCGTCGGTGCCGTAGAGCGCGTCATAGAGGCTGCCCCAGCGGGCGTTGACGGCGTTCAGCGCATAGCGGGCGTTGTTGACCGGAACGACGAGTTGCGGACCGGCAATCGCGTCGATCTCCGGATCGACGCCGTCGGTGGCGATCGTGAATGAGGCAGGGGGATCGACCAGATAGCCGATCTCGCGCAGGAAAGCTTCCTCCTCGGCCGGGTCGGGTGCGCGTCCGTCGAGCGCGGCGTTGCGGGCGTCGATCGCCGCTTGCAGGGTCTCGCGCCGGCGCAGCAGGCGGCGGTTCTCGGGGGTGAGGTCGCGCAGCAGGCCGGACAGGCCGAACCAGAAGTCCCTCGCCGCAAGGCCGGTTCCGGGGAGGGCCTCGTTCTCGATGAAGGCCTTGAAGGCCGGATCGACTTCCAGTCCCGAAATCAGCTCGTAGCGCGGCAAGGCTGGTCCCCTATCGGTGCGTGCGGGCTCCGCTATGTTCGAGCCGCGCCGCCGCATCAATAGGGCATAGAAAAAGGGAGGAAGCGCCAGGCGCTCCCTCCCCAATTCTTCTGAAGGGGCGAAAAGCCTCTTAGAAGCGGAAGCCGAACGTGGCGACTGCCTGGTGACGCGAGAAGTCACCCTCGTAGTTCGAGTAGCGATACTCGGTGCCCACGAACGAGTTCGGGCCGATGGCGAACTGCGCGCCGAGGCCGGCGCGAACGCCGTCCGCATTGGCGGAGTCGCTGACGGTGGTGCCGCCGGTGGTCACCGAGCCCTTGATGCGGGCGTTGGTGTAGCCGAGCTTGGCGTAGAGGTTCACCTTGTCGTTGACGGCGGCGGTGTAGCGGCCACCGACATAGAGGTCGCGGTTGACGGCGATCTTGGCGCTGTCGGTGCCGTCGACGAACTCGAGGTCAGCGGTGGAGTCGGTGATCTCGGCGTCGATGCCGAAAGCGCCGTTGGCGCCGACCGCGAAGTCGTAACCGATGCCGACGCCGTAGACGACGCCGCCGGCGTCCTCATCCGAGCCGCCGATGTCGGTGAAATCGACCTGGGCGTGGTCGTAGCCGACGATGCCTTCGATGCGCGGACCCGACGGTGCGGCGAAAGCCGGGGCTGCGATGACGGTGGCCGCAACGGCGGCGAGAGCGATGCGCTTCATTTAAAATCCCTTTCTGTGGTTCTCTCTCAGGAGAAGCGAGACCGGATTGAGTGGGGAAATGTGGCGGTGATGTGACAGCGCGCCTGTGGATTGTGGCATATGACTAATACACCTAAGCCGGTTTTCGCCTGAAACACCCTTGAAACCAATTGGTTAGGTGTCTGCCACAATCTCTACCGAAAAAGTTGAATTGTAACGCCTCCAGCGTGTGAAAGCCCGCTTTCGCAGCACCTTAGCGCTCCGTAGTGCCACCGCCTCGCCTTTCCGGCCGGGCTTTGCTATGGGCCCGCGGAACGCTTATCCACGGATCCCCGCATGCTGAACCGACCGACCGGCCGTCCCGACCGGCGCACCTTTGCCATCATCTCCCATCCGGACGCCGGCAAGACGACGCTGACCGAGAAGCTGCTGCTGTTCGGCGGCGCGATCCATCTCGCCGGCGAGGTCAAGGCGCGCGGCGCGAACCGCCGCGCACGCTCGGACTGGATGAAGATCGAACAGCAGCGCGGCATCTCGGTCACCAGCTCGGTGATGACGTTCGAGCACAAAAGCGTGACCTACAATCTGCTCGACACGCCGGGCCACGAGGATTTCTCCGAGGACACGTACCGCACGCTGACCGCGGTCGATTCCGCGGTGATGGTGATCGACGCCGCGCGCGGCATCGAGACGCAGACGCGCAAATTGTTCGAGGTCTGCCGCCTTCGCAACGTGCCGATCATCACCTTCGTCAACAAGGTCGATCGCGAGGGCAGGCCGCCGTTCGAACTGCTCGACGAGATTGCCGACGTGCTCGCGCTCGACGTTGCGCCGATGAGCTGGCCGGTGGGCATGGGCGGGGAGTTCGAGGGCGTCTACGACCTCGTCCACGATCGCCTGCATCGGCCGTCGAAGGAGGACAGCGGCCATTTCGAGGGCGACACGGTGGCTTTCTCCGGAATGGACGATCCCAAGCTGGCCGAGACCGTCTCGCCCGACGGCCTCGCTAAGCTGCGCGAGGAAGCCTCGCTCGCCGTCGCCGCTTATCCGACGTTCGATTCCGCCGCCTATCTCGCCGGCGACCTCACCCCGGTCTATTTCGGGTCGGCGCTGAAGGAATTCGGGGTCGCCGAACTGATCGCGGCGCTAGGCGAGCATGCGCCGTCGCCGCTGCCGCAGCCGACCACGGCCGGCCCGGTCGACCCCGATCATGACGCGGTCTCGGGCTTTATCTTCAAGGTGCAGGCCAACATGAACCCGCAGCATCGCGACCGCGTCGCGTTCATGCGGCTCTGCTCGGGCCGCTTCAAGCGGGGCATGAAATTGCTCCAGCCGTCGACCGGCAAGGCGATCGCGGTGCACAGCCCGATCCTGTTTTTCGCCCAGAATCGCGAGCTGGCGGACGAGGCCTTTCCGGGCGACATCATCGGCATTCCGAACCACGGCACTTTGCGCGTAGGCGACACGCTGACCGAGGACGCGTCGATCAGCTTCACCGGCCTGCCCAATTTCGCACCCGAAATCTTGCGGCGCGTCGTGCTCGGCGATCCGACCAAGACCAAGCAGCTCAGGAAGGCGCTCGACGACATGGCGGAGGAGGGGGTGACCCAGGTCTTCTACCCCTCGATCGGCGCCAACTGGATCGTCGGCGTGGTCGGCCAGCTCCAGCTCGAGGTGCTGATCTCGCGGCTTGAGGTCGAATATAAGGTCGACGCGCGCTTCGAGCCTTCGCCCTGGGACACGGCGCGCTGGATCTCGGCCGACAATCCGGCCGATTTGAAGGCGTTCGTCGACGGGCACAAGAGCGCGGTCGCGACCGACCGCGACGGCGCACCGGTATTCATGGCCAAGGATTTGTGGGAGCTGAGCTTCCACGAGCAGCGCAACCCGGGTGTCCGCTTCACCGCGACGAAGGAACGCAGCTGAGCCAGCCGCTCCAATATGACGCGATCGTCCTCGGCGCCGGCGGCGCCGGGCTGATGTGCGCTGCCGTCGCCGGACAAAGGGGACGGCGGGTGCTGCTCGTCGACCATTCCGACCAGGCCGGCAAGAAGATCCTGATCTCGGGCGGCGGCCGCTGCAACTTCACCAACGTCCACACCGCGCCGGACCGCTACATCTCGGCCAACCCGCATTTCATGAAATCGGCGCTGCGCCGCTACACCGCGCAGGATTTCATCGATCTCGTCGACCGCCACCGCATCGCCTGGCACGAAAAGACGCTGGGGCAGCTCTTTTGCGACGGCTCGGCGCGGCAGATCGTCCATATGCTGATGGAGGAATGCGCCAAGGGCGCGGTGCGGATCGCCTTGGGCAGCCCGGTCCGCGACGTTACGCATGCCGACGGCTGCTTCACGGTGCGCCATGGTGATGCGGCAGCGTCGGCGCCGGCTCTTGTGATCGCGACCGGCGGGCCTTCGATCCCCAAGATGGGCGCGACCGGCTTTGCTTACGATCTTGCCCGCCAGTTCGGGCTGAAGGTCGTCGAGCCGCGCCCGGCATTGGTGCCGCTGACCCTGGGCGGCGACGAAGTGCTGTTCCGCGATCTTTCCGGAGTGGCGACCGAAATCGTCGCCAAAGCGGGCAAGACGCGCTTCCGCGAGGCGGCCTTGTTTACCCACAAGGGGCTTTCCGGCCCGGCGATCCTGCAAATCTCCTCTTACTGGCGCCATGGCCAGCCGGTCGGCATCGACTTCCTGCCGTCGCAGGAGCCGGACTGGGCGGTCACGGCCAAGCGCGAGCGGCCGCGCACGCATTTCCATACCTTGCTCGGCGAGCAGCTCCCCGTCCGACTCGCCGAAACCCTGGCAAAGAAGATCGGCTTGTGGGGCGAGCTTGCCAATCTACCCGACCGCAAGCTGGACGAGGCGGGCCGCCGTCTTGCCGACTGGCAGTTCAACCCGAACGGCACCGAAGGCTTCGCCAAGGCCGAGGTCACGGCCGGCGGAATCAGCACCGACGGCCTGTCTTCGCAAACAATGCAAGCCAAAAGCGTTCCGGGACTGTATGCGGTCGGCGAAGCGGTCGACGTCACCGGGTGGCTCGGCGGCTATAATTTTCAGTGGGCATGGGCGAGCGGCTGGGCCGCCGGCCAAGTCCTCTAGGCTCAAAACCACCTTTTTTACCCTTGTCGCTTACGGCGGCACGACCCAATTGGAACAGCATGCCATTCTCGAATCTTCCCGCGCAGCTTCAGGAGGCTCTCGCCGCCCGCGGCTATGAGGCCCCGACTCCGGTCCAGGCCGCCGTCCTCGAACCCGAAGCCGAAGGCCGCGACCTCGTCGTCTCCGCCCAGACCGGTTCAGGCAAGACCGTGGCCTTCGGCCTCGCCATGGCGCCGCAGCTCATCGAGCCGAACGGCGAGGCGGCCTATGTCCGCGAGCCGCTGGCGCTGATCATCGCGCCGACGCGCGAGCTGGCGCTGCAGGTCAGCCGCGAGCTGATCTGGCTCTACGGCAAGGCCGGCGCCCGCATCGCCACCTGCGTCGGCGGCATGGACGCCTCCAAGGAGCGCCGCAACCTCGCCCAGGGCGCGCATATCGTGGTCGGCACGCCGGGCCGCCTGCGCGACCATCTCGAGCGCGGCGCGCTCGACCTTCGCAACCTCCGCGCCGTCGTCCTCGACGAGGCGGACGAGATGCTCGACATGGGCTTCCGCGAGGACCTCGAAGAGATACTCGACGCGACTCCGGCCGAGCGCCGCACGCTCTTGTTCTCGGCCACCATGCCCAAGCCGATCGTCGCCCTCGCCAAGCGCTACCAGCGCGACGCTTTGCGCATCTCGACCGTCGGCGAGGATCGCGGCCATGGCGACATCAGCTACCAGGCGATCGCGGTCGCCCCTGCCGATATCGAGAATGCGGTCGTCAACCTGCTCCGCCTCTACGAGGCGGAGACGGCGATGCTGTTCTGCGCGACGCGCGACAATGTGCGTAGGCTCCACGCCAGCCTGATAGAGCGCGGCTTCGCAGCGGTGGCCCTGTCCGGGGAGCACAGCCAGAACGAGCGCAACGCGGCGTTGCAGGCCTTGCGCGACCGCCGCGCCCGCGTCTGCGTCGCCACCGACGTCGCCGCCCGCGGCATCGATCTGCCGACCTTGAGCCTCGTCGTCCACGTCGAGCTGCCGCGCGACGCCGAGACGCTGCAGCACCGTTCGGGCCGCACCGGCCGCGCCGGCAAGAAGGGCACGGCCGTGCTGCTGGTGCCCTATCCGCGCCGCAAGCGCGTCGACATGATGCTGCGCGGCGCCAAGATCCCGGCCGAATGGGTGCCGGCGCCGACTTCGGACGACATCCGCAAGAACGATCGCGAGCGGCTGCTCACGACTCTGCTCGAGCCGATCGAGATCGACGAGGAGGATCGCGAGATCGCGCAGCGCCTGCTCGCCGAGCGTTCGCCCGAGGAGCTGGCAGCCGCGCTCGTGCAGGCGCATCGCGCCAAGATGCCCGCGCCCGAGGAACTGCTCGACCAGGGCGGAAGCGAGCGTCCGCAGCGCGACATGGGGCCGCGCCCCGGCTTCGAGGACACGGTCTGGTTCCGCATGGACATCGGCCGCCGCCAGAATGCCGATCCGCGCTGGATCCTGCCTTTGCTGTGCCGCCGCGGCCACATCACCAAGAACGAGATCGGCGCGATCCGCATTGCCGCGGGCGAGACGATGTTCGAGATCCCGCGCGCCATTGCCGGCAAGTTCGCGGACGCGCTGAAGCGCACCGAAGGCGGCGACCCCGAAGGCGAGGGCGGCGTCCGCATCGAGCCGTTCCAGGGCAAGCCCCGCGAGGAGGCGCGCGCCAACCGCCGCACCGGCCCTTCGCAGGGTGATCGTCCGTTCCCGCCGCGCGGCGACCGCCCGACCGGTCCGCGTGGAGACCGTCCGTCCGCTCCGCGCGGCGATCGCCCCCTGGGCCCGCGCACCGAGCGGCCGTCGGCGCCGCGTGGCGACCGTCCGTTCGAGGCCCGTGGGGATCGTCCCCTGGGCCCGCGCAGTCCGTCGGCGCCCCGCGGAGACCGTCCGTTCGAGCCCCGCGGCGATCGTCCTGCGGGCCCGCGCGGCGACCGTCCGACTTCGCCCCGCGGCGGCAAGCCGCCTTATCGGGCCAAGCCGAACCGGGACCGGTAAACCCCGGCGGTGAGCGTCCCGCGGATCCTCGTCGATGCCGACGCCTGTCCGGTGAAGGAGGAGATCTACAAGGTCGCCTTCCGCCGGGAGGTGCCGGTCACGATCGTCAGCAACGCCCATCTGCGCGTGCCCGACCATCCGCTGATCGCGCGGGTCGTGGTCAGCGACGGCTTCGATGCGGCCGACGACTGGATCGCCGAGGCCGCCGACGCCAAGTGCGTCGTCGTCACGGCGGACATCCTGCTCGCCGATCGCTGCATCAAGGCCGGCGCGACGGTGCTGGGGCCAAACGGCAAGCCGTTCACAGCCAATTCGATCGGCGCCGCCGTCGCCACCCGCGCGATCATGGCCGACCTGCGCGCCGGGATGGGGAACCCGCTCGCCGGCGGGCCCGCGCCATTCGCCAAGACCGACCGTTCGCGCTTCCTGTCGGCCCTCGACGAAGCGCTCGGGCGGCTCGCCCGCCCCTGATTTTCCGCCACTTTCGGCGCTGCGACGAACCGTTCGGCTTCGCTATCGGGCGACTGGTCCTGCCGCTTAGCCTCGTCGAACGACAGCGTCCCGTTCGTTCATCTGGCGTACAGCCGCCGGACCACTTTCTGGCTTCGTCGTTAACCACAGTTTCGGTTGACGGAGCGAGTAAGGGGCACATCATGGCGATGTATATTTATCAGACCGACGGCCATCCCGTCGGTTTCCGTTTCAGCAACTTCATCCACGATCTCGAGGGCCGGCCGCTGGGCCGTATCCTCGGCACCCACGTCTACCGGCTCGACGGCTCCTATGTCGGCGAGCTGTTCAAGGACAGCGTGGTCGACAAGCCGGCGCCGCCGGTGCGGCCGATCCAGGCGATCGCGCCGCCGCCGTCCATTCCGAGCCCGGGCGCCGGCTTCCAGCGCCGCGGCCTGGTCAATTACGGTTATCCGGACGTGTTTCATCGCCTTTACGAGGGCGATCACCTCTTGCTCGACGAAACGATGGCGATCGCCGCCGAATAGTCGAGCTGCGCGGCGGCCGCTCCCCCCTGGCCGCCGCGCCCTTTTTTTCGCGTCAGCCGCGCAGCCGCTGCGCGATGCGCTGGTTGACCAGTTTCTCCAGGATCGTTAGCGGCACCGCGCCCTGCAGCAGCACCTGGTGGAAATCCCTGAGGTCGAAGCGCGCGCCGAGCCGCGCCTTGGCCTCGCGGCGCAGCCTGTCCCACATGATGTGGCCGACCTTGTAGCCGGTCGCCTGGCCGGGCCAGACCGTGTATCGGTCGATCTCGCCCTGGCTGCGGCCGCGGGCGATGCCGGTCGTCTTGATGAAATAGTCGGTCGCCTGCTCGCGGCTCCAGCGCTTGGAGTGGAGGCCGGAATCGACGACCAGCCGGGTCGCGCGGAACAGATAGGATTGCAGCATCCCGGCGCGGCCGAGCGGATCGCCTTCATAGAGGCCCATCTCGTCGGCGAGCTGCTCGGCATAGAGCGCCCAGCCCTCCGAATAAGCCGAATAGCCGCCGAGGCGGCGGATCAGCGGGATGTCCTCCGATTCCTGGGCGAGGCTGACCTGGAGATGGTGGCCCGGAGTCGCCTCGTGGAAGGTGAGGGTGGCGAGGCCGAATTTGGGACGATCGAACGTGTCGCGCAGGTTGATGTAGTAAATGGCCGGGCGCGAGCCATCGAGCGGCGCGCTGTCATAATAGCCGCCCGGCGCGCCCGCCTGGATGAGCGGCGGCACGCGGCGCACTTCCACCTCGGCCTTGGGCAGGGTTGCGAACGCCTCGGGCAGGCGCGCGTCCATCCGCTCGATGTGGCGGTTGAGTTCGGCGAGCAGGGCGGCGCGGCCTTCGTCGGTATTGGGATAGAGCTGCGACGGCTCCTTGTTGAGCTGGGCGAGTCGCTCGCCGGCCGTGCCCTGGGTGAGGCCGTGGCCGCGCAGGATCGGATCGAGCCTGGCCTCGAGCTCGGCAACCTGCTCCAGCCCGAGCCGGTGGACGTCGTCGGGCGCCATGTTGGTCGTGGTCGCGGCCTTGAGCGCGCCGGCATAATAAGCCTCGCCGTCGGGCAGGCGCCATACGCCGGCATCGTGCGTCGCGCGTCCGCGCAGTTCGGTGACGGTGGCGATGTGGCGGTCGAGCGCGGGGAAGACCTCGCTGGCGACGATCTTCTCGGCCTGCGCGGCATAGGCGTCGCCGAGCCCGGCCGCCTTGGCGCGGCGGGCGAGCGAGGCCACGAGCAGCGTGTTCGCGGCCGGCTGGTCGCGCAGCGAGCGGAGCTGCTTCAGCGTCGTGTCGAGGATGTAGTCGGGCGCGAAGACCCCGCCCGCGGCATCCTGCTTCTGCCGCTCGAGGCTCTCGTCGAGCGCGCGCGGGAACTGGGCGACGCGCGCCACGTAGCTTTCGGCGTCGGCCCGATTCTCGATGCTGTGCTGGGTGTCGAGGAAATCGGGGATGCCGCGATAGGGCCCGGTGAGCTGGCTCAGGACATAGGGCGCGAAGCGGCCGCCGGCAGAGCCGTAGGTGAAGCGCTCGCTGGCCTGGATGCGGTTGAGCAGGCCATATTCGACGACGTCATAATCGAGCCCGGCGGCCTCGGAGAGGCGGGCCCGGTCGACCTGGCGCAGTTCGGCGAGCTCGGCCTTGGCCCGCGCCAGATCCTTCGCCTGGCCGGCCGCGCTGTAATCGTCGAGCTTGCTGCGGAGGTGGGCGCGCTCGCCCTTGTCGAGGCCGAGGCCGGTCGCTTGCTCGGGATTGTCCTCCAGCCGGGCGTAGAAGAAGCGGTCGAGCATGGTCCGCAACCGCTGGTCCTCGCTGCCGCCGGTGGCGGTTGGGGTGAGGGCGGCGCTGTCGCCGCCGGCGGTCGTGCAGCCGGGAAGCGTGGCGCCCAGCGCCAGCGCGCCGGCCGATGTCATGAACGAGCGGCGATCCATTTCAGTCTCCTCATCCGGTCGCGACCGCCTCGTGCCGGGCGGCGTGCGTCGGACGCAGGGCTAATGCGCCCGCCGCGCCGAGTAAACGAGGGAAGTACGGTGTGCCGTTGGCGGCCACCGCAAGAGCGAAATTTCAAGGAAGTGGAGGCCCGAGCCGGAATCGAACCGGCGTGCAAGGATTTGCAGTCCTCTGCGTAACCACTCCGCCATCGGGCCGAGGCCGCGGATTTGTGCGGCTTTGCTCTCCGTGTCAACAGCGAGTTGGTGGAAAAGGCGCGCGGGTTCGCTGGCGCGCGCCTATCCAGGGGTGAGCGTCGCCCTCAGGCGGCCGGGGCAGCCCGCGGCGTGCGGCGCTTGCGGCCGCCGCCTGTCTTCTTGCCGAGGCCGAGTTCCTTTGCCAGCGAGCGCCGCCGCTCGGCATAATTGGCGGCCATCATTGGATAGTCCGCTTTCAATCCCCATTTCTGGCGATATTGGTCCGGCGTCAGTTTGTGGTCGACCATCAAGTGGCGCTTCAGCGTCTTGAGCTTGCGGCCGTCTTCGAGACAGACGATGTAATCGGGCTTGATCGAAGAACGGATAGGTACCGCAGGTTCCTGCTTGACTTCCGATTCTTTGGAGGACCGGCCAAGCCCGACAAGCGTTTCGTGGACCGTGTTGATCAGCTTGGGAAGATCGTTAACGGCGACGACATTGTTGCGAACATGCGCGCAAACGATATCGGCGGTGAGCAGCGTAAGGTCTTCGTCTTGTGCGTCCATGGCCACGTTCCCCGAATTTTGTTCTTGGCGTAATGGGGATACATCCATTCCGGAGTGAAAATCAATTTGAAGCGGCGTGAAAGATAAAGTTTTTTTCGGGGTCGTTACACCAACTTATGTTAGTATTTGAATCGCGACCCTATCGAGCGAGTACGGGGCAGTTGCCGCTTGGCCTCTTCGGCCCTTGCGGATAAAAGCCCGCAGAGACAGTTTTGCTGTATTGCATCGCTAAGACAGTTATGCGAATAGGGATCCCAATGACCGAGCACAATTTCGACCAGATGCGGCGTGCCATGGTGGCGAGCCAGCTGCGGACCACGGGGGTGAGCGACGCCCGCGTCGTCGCGGCGATGGGCGAAGTGCCGCGCGAGCGTTTCGTGCCCGCCGATCGCGCTTCGATGGCTTATGCCGAGACGCTGGTGCCGCTCGGCAACGACCGCGCCCTCAATTCGGCGATGGCGACCGGCCGGCTGCTGACCGAAGCGCAGCCGAGCCCGCACGACAAGGCGCTCGTGGTCGGCGCCGCCACCGGCTATTCCGCCGCCGTCCTGGCCCGCTTGGTCGGGTCGGTCGTCGCGGTCGAGGAAGATCCTGCGCTCGTCGCGGCCGCCCGCGCTGCGCTCGGCAACACGTCGGTGGAGCTCGTCGAGGCGCCGCTTTCCGCGGGCCACGCCAAGGGCGCGCCCTATGATCTCATCCTGATCGACGGGTCGGTCGAGTTCGTGCCCGATGCGATCGTCAAGCAGCTCGCCGACGGCGGGCGCCTGGTCGCGTCGGTGGTCGAGGACGGGGTGCAACGCCTGGCGATCGGCCGCCGTTCGGGTTCTGCTTTCGGCATGACGGCCTTCGCCGACGTGGCGTCGGCCATTCTCCCGGGGTTCCAGAAACCCCGGGCATTCACATTCTGAGAGGCGGAGTAGCGTATGCGGGGAGGTTTGCTGGCCGGGGCTTGTGTGGGGGCATTGCTGACCGGGGGCGTGGCGCAGGCCGACACGCTGCGCGAGGCTTTGGTCCAGACCTATAACAGCAACCCGACCATCACCGGGCAGCGCGCCCAGGTCCGGACGCTCGACGAGAGCGTCGCGATCGCCCGCGCTTTGGGCCGCCCGCAAGTGTCCGCCACCGCCGGCATCAACCAGGACCTCACCCGCACCGGCGGCGGCAACGGCCGCAACCTCAATGCCGGGGTCGACGTCAGCTACCCTTTGTTCAGCGGCGGAGCGGTGCGCAACTCGATCCGCGCCGCTGACGAGCGCGTGCTCGCCGGCCGCGCCGGCCTGCGCGCCACCGAGGGCGACATCTTCACCGAGGCGGTCGGCGCCTATATGGACGTGATCCGCGACCGTTCGATCGTCACGCTCAATCGCAACCAGGTGCGCGTGCTCGACACCAACCTCCAGGCGAGCCGCGACCGGTTCGAAGTCGGCGACCTCACCCGCACCGACGTCGCCCAGTCCGAAGCGCGGCTGGCGCTCGCCCGCAGCAGCCTCGAGCTGGCCGAGGGACGCCTGATCTCCAGCGAGGAAAATTACCGGCGCGTGATCGGCGCGATGCCCGACGAACTGCAGCCGCCGCCGCCGCTGCCGCCGCTCCCGACCACCGCCGACCAGGCGGTCGAGATCGCGCTTCAGAACAATCCCGACCTCGTCTCGATCGCCGCGCAGATCCGCGCCGCCGGCCGCGACGTCTCGATCGCCCGTGCCGATCGCCTGCCGACCGTGTCGGCGATCGCCTCGGGCCGCGCCACCGATTATCTCGGCACCGCCGACAAGCAGTTCGGCGTCGGCGCCGCCGACAGCACCACCCAGACCGGCCTCGGCGTCCAGGCGCGTATCCCGCTTTACCAGGGCGGCCTGGTCGGTGCCCGCGTCCGCCAGGCCCAGGCCTTCCAGAGCCAGCTGCTCGAGCAGGGGGTCGCGGTCGAGCGCTCCGTGGTTGCCCAGACCCGCGCCGCCTTCGCCAGCTACCAGGCGGCGATGGACTCCATCGAATCGAACGAGGTGGCGGTCTCGGCCAACCAGCTCGCGCTCGAGGGCACCCGCGCCGAGCAGAGCGTCGGCACGCGCAACGTGCTCGACGTGCTCAACGCCGAGCAGGAGTTGCTGAACAGCCAGGTGTTGCTCGTCACCGCCCGCCGCGACGCCTATGTCGCCGGCTTCGCCTTGCTCAACGCGATGGGCCAGGCCGAGGTCGAGGACCTCAATTTGGACGGCGGCGCGCTCTACGATCCGGTCGCCAACTACAAGCGCGTCAGCCGCCGCGCCTCCGACTGGTCGGACGATGCAACGCCCGCGCCGGTCGCGACGCGGACCGTGATGGGGCCGCCCGCAAACACCCCCGTGACACCGCCCAACGAATAGGTAATAAGGCCCTCATTATGGGGGATATTAACCGGGATCCGTCGATGGAAGAGATACTCGCTTCCATCAAGCGCGTCATAGCCGAGGATGGCCGTGCGGCCATGGCCTCGCCGCGCGGCCGCGGCGCGCGCGTCGAGCCGGGAGCGATTCCGCCGATCGCGCCGGAAGACGATGTGCTCGAGCTGAACGATCCCGTCTCGGACGAGGACCGCATCATGTCCGACGGCGCGGCCGAGGCCAGCCGCCAGGCGCTGGCGGCGCTCGCCGCGATGAACCAGGGCGAGGCGCCGGCCCCGGCCGCCGCCGGTGATGGCCCGCTCGAAGCCGCCGTGAAGGACATGCTGCGGCCGATGCTCAAGGCCTGGCTAGACGAGCATCTTCCTGAGATGGTCGAGGAACTCGTTACCCGCGAGATCGCCCGCATCACCGGCAAGCATTTCCGCTAATCCCCCGCCGGAAAGACTTGGCCCGTCCGCGGGCCTTGGCTAAGCGCGTCGGCATGAGCGAATTGCCGAAGACCTTCGATCCGGGCGCCATCGAGGCCCGCTGGTATCCTTATTGGGAAGAGAAGGGCCTGTTCGCCCCGAAGCGCCCGGGCGCCGAGCCGTGGACCCTGGTCAACCCGCCGCCCAACGTCACCGGCAGCCTGCATATCGGCCATGCGCTCGACAATACGCTGCAGGACATCCTCGTCCGCCACGCGCGGCTGAAGGGCAAGGATGCGCGCTGGGTGGTCGGCACCGACCACGCCGGCATCGCGACGCAGATGGTCGTCGAGCGCCAGATGGCCGCGCGCCAGCAGAAGCGCACCGATTTCACGCGCGACGAATTCGTCGCCAAGGTCTGGGAATGGAAGGCCGAGAGCGGCGGCGAGATCACGCAGCAGCTCCGCCGCCTCGGCTGTTCGATGGACTGGGCCAATGAGCGGTTCACGATGGACGAGGGGTTTTCGAAGGCGGTCCTCAAGGTCTTCGTCGAGCTCTACAAGCAGGGCCTGCTCTACCGCGACAAGCGCCTCGTCAACTGGGACCCGGGCCTCGGCACCGCGATCAGCGACCTCGAGGTCGAGACCAAGGACGTCAACGGCAAGTTCTGGAATCTGCGCTATCCGCTCGCGGACGGCAGCGGCTTCATCCAGGTCGCCACGACGCGCCCCGAGACGATGCTCGCCGATATGGCGGTCGCGGTCCATCCCGAAGACGAGCGCTACAAGAGCCTGGTCGGCAAGCAGGTGAAGCTGCCGATCACCGGCCGCCTGATCCCGATCGTCACCGACGAGCATGCCGATCCCGAGTTGGGCTCGGGCGCGGTCAAGATCACGCCGGGCCACGATTTCAACGACTTCGAGGTCGGCAAGCGCGCCGGCTTCAAGGCGTCCGAGATGCTTAACATGCTCGACGCCAAGGCGCGGATCGCGCAAACCGCGGACGGGCTGATTCCGGACGACCTGCTCGGCCTCGACCGCTTCGAAGCGCGCAAGCTGGTCGTCGAGCGGCTGAAGGCCGAGGGCTTCCTCGTGCCCCATGTCGACAAGGAAGGCGTGGAGCACGACGCCGAGCCGCGCACGATCGCCACCCCGTTCGGCGATCGCTCGGGCGAGGTGATCGAGCCGTGGCTGACCGACCAATGGTATGTCGATGCCGCGACCTTGGCCAAGCCGGCGATCGAGGCGGTCCGCTCGGGCGCGACCAAGATCGTGCCGAAGACCTGGGAAAAGACCTATTTCAACTGGATGGAGAACATTCAGCCCTGGTGCGTCTCGCGCCAGCTCTGGTGGGGCCACCGCATCCCGGCGTGGTTCGCCGAGGACGGCCGCGTGTTCGTCGCCGAGACCGAAGAAGAGGCTCAGGCCGAAGCGGGCGCCGGCGTCGTCTTGACCCGCGACAATGACGTCCTCGACACTTGGTTCTCTTCCGCGCTCTGGCCGTTCGCGACGATGGGCTGGCCGGACGAGGACGTGAAGGCGAAGGGGCGCTACCCCAACGACGTGCTCATCTCCGGCTTCGACATCCTGTTCTTCTGGGATGCGCGCATGATGATGCAGGGCTTGCACTTCATGAAGGAAGTGCCGTTCAAGACCTTGTATCTGCACGGTCTGGTGCGCGCCGCGGACGGGCAGAAAATGTCCAAGTCCAAGGGCAATGTAGTCAATCCATTGGGGCTGATTGACCGCTATGGCGCGGATGCCTTGCGCTTCTTCATGGCGGCGATGGAGAGCCAGGGCCGCGACATCAAGATGGATGAGAAGCGCATCGAGGGCTATCGCAACTTCGCGACCAAGCTCTGGAACGCCGCGCGCTTCTGCCAGGCCAACGGGATCGGCGCGAGCGTGACGATCGATCCGCCCGTGGCCAATCTCGCGGTCAATCGCTGGATCGTCGCCGAGACGGTGGCGACCGTGCAGGCGCTCGATCTCGCGCTGGCCGAACTGCGCTTCGACGAGGCGGCGAGTACGATCTACCAGTTCACCTGGAGCCGCTTCTGCGACTGGTATCTGGAGCTGATCAAGCCCGTGATCCAGGGCGAGGGCGGCGTGCCGGCGACCGGCGCTGACGCTGACGAGACCCGTTCAGTGGCGGGCTGGGTGCTCGACCAGATCCTGGTCATGCTGCACCCGTTCATGCCGTTCATCACCGAGGAATTATGGCACGCCATGGGCCGCCGCGATTACGACCTCATCACTGCCAAATGGCCTATGCCCGACGCGCGCGCGCTCGACCCCGAGGCGGGGCCCGAGATCGACTGGCTGATCCGACTGGTCGGCGGCATCCGCGCCACCCGTTCGGAGCTGAACGTGCCCCCGGGCGCCAAACTCGCACTGCACGTGCGCGACGCCGCGCCGGCGACCCGCGTCCGGCTGGAGCGCAACGAGGCGGCGCTGAAGCGCCTCGCCCGGATCGAGACGATCAGCGTCGAAGCGCCCCCTGCCGGCGGCGCCGCGCAGGTCATCGTCGACGAGGCGACCTTCGTGCTGCCGCTCGAGGGCGTCATCGACATCGAGGCCGAAAAGGCGCGGCTCGCCAAGGCGCTGCAGGCGGCCGAGAAGGAGCGGGATTCGCTCGCCGGGCGGCTCG
The DNA here is from genome assembly GCF_035594035.1 of Sphingomonas sp. LY54. Lineage (NCBI taxonomy): Bacteria > Pseudomonadati > Pseudomonadota > Alphaproteobacteria > Sphingomonadales > Sphingomonadaceae > Sphingomonas > Sphingosinicella wutangchuni. The sequence goes on from NZ_CP141588.1 coordinate 3,108,539, forward strand.
GCAATCCGAGCTTCGTCGAGCGCGCCAAGCCTGAGGCCGTCGAGAAGGCCAAGGCCGATCATGCCGAAAAGGCGTCGGATGCCGAGCGCTACGCAGAGGCGCTCAAGCGCCTCGGCTGAGGTCAGGCCGGCACCACCACCTCGATCGCCTTGTGCGCCACTTCGACGACGGCGGGGGTCTTGGCCAGCACCTCGCCGTCGATCGAGATCTTCTGGCGCGGCTTGGTGTCGATGCGCAGCTGCTGCCCGCGAAACTCCTCGTGCGCCGCCTCGCGGGCGGGCAATTTGAAATATTTGGCGAACCAGTCCCAGAGCAGGTGCGCCATGCTGCGCCCGACGACGGCCTGGATGACGATGTCGCCGCTGTCGACCTCGGCCTGCTCGATCAGCTCCACGCCGCCGTGGAAGCGGCCGTTGGCGATGCGGACCTCGGTCGCCCAGATCGTATGCTTCTGGACGCCGTCGTCGATCGAAAGCTTGAACGGGCGGAAGCGGAACACGCAATAGATCGCCCAGATCAGGTAGCCGACGCGGCCCAGATAGCGCTTCAGATTGTGCGGTATGCCTTCTCCGATCATCGGCGAGAGGCCCATGGCGGCGCAGTTGGCGAAATAGTCGCCGTCGAGGACGCCGAGATCGATCCGCTTGCGCTTGCCCGTGGCGATCGTGGCGATCGCGCCGTCGAGGTCGAGCGGGATGCCGAGCGTGCGGGCGAAGCTGTTGGCGGTGCCGAGGGGCAGCAAAGCGAACACGCAGTCACGGTCGACGACGTCGTCGACCGTGCCGGAGAGCGAGCCGTCGCCGCCGCCGACGATCACCATCGGCGTGCCGCTCGCCACGGCCTGCTGCATCGTCGAGGTGAGCTTTCGCGGGTTCCGGACGGGGTAGGCGGCGGTGATGCGGATGCCGGCCGCCTCCAGCTTGGTCTTGGCCTCGCGGAACAGGTCCCGCCCCTTGCGCGACGCCGCGTTGACGACGAGGACGGCTTCGCGGGGAACGGGGCGCGGTGCATGCATGGGGGGCCTAACCCCCCACCCACGGCAAAGTGCCAAGCGGTATCGCTACATCGTCGTGTCCGCGAGGTTGGACTTGTAGCTGGTGTTGGTCTGGCGGTCGGTCATCACGATATAGACGTAGCTCGGCGGAACCACGCCCTCGGCGGTCGCGAACCAGATCGAGCCCAGATTCTGGGGACTTCCCAGCGCGCAGAAACCGTAGAGGCGCTTGCCGCGGGAATCGAAGAAATCGACCCAGGTGCGCGACGAATTGGTGTTCTTCCCGCACGGCGGCAGATTGGGAGCCGGTGTAAACATGTCCGCCGGATAGGCGGCCTTGTTGAACACGTCGTAGCGGTAGCGCACGAAATTGCCGCTCCCGGTCGAATAGTTCTCGACGGCCGTCAGATAGAGGACGGGGTTCGGAAGTGCTGCGCCCGCCGGCGCCGCGAGTCCCAGCGCGGCGGCGGTGACGACGATTTTCCAGAGCGAGTTTGCCGGCTTCATCGACGATCCTTTCTTTTAAGAAGGACGCGGACGCTTCGGCGCTGAACGCAACCGGTGGCCGGAGCGGCGACCTTGCCATGCTGAGGGCGCGCGTTCAACGAAACCACCATCTTGGTGAGACCGTTGCCCGCCGCGCTTTGCAAGGCCGCGCCCTGCGGGCTAGAGCCGTGCCATGAGTCTTCCTGCTTTTCCCGCGCTGCGCCTGCGCCGGTCCCGTTCGTCCGCCTGGTCCCGCGCGATGGTCGCCGAGACCGTCCTCACCCCGTCCGACCTGATCTGGCCGCTCTTCGTCGCCGAAGGCCTCGGCGTGGAGGAGCCGATCGCGACCCTGCCGCGCGTGTCGCGCTGGTCGGTCGACCGACTGGTGGAGCAGGCGCGGCAGGCGCGCGATCTCGGCATTCCCTGCCTGGCGTTGTTCCCGAACACGCCGCGCGAACTGCGCGACGCGACCGGCAGCGAGGCGCTCAATCCCGACAATCTGATGTGCCGTGCGATCCGCGCCATCAAGGACGCCGTGCCGGAAATCGGCATCCTCACCGACGTCGCGCTCGATCCCTATACGGAGAGCGGCCATGACGGCGTCACCGATGCCGCCGGCTACGTGCTCAACGACGAGACCAGCAAGCTGCTCGTCGAGCAGGCCCTGGTGCAGGCGCGCGCCGGCGCCGACGTGGTCGCGCCCTCCGACATGATGGACGGCCGCGTTGCCGCGATCCGGACCGCGCTGGAGGCCGAGGGTCACGTCAACGTCCTCATCATGGCCTATGCCGCCAAATATGCCTCGGCCTTCTACGGCCCGTTCCGCGATGCGGTCGGATCGCGCGGGCTGCTGAAGGGCGACAAGAAGACCTACCAGATGGATCCGGCCAATGGCGAAGAGGCGCTTCGCGAGGTTGCGCTCGACCTCGCCGAAGGCGCCGACTGGGTGATGGTGAAGCCAGGCCTGCCCTATCTCGACATCGTCCGCCGGGTGAAGGAGGCCTTCGGTGCGCCGACCTTCGCCTACCAGGTATCGGGCGAATATGCGATGATCGAGGCGGCTGCGGCGGCCGGGGCAGGGGAGCGCGACGCGCTCGTCATGGAGACCCTGATGGCGTTCAAACGCGCCGGCTGCTCCGGCATCCTCACCTATCACGCGCCGCTAGCCGCCAAGCTGCTGGGTGCATGAGTTCAGAGCCGCTGAATCCTGATCTCGCGGCGGCGGCGCGCGAGCGCTGGGCGAAGCCGCTCTTCCTGGCGACGATCGTCACCGGCTCTTTCCTGCTCTTCCTGACCCAGCCGATGGTGGCGCGGATGGCGCTGCCGCGGATCGGCGGCGCACCGGCGGTGTGGAACAGCGCGATGCTGGTCTATCAGGCGCTGCTCCTCGGCGGTTATTATTACGCGCACAAGCTGACGGCGCTGGCGCCGCGCCGCCAGGCCGCCCTCCATTTCCTCATGCTGGCCATCGCCGCTTTGTGGCTGCCGATCGGCCTCCGTGCGATGGCTCCCCCTACGGATTTCGCTCCGGCTTTGTGGGTCCCTTGGTTCCTGCTGAGCTCGATCGGCCCGCTTTTCTTCATTGTCTCCGCGCAGGCGCCGCTGATGCAGCGCTGGTACGCCCTCGAAAGCGCGCGCGGCGATCCCTATCCGCTCTACGCGGCCTCGAACCTCGGCAGCTTCGCCGGCCTCCTCGCTTATCCGCTCGCCGTCGAGTCGTTGCTCACACTGGACCAGCAGAGCCGGCTGTGGACGGGCGGCTATGCGCTCCTGGTGCTGCTCGTCATCGGTTGCGCGCTGATGATCCCGGGGCGCGTCGTCGAGGCGAAGCCCGAGCGGGTGTCGCCCGCGCCCGCCCGCCGCCGCATCGCCCACTGGATCGTGCTCGCCGCGATCCCCTCGGGCCTGATGCTGTCGACGACGACGCACCTCACCACCGACATCGTCGCCATGCCTTTGATCTGGGTCGTCCCGCTCGGCCTCTATCTGCTGAGCTTCGCGATCGCCTTCGCGCGGGGCCGGGGCGCGACCATCTTCGTGACCCAGGTGGCGCCGCTCATCATCTTGATCGCCGGCGGCCTTACCTTCGCCGACGGCACCAACAATCCGTTCGTCGCCGCGACTTTGGGCCTGAGCCTGCTGTTCTTCGTCGCAGTGACGCTCCATGGCGAGATGTACCGTCTCCGGCCGGGGCCTGACCGGCTCACCGGCTTCTATTTGGCCATGTCGGTCGGCGGGCTGCTGGGCGGCACCTTCTGCGCGATCCTGGCGCCGACCCTGTTCGACTGGGCCTATGAGCATCCCTTGCTGGTCGTGGCGGCCGCCTGGCTGATCCCGCAGCGCAATTACCTGTCTCGGATCGAGCGCTTCTGGGCGGTGCCGGGGCGCGCGTTCCCGCTCGCGGCGATCGTGGTCGGGACGGCTTTGCTCCTGTCGGTGGTGGGCGACCGATATGTGTCCGGCGTCCCTGCGCTCGTCGCGAGCGTGGCCAGCGGAGCGATCGCCTTGCTCGCCCTGTTCAGCCTCGGCCGAGCCCCGGTCTTCGCGGCCTGCCTTGCCGCCCTGATGCTGAGCTATGGCGGCTGGACCACATTGAAGGGGTCGTTCGAAGGCTTCCGCACCCGTTCCTATTTCGGGATCTATTCGGTCGGGCGCGATGTCAGGCGCAACGCGCTGTCGCTGACGCATGGCAGCACGCTCCACGGCCTCCAGAATCTGGAACCGGGCAAGCGCCTCGATCCGACCACTTATTACGTGCGCGATTCCGGCGTCGGCGTCGCCATGGCTGCGGCGCCGACCCTGTACGGCCCCGGCGCCCGCATTGGCGTGGTCGGCCTCGGTACGGGCACGCTCGCCTGCTACGCGCAGCCGGGCCAGGACTGGCGCTTCTTCGAGATCGATCCCGGCATGGTGCGGCTCGCCCGCGACAGCGGCACCTTCACCTTCCTCAGCCAATGCGCTCCGCAGGCGCGGATGATCCTCGGCGACGCCCGCCTGACGCTGGCGGAGCAACCGGCCGCCGGGCTGGATATTCTCGCGATCGATGCTTTCTCGTCCGATGCGGTGCCGATGCATCTCCTCACCCGCGAGGCCTTCGCGGTCTATGCTCGCGCGCTGCAGCCCAAGGGCCTGCTGCTGGTCCATATCTCCAACCGCTACCTCGATCTCGAGCCGGTCGTGGCGATGGCGGCGCGTGCGGGCGGATGGCATGCGCTGATGCGCGCTTATGCGCCGGACAAGAACCGCGGTCAGAACGCGACCCCTTCCGTCTGGGTCGCCTTGTCGCGCGACGAGGCGATGCTCAACGCGATGATCGATACCGGCCAGGTGATGGCGGTCTGGACCGAACCGCGCGCGCCGGCCGGCTTTGCCGGCTGGACCGACGATCATGCCAGCATCCTGCCCTTGCTCGACATCTGGACGAAATAGTCCCGCGAGCGCTACGCCTCGCTCATGATCGAGACCGAACGGCTTTGCCTGCGGAACTGGCGCCACGGCGACGCCGCCTTGTTCTCGCGCCACACCAATACGCCTGCGGTGATGCGCTGGCTCGGCGGCGTGCAGACGCCTGAGTTCCAGGAGGAGATCGTCCGCGACCGCTTCATGCGCTGGCAGGAGGAGCGCGGCTTCACCTTCTGGGTCGTCGAGCGCAAGGCCGACGGCGCCTTTCTCGGCTTTTGCGGCCTCAAGATCGCCGACGGCGACGGCAGCAGCATCTCCGGCGAGATGGAAATAGGCTGGCGGCTGCGCGAGGATGCGTGGGGGCAGGGCTATGCCAAGGAGGCGGCGATCGCCTCGCTCGACTACGCGTTCGATGTGCTGGGCGCGCCGCGCGTGTTCGCCATCACCTTCCAGCAGAACGAGGGCAGCTGGGGCCTGATGGAGCGGCTCGGCATGCGCCGCCGCGCCGATCTCAATTATGACGATCCTCGCTTCCCCACGCTCAACCCGACCATCATCTACGAGATCGATCGCGCGGACTGGCGCCGGTGAGCGGAGGCGATTTCATCCTGGAGACGCCGCGGCTGATCTTGCGCAGCTGGCGTGAGGGCGACGAGGCTGAACTGGCCCGCCATTGCAATTCGCCTGCAGTGATGCGCTGGACTGGCCCCGTCCAGTCGCCGGAGGAGATCGCCACCGGCATCGCCCGCTCGCGCGCGCTGCAGATCGAGCGCGGATTTTGCCACTGGGTGGTCGAGCGCAAGGCGGACCGCGCCTTCCTCGGCTTCTGCGGCCTGCGCGTCGCAGTTGCCGCGCCTTTCGCCGAGGCCGAGGAGCTCGAGATCGGCTGGCGCCTGCGCGAGGATGTGTGGGGCCAGGGTTTCGCGCGCGAGGCCGCGACCGCCTCGCTCGATTACGCCTTCGGGACGCTGGGCGCGGGGCGGGTCGTCGCGCTTACGGTCGCGCAGAACGAGGCGAGCTGGGGCCTGATGGAGCGGCTCGGCATGCGCCGCCGCGCCGATCTCGATCATCACGACCCGGCTTATTCGGCCGAACTCAACCCGACCATCGTCTATGTGATCGAGCGCGAGGAGTGGCGGCCATGACCTTGCTGACCTTCGGCGGCAAGAGCCCACAGGTGGACCCGGCTGCCTTCGTCGCGCCCGGCGCCCAACTGATCGGCGACGTCGCGATCGGGCCGGAATCCAGCATCTGGTACAATTGCGTGCTGCGCGGCGACGTGAACCGCATCCGGATCGGCGCCCGCACCAACATCCAGGACGGCAGCGTCGTCCATGTCGATTCGCCCAAGCCCGGCGCGGCGCAGGGCCATCCGACTTTGATCGGCGACGACGTCCTGATCGGCCACATGGCGATGGTTCATGGCTGCGTATTGCACGACCGTGCCTTCGTTGGCCTCGGCGCGATCGTGATGGACGGGTGCGAGATCGAAGGCGGAGCGATGCTCGCCGCCGGGGCGATGCTGACGCCGGGCAAGCGCATCCCGGCCGGCCAGCTCTGGGCAGGGCGCCCGGCCAAATATGTCCGCGACTTGAGCGACGAGGAGGTGGCCGGGCACCGGGCCGGAGTCGCCCATTATGTCGCTCTAGCCAGGGCGCACGCCGCGGCCCTGAAAGCCTAGCTCAGGCGCGCCTGCAGCGCCGCGATCAGGCTGCTCTGGCGCTCGGCTATGCCCTGCGCCTCGACGAGCGCCTCCTGCACGGCGGCGAGGTTGGCCGGGTGGTAGGCGTGGGTGATGCCCAGCCGGTCGAGCTCGGCGATCGCATCGACCACCGGCCCGCGCGCCGCCACGGCGCGGGACAGGGCCTGCTGCGCTGCGATCCATCCTTCCGATCCGACGCCGCCGGCGCGGCCCGTCGCCTGGTCCGCGGCGCGATAGGCCTCTTCGAACACGGCATTGGCCTGGCGCGCGCCGGCAAGCAATTGCGCGATCCGCGCGGTGACGGCGGCATCCGCCACGGTCGGCGGCGCGGGCTCCGGCGTCGCCTCGGCTTCCTTCTCGACTGCACGCGGGGCGAGCGAGGGAAACGGGCCGGACGCGGCGCAGGCCATCGTCAGGGAACAGGCGAGGGCGGCGATCAGCGGCCGCGAGGCGGGAAATTTCATGCTCCCTCCCTATTCTCCACAGCTTTTCGCGGCAACCGGGGTTGCGCCCCTCGATTTTCCCGTTAATAGCCAGCCCCACAACGCGCCCGTAGCTCAGCTGGATAGAGCACCAGACTACGAATCTGGGGGCCGGAGGTTCGAATCCTTCCGGGCGCGCCATTCTCCACATCGTCGGTACCATCCGCCATCGCCGCGGCGAGCGGCGTCTGCCACGGGCGGTCGCTGGGGTGATCGTCACCAGTTCGCGCCACTCGCGCGCGATGATGCTTTTGATCGCCGCCCAGCGCAGGGGCTTCATCGGCCTTCCGTCACGGTCCTTTTCGGACCGCCGCCTGGCCGCCGCCCGGTCACTCCGGCCGCGCCGCCGTGACCAAACAGCCCACTTCGTGGCGGTCGCCGAAGCGCACGTCGACCGTCTGGCCGGGCGTCACATCGTGCACGCCGCTGACCGCGCCGGAGGAAATCCACTGGCCGGGGCGCAGCGCGATGCCGCGGCGCGCCATCAGCTCGAACAGGAACCGCGCCGCTCCGATCGCGCCGTCGGGAAAGGCGGTGGCCTGGCCGCTGCCCACTTCGACGCCGTCGACGCGGGTCGCGACGGTCCACGCCTCGAAGCCGCTCGTCCGCCAATCCTCGATCGCGGGGCCAATCACGAGCCCGTTATTGTTGCCGAAGTCGGAGATGACCGCGACTGGACCGAGGGCGTTCAGCACCCGGAGCGGCGAACTGGCGATCTCGATGCCGACATGGACGCGATCGATCAGGTCCGCGCTTTCCTCGAGCGTGAAGCGGGTCTGGCCGGCCGGCGGCTCGGTGCCGATGCGGAGCAGGAACTCCGCCTCGACCGCGGCGGCGCCCTCGGCGAAGATCGGCATGGCCGACCGGTCGCCGGGCGCCGAAGCCGTCGCGCTCGCGAAAATCGGGCCGACGAAGCGGTCCGCCCCGAAACGGTCGGAGAGCGGCGGCAGGATGCGGCCGACCTTCCAGCCGATGACCGGCTTGTCCCAGGCCGCAATCGCCGCGTCCTGGATGGTATAGCTGGCGTCGGGCGTCTCCGGGAGCGTGCCGGGATAGTCGGCGAGTCCGCTGGCGCTGCGCCGCGCCGCAAGAAAGCGCTCGGCGATCGCAGCCGCTTCGTCCGTCACTCGATTCACTCCCGTTTGGTTCGCCCAATGCGCGACCGCTATTGGTAACCGGCGCCGCAAAGTAAAGGATTTCACTCGGCCAATACGGGTGTCCGCAGCGCTTCGGCGAGGGCGTCGAGCCGGGCCGGGATCGTCGTCTTGCGCGCCGTGCGGCCGACGATGCGTTGCAGGGCAGGCGGGGCGGGGATCGGCGCCCCGATCAGCGGTTCGACGACATCGGCGAACTTGAACGGATGGGCGGTGGCCGCGGTGATCCAGGGGCGCTCCGCCGCGCGGGCCGGGTCAAGCCGAGCAAAAGCCTCGGCAGCGGTGGCCGAATGCGGGTCCCAGACATAGCGGGTGGCGGCATATTCGGCGCGGATGCGGGCGCGGATGGCCTCGTCGTCGACCAGTTCGACCTCCAACTGGCGCGATGCCGCGTCGAGGTGGACCAGCCGCTCGAAATTGCTCGGCGCGCCGACATCCATCGCATTGGCGATGGTCGCGACCGACGGCCCGGGTTCGTAGGCGCCGCTCTCGTGCCAGCGCTGCAGCGTGCGATTGGCGTTGGTCACGGCGACGATCGGGCCGATCGGCAGGCCCAGCGCGCGCGCGTAGACGGCGGCGAAGCCGTGGCCGAGATTGCCGGTCGGGATGAGGAAACCGGGCTTCACCCCGCTTTCCTCGAACAGTTTCAGCGCAGCATGGCCGAGATAGGCCATTTGCGGGAGCAGTCGGCCGATATTGATCGAATTGGCCGAGCTCAGCCGGTGTTTCTGCGCGAGCGCGCCGTCGGCGAACGCCGCCTTGGCGAGGCGCTGGCAATCGTCGAAATCGCCTTCGACCTCCAGCGCGCGCACCGGATCGTCCCAGCAGGTGAGCTGCAACTCCTGGAAGGCGGAGACCCGGCCCTTGGGATAGAGGATGACGGCGCTCACGGCGGCGCGTCCCTCCGCTGCGCAGCCGACGGCCCCGCCGGTGTCGCCGGAGGTCGCGGCCAGCACCGTCAGCGGCCGCGCGGCGTCGCCGATCCGGTCGAAGCAGCCCATTAGGAAGCGCGCGCCGAAATCCTTGAACGCTCCGGTTGGGCCATGAAACAGCTCGAGCGCGCGCAGGCCGGGACGGCTCGGATCCGGCGTCACCAGCGGCACGGGAAAGTCGAACGCTTTCGCCGCGATCGCCGGCAGGTCCGCGGCCAGCGCATCGCCCGCGAAGAAGGGCGCCAGCATCGCCGCGGCGAACTCCGCCAGCGGCATGGAACCGGAGAGGCCAGGGAGATCGACCTCGGGGATGGCTTGCGGAACATAGAGGCCGCCATCGGCGGCGGCGCCGCGCAGGATCGCCTCGCTCAGGCCGAGCGGGGCCGCTTCGCCCCGCGTGCTCACATATTTCATGCCGCTTCCGATACGCGCTCGAGGCAGGCGCCGGCGGAATCGACCGGCGCACGATAGGCGCGCGCCGCCAGCCCGCATTGGGCGAACGCCCACGCCATCGCATCCTCCACCTTCCCAGCATCCTCCTCCGCGGCCCAGGCGAAGACCGACGGCCCCGAACCCGAGAAGGAGCAGCCCAGGGCGCCGGCCGCGAGCGCGGCTTTCTTCACCTCCGGCAAGGCCGGCAGCAATCGTTCGCGCTGCGGCTCGACCAGGACGTCGTCGAGCCCGGCCCGGATCAATGCGCGGTCGCCGAGCGCGCAGCCGGCGGCGAAGGCCGCGATCCGGCGGCTGTGCTCGACCGCCAGTGCCATCGGCACTTCGGGGCTGAGGATCTGGCGCGCTGCGCGGGTCTCGGTCTTGGCGGAGGGATGGAACAGGATCGAGACGATGCCGCGCGGCGGCGGCAGCCGGCGGATCAGCGGCGGATCGAGCCGCGCGGCGAGCACGAGGCCGCCCATCAGGCTCGCCATCACATTGTCCCAGGGCGGCGGGTCGGAGGAGACCCGTTCGCCCTCGATCGCGAACGGAAGCAGTTCCTCGAGCGTGTAGGGGACAGGCAGCAAGGCGTTGACCGCAGCGGCGGCGGCGACCGCGGAAGCCGCCGAACCGCCCATGCCGGCCGAGATCGGAATGCCCTTGTCGATGTCGAGCCGCACGCCGAACGTGGCGCCGGAGGCCGCGAGCAGGGCCGCCGCCGCCGCCAGCGCGGTGTTGCTGGCGGGACTGTCGGGAAGACTGGCGACGAGGCCCGAGACCGCGCCGAGGCGCGCGCCGGGCGCGTCCTCGCGGATCGCCGTCACATGGTCGCGGACGGCGTCGAAGGCCTGGCCGAGCACGTCGAAGCCGACACCGACATTGCCGATGCTCGCCGGCGCGCTGGCCGAGGCCCTGTCCATCAACACTCTCCTCATGCGCTCAGCCGGAGCGAAGCCGCTCCCGCGTCGGCGAGCCGGCCGAGCATGGCGCGCTGGACGTCCATCACGTCGGCGAACACCGACGCCGCGGTCGGCCAGCGGCCTGCGCCCTTACCATAAAGCGCATGGACGCGTCCGTCAGCCTCGGCGACGAGAAAGCGGTTGCCCTCGTTGACCGCGCCCGCCAGCGGATGCGCCCGCGGCAGCGCTTCGATCCGCACCTCGGCGGCGATGCTGCCGTCGGCCAACCGTCGGCAGCGGCCGACCTGCTTCAGTACCTCGCCGCGGGCGAGCGCGGCCTGGGCCAGTTCGGGAGAGACGTCGCGCAAGGACTGCTTGGCGATCCGCGCCGGCGCCAGCGAGACGCCGAAGGCTTCGCGCACCAGCAGCGACAATTTGTCGGCGGCGTCGTGCCCGTCGACATCGGCGGCCGGGTCGGCTTCGGCAAAGCCGAGTTCCTGCGCCTTGCGCACCGCGTCGTCGAAAGCCCAGCCTTCGCTGAGCCGGCCGAGCAGGAAATTGGCAGTGCCGTTCATCACGCCCTCGATCGATTCGACTTTGGAGCCGAGCCGCGCCAGCAATTCGAGGATGGGCACGCCGCCGCCCACCGCTGCCGAATAAGCGAGCAGCCCGCCGCCCGCCGCGGCGCAGGCGTGGAGCGTATCATAATGTTTGGCGACGGCGGCCTTGTTGGCCGTCACCACGTTGGCGCCGCTGCGCAGCGCCTCGCACATGATCTCGCCGGCCCCGTCGGCGCCGCCGATCAGTTCGACCACCAGATCCGGATCCTCGCCCAGCGCCTCATGAAGCGCGGTCGTGAAACGGGCATCTTCGCTATGGCGGGACGGATCCCGCACGAGCACGGGATTGACCTCGAACAGATCGGGCCGCTCCTGCAGGCAGGCGAGCACGCCCGCACCGACCGCGCCGCAGCCGAGCAAAGCGACGCGCAGCTTGGGGCCTTTCAGCGGGAGCGCCTTGCGCGGCGGCAGGTCGGCGATGGTGGTCGCCTCCAGCGCGCCCACGGCGGCGATCTCGATCAGCACGTCCTCGCTTTGCGCGGCCTCGATCGCTTTGGGCTGGATCAGGCCGGCGCTCGCTTCGGCCGCCGCTTCATAGCCCAATGCGGCATAGCGCTCGGCATAGGGGTTGCGCGCCGGGTCCTCCGCATAGACGCCGTCGACATCCTTGATCAGGCGGACGCGGTGAGCGTCGAGCCGGGCGGCGAAGAAGACCGCGCTGAGATCGGTGCCGCCGCGGCCCAAGGTGACTACGCCATGCTCGGCATGACCGGCGGTGAAGCCGGGGACGACGACCACGTCATGCTCGGCGAGCTTGGCCAGCACCGCCTCGGCGTCGAGGTCGACGAGGTTCGAATCGAGCGGAGGACCGTCGGCGACCAGGCCCATTTCATGCGGGTCTGGGGCGCAGGCGCGAACGCCGATCCGGCCCAGCGCCAGCGCCATCAACGCGGCCGAATGAAGCTCGCCGACCCGCGCCACACGCGCCACCAGCGCGTCCTGCGCCTCGCCGCCGACCCGGGCGGCCTGGTCGAGCAGGCGGTCGGTCTCGCCGGCCAAGGCGGAGACGACCGCCACCACCTTCTCGCCGTCGCGGACGTGACGGTAGATTTCGAGCGCGGCTGCCGGATAGTCGCTCTCGGCGCCGAGCACCGAGCTTCCGAATTTGAGGACGCAGAGCCGTTCGGCCGGCGCGGAGACTTGCTGTTTCATTTCCTGTTCGATCCGATTTTCGAGGGCATAAAAAAACCCGCTCGCCGGGGCCGGGGAGCGGGTCTGGAAACTGAGGTTGTTCGACGACCTAGTTCAGACGCAGCCTCCCCGCGTGCGGGTGGTGGTAATGGTCGTCATGATGATGGTGGCCGGGCGCGCGGCAGCGGCCGCACCGGCAACGGTACGGGCTTCAGGCTGCAGATATGCGATCATCGACACGCGGCACATTCTCCATGTCCTCGCCTTGCGGCTTGGACCTGATTGGGATCCCAAAACTGACCGCAGATGAGTGCGGCGTCAACCCAGAAACGTGCGTAGGGCCGATTCATTTAGAAATCGATAGCACGTGCCGTCGGTCAGTCCTTGGTTTGGGATACAATATCGATCGGCTCAGTCCTCGGCGAAATAGCCTGCGCGCATCACGAAATCGCCGAAATGCTCGCCCGGCGTCCGCTCGCCGGCATAGCGCGCCAGCATCTCGCCGAGGATTTCGAGGATCGCCGGTTCGCCGATATTCTCGCGATAGAGCCGATTCAGCCGCTCGCCGTGGAAGCCGCCGCCGAGCCAGAGATTGTACTTGCCCGGCGCGCGGCCGGTGAAGCCGATCTCGGCGACATAGGGCCGGGCGCAGCCGTTCGGGCATCCGGTCATGCGGATCGTGATCGGCTCGTCGGTGAGCCCGTTCGCGGCCAGGATCGGCTCGATCTTCGAAATGAGCTCGGGCTGGTAGCGCTCGGCCTCGGCCATGGCGAGCGGGCAGGTGGGCATCGCCACGCAGGCCATCGAATTGACCCGCAACGCGCTGGTGCGGCCATTCCCGGCGAGGCCATGATGGGCGAGCAGGGCGTCGATCGCCGCGCGGTCGTCGGGCTCGACATCGGCGACGATCACATTCTGGTTCGGGGTCAGCCGGAACGCGCCCTTGTGGATCTCGGCAATCGCGCGCAGCGCTCCGAGGATCGGCTGTCCGGGCCGGTCGATGATGCGGCCATTCTCGACGAACAAAGTATAATTGAACCGCCCATTGTCGGTCGCCTGCCAGCCGTACACGTCGCCGTTCGATGAAAGCTCGTAGGAACGTGCAGGCTCGAAAGCGGCCCCCATGCGCCGCTCGATCTCGCCCTTGATCCAGTCCAGCCCCTTGTCGTCGACCGTATATTTGAAGCGGGCGCGGATGCGCTCCTTGCGGTTGCCGTAATCGCGCTGGACGCCGATGATCGCGTCGGTCGCGGCGAGCAGCCGCTCCTTGGGGATGAAGCCGATCACGTCGCCGAGGCGGGCATAGGTGCGCGGCTCGTTGTCGGTGCGGCCCATGCCGCCCCCGATCGTGACGTTGAAGCCTTCGAGCCCGTCCGGGCCGACGATCGCGATATAGCCCAGATCCTGGGTGTAGACGTCGATGTCGTTCGACGGCGGGATCACGAAGCCGATCTTGAACTTACGCGGCAGGTACGTCTTGCCGTAGAGCGGCTCCTCGTTCTCCGAGGTCGCGACCCTTTGCTCGCCATACCAGATTTCGTGATAGGCGCGGGTCTTGGGGATGACATGGTCGCTGAGTTGCTTGGACAAAGCGGCCACCTCGGCATGGATCGCACTGTCCTGCGGATTGGCGGTGGCCATCACGGTGCGGGCATCGTCGCCGCAGGCCGCGATCGTGTCGAGCAGCGCCTCGTGCAGGCCCTGGATCGTCGCTTTCAGGTCCTCCTTCACCACCCAGTGGAACTGGAAGGTCTGGCGCGTGGTGAGGCGCAACTGGTCGCCGCCATGGGCGCGGGCGAGTTCGTCCATCTTCAGCCACTGCTCGGGCGTGCAGACGCCGCCGGGCAAGCGCACGCGCACCATGAAGGTGAAAGCCGGCTCCAGCTTCTGGCGCCGCCGCTCGTCGCGGATGTCGCGGTCGTCCTGCTGATAGATTCCGTGGAACTTCATCAGCTTGTTGTCTTCGAACTTCACGCCGCCGGTGATCTTGTCGAGCAGTCCCTGGTCGATCGAGCCGCGCAGATAGTCGCTGTTATATTTCAGCGTCTCGTCCGGCCCGAGGTTTTCGAGCGGTTGCGAAATGTCGGCGCTGCGGTCGACGATGCTGGTGTCGTTGGTCATTTCTCTGTCCCGAAAAATCAGTAGACGTCGCGCTGGTAGCGCTGGTCGGCGGCCAGCCGGCGGACGTAATCCTCGGCGCCGTCGCGATCGGTGCCGGCCTGCGCGGCGACGATCTGGATCAAGGTCTCGTGGACGTCGCGCGCCATGCTCTTCTCGTCGCCGCAGACGTAGATATGGGCGCCGTCCTCCAGCCAGGCGTAGAGGTCCTTCGCCTGCTCGATCATGCGGTGCTGGACATAGGTCTTGGGCTGGCCGCGGTCGCGCGAGAAGGCGGCGTCCATGCGCGTCAGCACGCCTTCCTTCAGCCATTGCTGCCACTCGGTCTGGTAGAGGAAGTCCGAGCGGAAATTGCGCTCGCCGAAGAACAGCCAGGACTTGCCGCCTTCGCCCGTGACCTCGCGTTCCTGCAGGAAGCCGCGATAGGGCGCGACGCCGGTGCCGGCGCCGATCATCACGATCGGTGCGCCGTTGCTCGGCAAGGCGAAATGCGGGTTGTGCTGGATGTAGACGGGAAGCGTGTCGCCGGCCGCGATCCGGTCGGCGAGCTGGCTCGACGCGACACCGGCGCGGGTCTCGTCGTGGAGGCTGTAGCGGACCGGCGCGACGGTGAGGTGCGCCTCGTCGGGCACGGCCTTGAAGCTGGACGCGATCGAGTAGAGCCGCGGCTGCAGCGGTCGCAGCCCGGCCACGAAGCTGTCGGCATCGACGCCGCCGAGCGGAAACTTGCGGACGATGTCGACGACATGGTGATTGCGCAGGAAGAGCAGCCGCTCGGCCGTCGCCTCCTCGCCGCGAAGCTGCTCAAGCTCGGCCGCGCCGGTCAGCTTGGCCCATTGGTCGAGGAAGCGCGGGCTGGCGATGCTGACCTCGAACTTCTCCTCCAGCGCCTCGGCCAGCCTCAGGCTCTCGCCCTTCATGCTCACCTGCGCGTCCCCGGAGAGGCCGGCCACGTCGAGCAGCTGCGCCACCACCGTAGGGTCGTTGCGCGCGGCGATGCCGAGCGCGTCGCCGGGCTCGTAGCTGAGGCCCGATCCGGCAAGGTCGATCTCGATGTGCCGGGTTTCCTTGCTGGAGTGGCGGCCGACGATCGTGACGTTCTCGACCACGGTCGCCGAAAACGGCTTCTTCTTGTCATAGGCCGGCGCGGAGACAGGCGAGGCCGCCGCGGCCGGGAGCGACGGAGCGGCCGAAGCGGCAAGGTCGGCAGCGAGCTGCTCGACGACGATGCCGGTCCAGGCGAGCGCCGGTTCCTCATAATCGATGTCGCAATCGACGCGCGCGCTGATGCGGGTCGCGCCCAGTTCCTCGAGCCGGCGGTCGACGCGCTTCCCGGCCTCGCAATATTTCTCGTAGGTGGAATCGCCGAGCGCGAGCACCGAGAAGCGCACGCCTTCCAGCTTGGGCGCACGCTGGCCCTCGAGGAACTCGAAGAAGCCGACCGAAGGCTGCGGCGGGTCGCCCTCGCCATAGGTGCTGACGATAACGAGCAGGTCCTGCTCGTCCTTCAATGCGCGCGGCTTGTAGTCGGCCATGTCGACGAGCTGCGGCGAAAGGCCGCGCTTGGTCGCCGCCGCCGCGAGCGCCTTGCCGAGGTCGCGGCTGTTGCCGGTCTCGGTGCCGTAGAGGATGGTGAGGGTCCGCCCCTGCGGCGCCGGTGCCGCGGGCGCCTCGATCGCGTCGCCGCGGCTCAGCCCGGCGTCGAGACCCGAAAAATAGCCGCTGATCCAGCGCGCTTGCGCCGGCGTCAGGCTCCGGGCCAGCGCGTCGAGATGCTGCCACTGCTCGATCGAGAGCGCGCCTTCGGCGGAGAATGTCTGTGCGGTCATCGGTCGTTCCAGCAAGAAAATAAGGGGGCAGGGATCAGATCACCCATTGGTCGTCTCCCTCGTCGCCGTCGCTGCCGGCCGCCACGCGGCGGCCCGGACGGCTCTGCTCGGGGGTGGCGTCGAGCGTCAGCAACGCATGCACGCCGGCCCGGCTCATCAGCCTGGCGACTTCGCGGCCGTGGCGGAGCATCTCGTCAGCGCTCGCGGCGCCAAGGCCGCTCAGCGCCTCCTCGTCGAGGATGATGGCGGGCCGCCCGAGCGCCTTCAGGCGGTCGGCGAAACGCCGCGCGGCGGCCGCGCGCGCTGCGGGAGAGGAATCGGTGATCCAGACGATCGCACCGTCGGGCTCCTCCAATGCGCCGGCCGGCCTGGATGCGCCCTGGGGGAAGCCCTGGACCAGTCCGGCGGCGACGGTCGAGCGCGACACCTTGTCGATCAGGATGAAGCCGCCGAGCACCCGGTCGTCCGCGTAGCGCAGCGCCGGAATGCTGCGGTCGAGGTCGATCGTGACCTCGCCGATGTCGTTGAGGCCGAGCGAGAGGCCGCGCCTTTGCTCCATCGTGTTGACGTCGACGATCGGGCCGATGCCGCCGATGCTGGCCGACAAGGTCTGGGCGCCGATCTTCAGCCAGTAAGAGCGGTGCGGCACCATCGCTTCGTCCGCCATCCAGACCAGAGTCGCCTCGATGCGGCTGGCCGTCTCAGGCGCGCCGCCGGCGGCCGCGATCACGTCGCCGCGCGAGCAATCGACCTCGTCGGTGAAGGTGAGGGTCACCGACTGGCCGGCGCGCGCCTCGGGCAGGTCGCCGTCGAACGTGACGATCCGCTCGACGCGCGAGCGGCGGCCGGCCGGAAGCACGGCAATCTCGTCGCCCGGACGGATGCGGCCGCTCGCGATCTGCCCGGCATAGCCGCGGAAATTCTGGTTGGGGCGGTTGACCCATTGGACCGCCATCCGGAACGGCGCGGCGGCAGCAGCGCGCGCCGCGACCGGCACCGTCTCGAGATGCGCGATCAGCGTCGGGCCGTCGTACCAGGCCATCGCTTCCGAACCGCTCGTGACGTTGTCGCCGGTGAGGCCGGACAGCGGGATCGCCTGGAAGTCCTCGATTCCCACCTCGCGGGCGAAGGTGCGATACTCCTCGACGATGGCGTCGAAAACGGCCTCGTCGTAGCCGACCAGGTCCATCTTGTTCACCGCCAGGACGAGGCTGCGGATGCCGAGCAGGTGGGCGAGGTAGGAGTGGCGCCGGGTCTGGGTCAGTATGCCCTTGCGCGCATCGACCAGGATGATGGCGAGGTCCGCGGTCGAGGCGCCCGTTACCATGTTGCGCGTATATTGCTCGTGGCCCGGCGTGTCGGCGACGATGAACTTGCGCTTGTCGGTCGCGAAGAAGCGATAGGCGACGTCGATCGTGATGCCCTGCTCGCGTTCGGCGGCGAGGCCGTCGACGAGCAGCGCCAGATCGAGCGCCTCGCCCTGCGTGCCGGACTTCCTGCTGTCGCTGGCGAGCGCGGCCAGTTGGTCCTCGAACAGCAATTTGCAATCGTAGAGCAGCCGCCCGATCAGGGTCGACTTGCCGTCGTCGACCGATCCGCAGGTGATGAAGCGGAGCAGCGACTTCCGGCTGGTCGTGTCGAGATAGGCGTCGAGCTCGGCCCGCGCGACCTCGGCCGCGCTCGGGTTCCGGAAAGCGGTGGCCATCAGAAATAGCCTTCCTGTTTCTTGCGTTCCATGGAGGCGCTGCCGTCCTTGTCGATGGCGCGGCCCTGGCGTTCGGAGGTGGTGGCGACCAGCATTTCCTGGATGACTTCGGGCAGGGTCGCGGCTTCGCTCTCGACCGCGCCGGTGAGCGGATAGCAGCCCAGGGTGCGGAAGCGGATCGAGCGCTCGACGACCTCTTCGCCGGGCTGGAGCGGGAAGCGCTCGTCGTCGACCATCAGGATGAGGCCGTCGCGCACGACCGTCGGCCGCGGCGCGGCGAGGTAGAGCGGCACGATCGGGATCGCCTCGGCGTGGATGTAGTGCCAGATGTCGAGCTCGGTCCAGTTGGAGAGCGGGAACACGCGGATGCTCTCGCCCTTGGCCTTGCGGGCATTGTAGAGATTCCACAGCTCGGGCCGCTGGTTCTTCGGGTCCCAGCGGTGGCTCGCCGAGCGGAAGCTGAACACGCGCTCCTTGGCGCGGCTCTTCTCCTCGTCGCGCCGCGCGCCGCCGAACGCGGCGTCGAAGCCGTAGAGATCGAGCGCCTGCTTCAGCCCCTCGGTCTTCCACAGATCGGTGTGGAGGCTGCCATGGTCGAACGGATTGATGCCGCGCGCCTCGGCCTCGGGGTTGCGATGGACGATCAGCTCCATCCCGCTGTCGACGGCGACGCGGTCGCGCAGCGCGTACATGTCGCGAAACTTCCAGGTCGTGTCGACGTGGAGCAGGGGAAAAGGCGGCGGCGCGGGATAGAATGCCTTGCGCGCGAGGTGCAGCATCACCGCGCTGTCCTTGCCGATCGAATAGAGCATCACCGGCCGCTCGGCCTCGGCCACCACCTCGCGCAGGATGTGGATGCTCTCGGCCTCGAGCTGCTCGATATGGGTGAGGGAACGCGCGGTCACGATGCGAGGGCTTTCCTGAAGGGCAGCAGGGCGGCGGGGACATGCCCGCGCGTCACCCGGCCGATGATGATGATGACGGGCGCGCCGGGCGGCAGCGTCTCGGCGGCGGCGGCGATCTCGGCGAAGGCGGCGCCGATATGCACCTCTTCGGGCCGCGTCGCCGAGGCGATGGCGACGGCGGGGGTCGCCGGATCGAGCCCCTTGGCGAGGCCCTTGCGGACGAACTCGGCGAGCGTGCGCCGCGGCATGTAGAGCACCGTGGTCGCGCGGCGGTCGGC
The DNA here is from genome assembly GCF_035594035.1 of Sphingomonas sp. LY54. Classification (NCBI taxonomy): domain Bacteria; kingdom Pseudomonadati; phylum Pseudomonadota; class Alphaproteobacteria; order Sphingomonadales; family Sphingomonadaceae; genus Sphingomonas; species Sphingosinicella wutangchuni. The sequence continues at coordinate 3,127,608 of NZ_CP141588.1, forward strand.
GATGGCGCCCCAATCGATGTCGGACGGAAGCTTACCGTCGGCGCCGTGCCCGGTCACGAACTGGACCCGGCGCGCATCCTTGCGTTCTGTGAGCGAGATGCCGAGCGATGCCGCAGCTCCTTGCGCGGCCGAAATGCCGGGGACGATCGAGACCGGCACGCCGGCGGCGCGGCAGGCGTCGACCTCCTCGGTCGCGCGGCCGAAGACGAGCGGGTCGCCGCCCTTGAGGCGCACCACGCTTTCGCCGGCGAGCGCAAGGGCGATCATGCGCTGGTTGATGTCCGACTGCTTGCACGACGGGCCGTGGCCGGTCTTGCCGACCGCGACCCTTTTCGCCTCGCGCCGGGCCAGCTCGAGTATGTCGGGCCCGACCAGATCGTCGTAGAGGATGACGGTCGCGTTCTGCAGCGCGCGCACGGCTTTCAGCGTCAGCAATTCCGGATCGCCCGGACCGGCGCCGACGAGGGTGACGCTGCCCGCCGCACGCTCGGGCGTCGCGGCGACTAGGGCCGCAAAGTCCGCCTCGGCAGGCGCGCGGTCGACATGCGCCCAGGCGGTCTCGACGAAGCGTGTCCAGAAGCCGCGCCGCGCGGAGAAGTCGCCGAGCCTTTCCTTGAGGCGCGGACGCCAGGCCTTGGCCGCCGCCGCCCAGGCGGACAGGCCGAGCGGAAGCACGCTCTCGATGCGAGCACGGATCGACTGGCCGAGCATCGGCGCCGCCCCGTCGGTGGAGATGGCGAGCACGACCGGCGCGCGGTTGACGATCGTCCCGAACTGGACGTCGCACAGGTCGGTCTGGTCGATGATGTTGACCGGCACGCCCGCCGCCCGCGCCGCGGCGACGAAGCGCAAGGCTTCGTCGCGGTCGGGCAGATCGGCGATGGCGAGCGCCGCGCCGCGAAGGTCGTCCGGTGTCCAGCGCTCGGGCCGAACGACGTCAGCCCCGGCGGCTGCAGCCAGTTCGGCCTTCCAGCGCGCGCCGTCGGACGCGCCGACGACCACGATCTTGCGGCCCGTCACCTTGTGGAACAGCGGCAGGTTCGGCAGCGGCGCGATCCGCGCCGGCGCTTCGGCGGGGGAGCGTTCGATACTCATGCAGCTTCCTTTCGGCGGACGAGGCGGCCATCGGCGCCGACGTGCAGCCCGCATTCCCTGGCGTCGTCGGACTCCCACCACCAGCGGCCGGCGCGCTCGGGCTCGCCCGGGCGCAGGGCGCGGGTGCAGGGCTCGCAGCCGATCGACAGGAAACCCTGGGCGTGGAGCGCGTTGACCGGCACGCCGAGCGCGGCGCATTCGACCGCGACCTGGTGGCGCGTCCAGTCGAACAGGGGCGCAATCTTCACGAGGCCGCGTTCCGCGTCCCATGCGGCGAGCGGCACGGCGGCGCGCTGCCCCGACTGGTCGGCGCGAAGCCCGGTCACCCAGCCCGCCGCGCCGGCCAGCGCGCGCGTGAGCGGCTCGACTTTGCGAACGGCGCAGCAGGCGATCCGCGCTTCCTTCGAATGGTAGAACCCGTTGATGCCGGCGTCGGCGACCAGCGCCGCCACGGCCGGCGCCTCCGGGAAGAAGGCACCGATGCGGACGCCGTAGCGCTCCTCGGTTTTCTGCCAGAGGCGGTAGGTCGACGGGAAGAGGCGGCCGGTGTCGAGCGTGGCGACCGCGATCGGCAGCTTCTCGGTGAAGATGTGATGGGCGATCAACTGGTCTTCGATGCCGAAGCTGGTCGTGAAGACGAGTTCGCCGTCCACGGCCTCGACAGCCGAACGCAGCCGCGCCGCGATCGTGTCGCCGGCGATGCGCGCGGGGAGGGGGGATTGATCTGGTTCGGTCATGGCGCGCAGTTCGGTCGGCTCGATTGGAATAATATTCTAAGTGCGGTCCCAGGGTGCGACCTTGTCGTTCACCTGTCTCGACCGCGCTTTTCTCGGAACGCCGGAGATACGCCTCGAAAAAGGGGGGATCAACCGAGCCGGGACATTAACAGCGTCCTTGCGTGCGACGATGGAAGTGTTGGAATAATATTCTCAATATCGGCGAGGCTGCGCATGGGTCGCCTTCCCCCTCGGCCGGAACGGCTCAGCCGGCGCCTCGTTCTACGCGAAAGGAGAGCCGATCATGGGCGACGAGAAGCAGCCGCTCGAATCCGAGCAAATCCATCGCGACAAATGGCGCGGCGGCGAGACTCTGATCCCGTCATCGGACGCGCCGGGTCACACGCTCCCGGAGAGCGAGCGGGACCGCGCTACCGAGCCCGACGAAGAGCGGAGTGACCGAGCCTCACCCGACGTCATTCCTCCGCCGGATTGATCGAACGGGGGCGGGCGCTAGCCGCCCGTCGTAAGGCGCTCAGCTCTTACTTGTGCTCGGGCTTGCCCTTGCGCTTGGTCGAGGCGAATTCCTCGAGCTGCTTTTCGCTCATCGACTCCGCCATCGATTTGGACGCGCCCTTGAGCTTGCTCTTGGGCGTGTCGCCGCGCTTGGCCGAAAGCGCCGCGCCGGCGGCTTTCTGCTGGGCCTGGGACTTGGCTGGCATTTTCTCCTCCTTTCTCGACGTGCCGGTAACACGTCGCCATGGCGCCGGTTCCTGCCGCGCACCCTTGCCCTCGGGGCGAGAAAAGCTAAGGCGGGCGCCACGACAGGAGAATTTATGGACGAGATCGAATGGTGGGAGTTCGACACCCCCGCTGACATGGCCGAGCAGGTCGCTGGCGACATCGGCTTCGTGATCGAGAGCGCCATCGAGGCGCATGGCAGCGCCCGCATCGCCGTGCCCGGCGGCAAGACGCCCGACGTCGTCTACAAGGCGCTGGCCGCCAGGAAGGACCTCGACTGGTCCAAGATCACCCTGGTGCCGACCGACGATCGCCTGGTCGCGCTCGACGACGCGCTCAGCAATTACGCCAAGCTCGAATCCTTCTTCGGCGCCAAGGGCGCGAACGTCGTGCCGTTGGTCGATGAAGCGGCGCTCGGCGACTATCGCGAGGCAGGCCGGCTCGCCGACGAACGGCTGAAGCTGATCGATTGGCCGCTCGACCTGGTCATGCTCGGCATGGGCGCCGACGGCCATACCGCCTCGATCTTCCCGGGGCCCGACCTCGACCGCGCCGTCGCCGGCCCGCGCGAGCGCCGCGCCGTCGGCGTCCGCCCCGATCCGCTGCCGCCCGAAGCGCCGGTTGAGCGGGTGACGCTCACCGCCGCGGCCTTATCCTCGGCGCGAGCGGTGATGATCGTCGTGACCGGGGCCGAGAAGCGCGCGGTGCTCGAACAGGCGATCGAGGAAGGCCCGCTTTCGTCCAAGCCGATCGGCCGCGTGCTTGCCGAGATCGACGCCGCGGTCGATATCTTCTGGAGCGCCGAATAGGCGCCTAGAGCAGCGCGCCGAGCTCCAGCGCATCGAGGAGCGCGGCGCGCGCGCCCTCGATCTGCGTCCACAATTCCGGTTTCTCGAGGTCGTCCGGCGCGATCTGCTCGGGCCAATGAGATTCGATCACCGCGGCGATGCGGTCGAGCTTGGCTTCGTCGACCATGAAGCGCGGATCGACCGTCAGCGGATCGGCGACCACGCGCAGGCGCAGGCAGGCGGGGCCGCCGCCATTGGCCATGGACTGGCGCACGTCGACCACGAACAACCTGCGGATCGGGCCGTTGCCGGCGACCATGCCCTGCAGCCAGGCCCAGACCGACGGAGTCTCGCGCGCCTCCTCGGGCAGGATCAGCGCCATGCCGCCTTCCGGCAGGGTCACCAACTGGGCGTTGAACAGATAGGAGCGGATCGCGTCTTCCAGGTTGACCGCGCTGGCCGGGACCTCGACGATCTCCACCTGCGGAAGCAGCCGCTTCAGCTCGTCGTAGAACCCCGTCCGGTCCTCGAAGGCAAGCTCGTGGCAGAGTAGGACGGACTCGTTCGCGACCGCGACCACGTCATTGTGGAAGGCGCCGGCCGCGATCGCTTCCTCGGACTGGGCGACGAACAAGGTGCGCGCCTCATCGAGCCGATGGTAACGGGCGATCGCGCGCGACGCCTCGACATGCTGACGGGCCGGGAAGGCGCCGCCGCGCTTGCCGTAGACGAAAACCTCCACGCCCGCCTCGCCGTGCGCCGTGCCGAGCCGCATGTGATTGGCAGCGCCCTCGTCGCCGAACGTGCCGGGCACCGGGCCGTGCACTGCAAAATGCTCCGTGTCGGCGAAGGCGAGCTCGAGCTGCGCCAGCGTCGCCGCCCATTCGTGGCTGCGGTGCGCCATGGTGCGCAGATTGGCGACGGTCAGGTGGCAGCGGCCGTCGGCCGTGTCGGGCGCCGGCGAGACGGTCGCGGCATTGGCGGCCCACATCGCCGAGGCCGAGAAAGCGGCGGCGCGCAGCGAAGCCGGCACCGTCTCGACATGGGTGCCGAGCTCCTCGAGCCAGGCACGGTCCGGGCGGGGATGGGGCAGCAGCACGCCCTGCGGCAGGCCGAGCCGCAGATTGTGGCGCATCTTGGCGACGCCCTGCAGCGCCGCGGCGCGCGGGTGCGAGACATGCCCCTTGTTGGTGGAGGAGGCGAGGTTGCCGAGGCTCAGTCCGGCATAATTGTGGCTGGGCCCGATCATCCCGTCGAAATTGATCTCGTGCAGCATCAGCGGCCCATCGCCAGGAAGCGGTCGCCTTTCGCGATGCCGAGCAGCTCGATGCTCTTGGGATCGAGCTTCGCGCTGCCGTCCGGGTCCACGCTGATATGGCCATAGCAGGCGCGGAAATCATGGCGCAGGCCGGCCGCCAGCATCAGCGGCTCGCCGTCCCAATCGTCGCTGACGCCGCTCAGCACCAGCTCGCGCGATTCGCGGATCGTGCGGATCTGGTCGGTCTCCGCGGCCATGGTCGGGCCGCCGTCGAAGATGTCGATATAGCAATCGAACCGGAAGCCCTCTCGCTCCAGCATCTTCATCGCCGCGCGGCCGGAGGGATGCGGCATGCCCATCACGGCGCGCGCGCTCTCGGGCAGCATGGCGGTGTAGATCGGCGTCTTGGGCATCAGGTCGGCGATGAACTGGTTGCCGTGGGTCGCGTTGAATTCGTCGGCTTCCTGGAAGCCCATGCCGAAGAAGCGGCCGGCGACGCCGTCCCAGAAAGGCGAGCCGCCGGCTTCGTCGATCACGCCGCGCAGCTCGGCCAGCACGCGGTTGCCGAAGCGTGCCCGGTGCTGCTTGATGAAGAGATAGCGGCTCCGGGCGAGGAGCAGGCCGAGCCCGCCCGCGCGTTCGCCGGGGTGGAGGAACAGGCCGCCCACTTCCGACGACCCGTCGAAATCGGTGACGAGGGTCAGCATCTCGGCGCGGAAGGTCTTGTTGAGCGCCTTCGAGGTCTGGGTCAGCGTGCTGATCCGGTAGCTGTAGAACGGCCATTCGGTGCCGACCTGGCCGAAAATCTGGCAGGTGCCGCGGATCGCGCCGCTGTCGCTGTCCTCCAGCACCATCACGAACAGGTCGCCCGATTGCTCGTCGGCTTCCTTGTCGAAGGCTTCCTGCGACCGCACCAGCTTGGCGACCAGCGAGCCCTTGTCGGGCGGCAAGTTGGTGAAGCCGCCGCCGGTCAGCTTCGCCATTTCGTAGATGGACTGGAAATCGTCATTGGTCGCGGGGCGGATTCGGAAGGTCACAAAGGGGCTCCGGAAGCGAGGCGAAGGATGGTGAGGGCGGAGAGCTGGGCGCGCTCGGCAAGGCTTTCGACGATCAGATATTCGTCCGACGAATGGATGGCGCCGCCGCGCACGCCCATCGTATCGACCACGGGCACCCCGCAGGCGGCGATATTGTTGCCGTCGCAGACGCCGCCAGAGGGCTGCCAGCCGAAGATCTGGCCGAGATCGGCGCCGGCCTGCTGGACCAATGCGAACAGCCGTTCGGCTTTGGCGTCGAGCGGCTTGGGCGGGCGGCCGAACCCGCCATGGACGTGGATCTTCACGTCATGCTCGGCCGCGACCATCGCCACGGCGGCGTCGAGCGCGGCGCGGGCGCGCTCCTGGTCCTCGGGGGTGAACGGGCGCATGTTGACGCGCAGCACGGCGTGGTCGGGCACGACATTGTTGGGGCCGCCGCCCTCGATCCGGGCAGGATTGACCGACAGGCGCGGGCCTTTGGCCTTGGCGAGGCGCAGCGTCAGGTCCGCCGCCGCGACGATCGCGTTGCGGCCGTCCTCGGGGTTGCGGCCGGCATGGGCGCTCCGGCCCTGAATGAAGATCGAGAAATTGCCGCTGCCCGGCCGCGCGCCGGCGAGCGTGCCGTCGGGCAGAGCGGCCGGCTCGTAGGTGAGCGCCGCCTTCTTGCCGCGCGCCGCCGCAGCGAGCAGGGCGGCCGAGCCCGGGGAGCCGACTTCCTCGTCGCTGTTGATGACGATTTCGTAGCCGACGTTGGCCGCGGCGGGCGACCCCTCGACCGCCTGCAGCGCCGCGAGCATCACCGCGATGCCACCCTTCATGTCGGCAACGCCGGGGCCGTTCAGCACGCCCTCTTCGCGCCACGAAAGCTGCTGGAAGGGATGGTCGATGCCGAACACGGTGTCCATGTGGCCGGTGAAGAGCAATTGGACCGGCGCATCGGGGCGTACGACGAGGTGCAGGTTCTTGCCGTGCGCCAGCGCGCTGAGCGATCCGTCCGCCGCCATCGCGTCGACCGGCGCGGGGTCGTGCAGCGAAAGCGCGCCGGGAAGCGCCGAGAAAGCGTCGGCCAGCAAAGCCGCCATCGTGGCTAGCCCGTCGAGATTGCGCGAGCCGCTATTGACCGCCGCCCACGCCTCGACCTGCGCCAGCATCGGCGCCCCCGCCGCGCGGTCCAGTGCCGCCCGCTCTTCGATCGTTACGCCCCGCATGGGCATCGCCTTAACCGACGATCGGCGCGAGCGCCACACCGGCCGGAAGGGGTGAGGGCCCGCCCCGTGCCGGATGTTCCAACGGAGCGAGCGGCACCGTGGAAGGTCACACTAAGGTCACAGCCGGAGCGCGCATTCGCACGCCGGGACCGGGGTCGTGGCCGGAACCGGGCGGCGCGGGAATCGGCGTGTATCCAGGGAAGCTCCATGGAGCATTATGAACCACAAAGGCCCGGCTGTAGGAAAGTTTAAAATGTCGGCAGGGGTGGAAAGCGGACGTGGGCCGTTGAGCAATAGCGACCCGCTCAACTCATGATGAGGCTTGATGTTTTAGCAACGGATGGCCGCCCTGAATGGTTATTCGGACATCTGCCCCAACAGTGTAGTGGACCATGCCGCTACTCCCGGGTGGGACGCATCTCGCGATGTGTTCCAGCGCGACTGCGGCCCTACAATTGGGCTCTGGACACAAATGTCTTATGAAGCGTCACCGGGAGGCTGGGAGTAGCTTCGCTTCCGTACTCCTCAGGTCGCTGTAAGCGCCACCATCGCCATCGGCGCTGAAACGGACACCGACTTCGACGGTCCGTCCGCACAAGGTAATCGGCCATACCTCGTGCCATGAACCAGTGTAGCGAACCCCGTAGACATCCGGTCCCAATGCGGGCTCCTCTTTCGCTACGCGCGTCACCCCTAGATCGGCCGAGCGACCATCGCAAACAACATTAGCGCGTTCGAGAGTGGATGTGGCCTGTAGAAGAGCCAGTATCCACGTATCGCCGATGATAGACTCGTTAGCGTAAGATTGCCCGCGATTTGTCCGAATTGTGGAAAAGTCGCCGGCGCTATCCTGTATCATCGTGTAGCGCACGATATGGTTTCCGCAGTTGGGATGACGGGTGACGATGGTCCACCCATTCCTAATCCTGCCAGCAAGAATGCCTTGGAAGATGAACCGCACGCCAGTGGCAGGCGACACGGTCTCGATAACAGCCGATGTCGGTAGGCAACCGCCTCCCCGCTTATGGGCTGCCGTCGCTGCCTTCATCACTTGGTCCCTAGTGACCTCTAACGAGGGTGATGGAGCTGCCGCGTTCCAGGCACTCAGTTTCTGCGCGACGATTGGATGTTGTGCTTCAGCGACCGTCGCAGCGACGAAAAGAGCTGTATAGATAAGGGAATAACAGATGCGCATACCGAGCTTCCTAGTTGAAGGGGTCAGTCACAACAAAGGAGACCACAATCGCACCATAGGAATAAGTCTGGGCCAACCTGATCCACTCTCTCCCCCGTAAACGGTTAAGTTAGCCTTACCCAACACCTGATGTTTGTAGCTCCCGAGTCAACGCCGCGGGGCCAAGCACGACACTATGCGTGTCCGCAAAGATCGCCGGAATGTCCGCAATGGGTCGAAAGCCGAAGTTCGCCTAAAGCCATTCCGCGCGCAGGCTTGAGCACGTCCTTGTAGAACTTCTTTTTGAACGGGGCGATCGCCACCGGGAGGCCGGCGGGCGGGCCGGCCCATTTGGGTGGACGGCCGACGTTGCCAATCGATGCGTTTGCGACAACAAGATTGGGACAGGGGGGATTCATGCTGCTGATGATGACGATGTTCGCCGGTGTTGCGGCGCCTGTGCTGACCGGAGACTGGATCCGACATAACGACTACCCCACGAGCGCGCTGCAACGGGGCGAAGAGGGTGCGGTCGAGTATCGCGTGGTCGTTTCTCCCGAGGGCAAGCCTGAAAATTGTGAAGTCCTGGCGATCACGGGGGAAGAGAAGTTCGGTCGCCTTACCTGTTCCTTGCTGATGCGCCGCGCCCGCTTCAGCCCGGCGACGGACGAGGCGGGTCAGCCGGCCTACGGCGTCTTCCACAGCATCAACAATTTCTGGCTGCCGAAGGGCACAAAGTCCAAATATCCGATGCGCTTGACGCCGGATCTGAGCCTGGCCGTCGAGTCCCTCCCTGCCGACGTGCCATCGCCCGCCAAGGCGGCGGTGCACATTGTGGTGGACGAGGGCGGGGCCGTCCAGACGTGCTCCGTGCCTTCGTCCGAACTGCATCAGACGCTCGCATCGGTCGCCTGCGCCCAAATCCCGAAGCTGTGGGAGGAGGCACCGGTCAAGAACGCCGCGGGACTTGCGATACCTTATGTGCGAACGGTGACTGTGAGCTTCGAGGCCGAGCGCCGCTGAGTTCCTCAGACGTTAGGGAGGGGAGGAAGAGGCCGACGTCCCCTAAAGCCACTCCGCGAACGCTTCGAGAACGTCCTCGTAGAGCTTCTTCTTGAACGGGACGATCATCGCCGGGAGGTCGGCGGGGTCGGCCCATTTCCAGGCGCGGAATTCGGGGTGCGCGGTGGCGATGTCGATGTCCTCGTCGCGGCCGACGAAGCGGTAGAGGAACCAGGCCTGGCGCTGGCCGCGGTAGCGGCCCTTCCACATCTTGCCGACGAGGTCGTCGGGGAGGTCGTAGGTGAGTTCGACCGGGCAGCGCGCGATGAGCTCGACCTGCTCGGCGCGGATCCCGGTCTCCTCTTCGAGCTCGCGCAGCGCGCCGGCCTCCGCATCCTCGCCCTCATCGAGCCCGCCCTGCGGCATCTGCCAGGCCTCGAGCGTGCTATCGAGCCGCTGGGCGACGAACACCTTGCCGTCGCGGTTGAGCAGCATCACGCCGGCGGCGGGGCGGTAGGGGAGGGTATTGGGGTCGGTCACTTCGTTCCTCTCATGATTTCAAGCACGCCGTTCGCCCTGAGCTTGTCGAAGGGCTTCCTTCCCCCTTGGGTCACGAAGGAAGGGGCTTCGACAGGCTCAGCCCGAACCGATCGCATCCGCCTCGGTGAGCAGCAGGTGCAGGGCGACGGCGCAGCCGCGAATATCCTCCTCGGTGGAGGGGATCGCTTTGCGCAGGTTGATGAAGCCGTGGATATTGCCCTCGGCCTCGCGGAAGATGGTGGGGACGCCGGCCTGGATGCAGGCGGCGGCATAAGCGCGGCCCTGGTCGCGGATCGGGTCGAGGCTGGCGGTGACGACCAGAGTCGGCGGCATGCCGACCTGGCTCTTTACGAGCGGGGCGTAGCGCCAGTCGGTGGCGTCGGGCCTGTAGCATTGATCGAACCAGTGCATGCCCTCGCGCGTCAGCAGATAGCCCTCGGCGAAATCGGTGAAGCTCGGATAGCCCTTGGCGGGGTCGGCGGCCGGGTAGATCGGCCATTGCACGAGCACCGGCACCGCGGCGGGCTCGTCGCGCAAGGCGAGGCTGGCGACGATCGCGAGATTGCCGCCGGCGCTGTCGCCCGCCACGAGCAGCCCGGTCACGGCGCGGCCGAGCGCCTCGGGACTGCCCGCGATCCAGCGCGCGGCGGCGATCGCGTCCTCGGGCCCGGCCGGCCAGGGATGCTCGGGCGCCAGCCGGTAGTCGACGGCCACCACCGGCAGGTCGAGCAGTCGCGCCATCTCCGCGCAGAAGGGCTCGTGCGTGTCGAGGTCGCCCAAAACGAAGCCGCCGCCATGATAGAAGACCATCACCGGACCGGGATCGCGCGCCTCGCGTACGTCGTAGAGGCGAAGCGGAATCTCCCCGGCCGGGCCGGGCGCGGCGAGGTTGCGGATCACGGCGAGCTCGCCGACCGGCGCGTCGGCCACATGGCGCGACGCGTGCATCATCGCCCGTGCCTCGACCGCGCCGACCTGATGGCTCCTCGGCCCCGGCAGAGCGTTGAGGAAATCGAGGAACTTGCGGACATCGGGACGGACGAAGGGCTCTGGCATGCAATCTCCGTTGAGAAGCGACTCGCGCGCACTATCTAGGGGCCAGGTCCTCGAACGCGCTACTGTTGTGGCCGGGCCCATCGCTCGTTAGGCTCGGCGCATATAGCGAACGGAGGAGTGATGGCGACTGCCACGCATCTGGTGACTCCCGACGAAGCCCGCGCGGATCAACCGCTCGAGGCGGTGGTGGTGCGCTTTGCCGGCGACAGCGGCGACGGCATGCAGCTGACCGGCGGCCAGTTCACGCTCTCCACCGCTTTGGCCGGCAACGACCTCGCCACCTTCCCCGATTTCCCCGCCGAGATTCGCGCGCCGCAGGGCACGACCTTCGGAGTCTCCGCCTTCCAGATCAATTTCGGCTCTTCCGCGATCGAGACGGCCGGCGACGCGCCCGACGTGCTGATCGCGATGAACCCGGCCGCGCTCAAGACCAATGTCGACGCGCTGAAGGCGGGCGGCCTCGTGATCGCCGACGAAGGCGAGTTCGGCGCGCGCAACCTCGCCAAGGCGGGCTATGATTCCAATCCGCTCGACGACGGCTCGCTCGCCCGCTGGCAGCTCATCCGCTTCAACATCTCGCAGCTCACCCTCGACGCCGTGAAGCCGTTCGGGCTCGGCAACAAGGAGGCGTTGCGCTGCAAGAATATGTGGACGCTGGGGCTCGCGCTCTGGATGTTCGACCGCGACCGCAAGCCGATCGAGCAGTGGCTCAAGACCAAGTTCGCCAAGAACCCGATCCTCGCCGAGGCCAATATCGCCGCGCTCAATGCCGGCCATGCTTATGGGGAAACCGCCGAGATCGGCGGCCCGATGAAGCAGCACCATATCGATCCGGCGCCGGCCGAGCCGGGCCTCTACCGCACCGTCACCGGCGCCGAGGCCATTTCGCTCGGTCTCGTCGCCGGCGCGCAGCTGGCGGGCCTGAAGATGTTCTTCGGCGGCTATCCGATCACGCCGGCTTCGGCGATCCTCCACCATCTCTCGCGGCTCAAGGAATATGCGGTCACGACCTTCCAGGCCGAGGACGAGATCGCCGCGATCTCGAGCGCGATCGGCGCCAGCTTCGCCGGGTCGCTCGGCGTCACCTCCTCGTCGGGGCCGGGCATCGCGCTGAAGGGCGAGGCGATGGGCCTTGCGATCATGACCGAGCTGCCGCTGGTCATCATCAACTCGCAGCGCGGCGGGCCTTCGACCGGCCTTCCCACCAAGACCGAGCAGTCGGACCTCTACCAGGCGGTCTACGGGCGCAACGGCGACGCGCCGATGCCGGTGCTGGCGGCACGCTCGCCCGCCGACGCGTTCGACTGCGCGATCGAAGCGTGCCGGATCGCGGTCCAGTATATGACGCCAGTGATGCTGCTCACCGACGGCTATATCGCCAATGCCGCCGAGCCGTGGCGGGTGCCCGACATGGGCGGCTACGCCCCGTTCCCGGCCGCCTTCCACAGCGATCCGCCGGCCGAGGGGGAAGGGGTCAACCCGTACGCCCGCGACGGCAAGCTCGCCCGCGTCTGGATCAAGCCGGGCACGCGGGGGCTCACCCACCGCATCGGCGGCATCGAGAAGAATGTCGGCACCGGCCATATCGATTACGCGCCGGCAAACCATCAGGCGATGACCGAGATGCGGCGCGACAAGGTGCTCGGCGTGGCCGATTCCGTGCCCGAGCAGGAGGTCTGCCTCGGCGAGCCGGGCAGCCGCCTGGTCGTGGTCGGCTGGGGCTCGACCTTCGGGCCGATCCACCAGGCGGTGCGCCGCGCCCGCGCCCGCGGCGTCGACGTGGCCCACGTCCATATTCGCCACATCTGGCCGCTGCCGAAGAATCTGGGCGATCTGCTAAGGACTTACGGGCGGATCATCGTTCCCGAGATGAACACCGGCCAATTGAAGACCCTGCTGCGCGATCAATATCTCGTCGACGCCCGGCCGGTGAACAAAGTCTCCGGCCAGCCCTTCAAGATCGCCGAGATCGAAGCCGCGATCGCGGAGGCGCTGGAATGACCGTCGTTCTCTCCTCGTCGCCCCGGCGCAGGCCAGGGCCTCAGGACGGGATCGCACCCTCTCGTCACGGGATCCCGGCCTCCGCCGGGATGACGCGATGACGCCCCGTCCGCTTCCGCTGATCGCGATGCTGATCGCGGTGCTGCTGCTGATCGCATTCCTCTGGGGCTGGATCTGAACCATGAACGAGCTTGCCAAGCTGACGCCCAAGGATTTCGCGACCGACCAGGAGGTGCGCTGGTGCCCCGGCTGCGGCGACTATGCGGTGCTCAAAGCCGTGCAGCGCACCATGCCGGAGCTCGGCGTGCGGCCGGAGAATATCGTGTTCGTCTCCGGCATCGGCTGCTCGTCGCGCTTCCCTTATTATATGGAAACCTACGGCTTCCACACGATCCACGGCCGCGCCCCGGCGTTCGCGACCGGGATCAAGCTCGCCAATCCCGAGCTCGACGTCTGGATCATCACCGGCGACGGCGACGCTTTGTCGATCGGCGGCAACCACACGATGCACGTGCTGCGGCGCAATCTCGACTGCCAGATCCTCCTGTTCAACAACGAGATTTACGGCCTCACCAAGGGGCAATATTCGCCGACCTCGCGGGTCGGCACGCGCTCGCCTTCGACGCCGTTCGGGTCGGTCGACCGTCCCGCCAACCCTTGTGCCTTCGCGCTTGGTTCGGGCGCCCGCTTCGTCGCGCGCGGCATCGACGTGAACAAATATCTGCCCGACGTGCTGAAGGCGGCGCATGCCCACAAGGGCGCTTCCTTCGTCGAAATCTTCCAGAATTGCATCGTCTATAATGACGATGTCTTCGCGTCCTTCACGGCCAAGGAATTCGCCGCCGACCGGCAGCTCTGGCTAGAGGCCGGCAAGCCGATGCTGTTCGCCGGCGGCACGCGCGGCCTCAGCCTCGATCGCGAGGCGCTGACGCTGAAGGTCGTCGAGGTCGCCGACGGCGACTGGGAAGCGGCCGGGGTCATCGTCCACGAGCCCGCCAACAAAGCGGTCGCCCACATGCTGGTCGACATGCCGTTCGGCGCCTTCCCGATGGCGCTCGGCGTGATCTACGAAAATCCGGCGCCGACCTTCGAGAGCGCGGTCGTCGAGCAGAATCGAGATGCCGCCGCCGGCAAGACGCCCGACCTCCAGACGCTGGTCGGCAAGGGCCAGAGCTGGATGGTGGAGAAGGAGCCGCACGCGATCTGAGGCCGTTGCGCTTCGGGCCGCGGCTTGCCATGGCGCCGCAATGAACCAGGAACAACGCGGCCGTCACCTCGTCTCCGCCGACCGCGCTTTCGCGACCGGCGGCGGGCCGCTGCTCCATCCGTTCGGCTGGAGCTTCCACAAGATACTCGACCGGATCGACGCCGGCCTGCTCGAAGGCGGCATCGACGCGACCCTGCCGGACGGCGCGCATCGTATTCTCGGCGGCCGCGCCCCGGGGCCCCTTCCGGTGGTCCATGTCCATCACTGGCGCGCGCTGGTCCGCCTCGTCACCTCGGGGTCGGTCGGCTGGTACAAGGCCTGGGCGCTGGGCGAATGGACGAGCCCGGACCCGGTCCCGTTGTTCGACCTGTTCATGCGCAACGGCGAGAGCCTCGGCGCCGTCGCCCGCGCCAAGGGCGTGTGGCGGTTCGTCAATCGCTTCGCCCACCTCTTCCGCCGCAACAGCAAGGCGAATGCGAAGAAGAACATCGCCTTCCACTACGATCTCGGCAACGATTTCTATCGCGACTGGCTCGATCCGAGCATGACCTATTCGAGCGCGATGTTCGCCGGCGGCGACACGCTCGAGGCGGCGCAGCAGCGCAAGATCCATGCGCTTCTCGACCGCCTCGACCTGAAGCCGGGCCAGCGCCTGCTCGAGATCGGTTGTGGCTGGGGCGCGCTCGCGATCGCCGCCGCGCGCGATTACGGCGTCGAGGTGGTCGGCCTCACCTTGTCGACCGAGCAAAAGGCCTGGGCCGAGGCCGCGGTCGCGCGCGCGGGCCTGTCCGACCGGGTCGAGATCCGCCTCCAGGATTATCGCGACGTCACCGGGACGTTCGATGCGGTCGCCAGCGTCGAGATGGTCGAGGCGGTCGGCCAGGATTATTGGCCGTCCTACCTGCAATCGATCGCCCGCGTGCTGAAACCCGGCGGCCGCGCCGCGCTGCAACTCATCTCGATCCGCGAACCTTTGTTCGACGCCTATGCCGCCAGCGCCGACTTCATCCAGACCTACGTCTTCCCCGGGGGCATGCTGATCAGCGAGCCCCGCTTCCGCGCCATCGCCGAGCGCGCCGGCCTGGAATGGCGCGACCGCACCGGCTTCGGCCTGGATTATGCCGAGACCCTGCGCCTGTGGCGGGAGCGTTACGACGCGGCCGTGGCGGAAGGCCGTCTGCCCGGCTTCGACGACGCCTTCCACGGGCTTTGGCGCTATTACCTCATGTATTGCGAAGGCGGCTTCCGCGGCCGCGGCATCGACGTCGCCCAGGTGACTTTGGTCAAGGGCTGAGTCCTACGCGTCATTGCGAGGAGCGCAGCGACGCGGCAATCCAGTGCGGCGGTTGGGCCGGCGCTACTGGATTGCTTCGCTACGCTCGCAATGACGGGGAGTTAGGCCCCAAAGCCTCAGCGGACCTCGAGGCGGTGGCCGGTTTCGAAGTCGCTGTTGACGAGCGCGACGATCGCGTCGGCGACGGTGGCGGGCTGCTTGATCGTCGCGGGGTCCTCGCCGGGGAAGGCGCGGGTGCGCATCACGGTCGCGGTCGCGCCGGGATCGACGATGGCGGTGCGGATCGGGCTGACGTTGCGGACTTCCTCGCCATAAGCGAGCACGAGCGCCTCGAGCGCCGCCTTGGACGCGCCGTAGGCGCCCCAGAAGGCGCGCGGGCTGCGGCCGACGCTGGAGGTGACGGCCAGAAGGCGGCCATTGTCGCTCTGGCGCAGCATCGGGTCGAACGCGGCGATCAGCGCCTGCTGCGCGGTGACGTTCAACGTCAGCAGCTTGGCGAATTCCTTGCCGTCGATGCTGGGGACGGGCGTCAGCGTGCCGAGCATCGCGGCGTTGAGCACGAGCAGATCGAGCGCCTGCCAGCGTCCGCCCACCGCCGCGGCGAGGCGGCCGATGCTGTCATTCTCGGTAAGGTCCATCGGCGCGATCGTCGCGCTGCCGCCGGCAGCGTGGATGCGCTCCTCGACCTCTTCCAGTCCGGCCGCGGTGCGCGCGGTCAGGACGACATGCGCGCCCTCTCTGGCCAGTGCCTCGGCCGTGGCCGCGCCGATACCCCGGCTGGCGCCCGTAACCAGCGCCAGCTTCCCCGTCAGTGTCGTCATTATGCGTAGCGTTCCGATAGCAGAGCCAGCTGGTCGGCCGGCTGCGTTTCCTCATGGTCGGTCAGGCGGGTGGGATAGTCGCCCGTGAAGCAGGCGTCGCAATGCTGCGGCTGCGCTTCGTCGCGCATGTCCTCGCCCAAGGCGCGGTACAGGCCCTCGATCGACAGGAAGGAGAGGCTGTCGGCGTTGATGTAATCGGCCATCTCGGCGACGTTCATCTGCGCGGCGAGCAATTTGGCGCGCTCGGGCGTGTCGACGCCGTAGAAGCAGCTGTGCCGCGTCGGCGGCGAGGCGATTCGCATATGGATCTCGCGCGCGCCGGCATCGCGCAGCATCTGCACGATCTTGAGGCTGGTCGTGCCGCGGACGATCGAATCGTCGATCAGGACCAATTTCTTGCCCTGGATGAGGGCGCTGTTGGCATTGTGCTTCAGCTTCACGCCGAGGTGGCGGACCTGGTCGCCCGGCTGGATGAAGGTGCGGCCGACATAATGCGAGCGGATGATGCCGAGCTCGAACGGAATGCCCGATTGCTGGGCATAGCCGATCGCCGCCGGCACGCCCGAATCGGGCACCGGCACGACATAATCCGCATCGACCGGATTCTCGCGGGCCAGCTCGGCGCCGATCTGCTTGCGGACCGTGTAGACCGAGGCGCCGTCCACGATCGAATCGGGCCGGGCAAAGTAAACATGCTCGAAGATGCACGGCCGCGGGCGAACCGACGCGAACGGGCGATGCGACTGGATGCCGCGGTCGGAAATGACGACCAGTTCGCCCGGCTCGATCGAGCGGATATAGGTCGCGCCGACCACGTCGAGCGCTACCGTCTCGGACGCGAAGATATAGGCGTCGCCGAGCCGGCCCATGACGAGCGGGCGGATGCCGAGCGGATCGCGGCAGGCGATCATGCCTTCGGCGGTGAGGCAGACGAGCGAATAGGCTCCCTCGACCTGCTTCAACGCATCGATGAAGCGGTCCATCAGCGAACGGTAGCTGGAGGTCGCGACGAGGTGGATGATGACCTCGGTGTCGGAGGTCGACTGGAAGATCGAGCCACGCTGGTTGAGCTCGCGGCGCAGCCTCATCGCGTTCGAGATGTTGCCGTTATGGGCGATCGCGAAGCCGCCCGAGGCGAGCTCGGCGAAGAGCGGCTGGACGTTGCGCAGCGCGGTGTCGCCGGTCGTGGCGTAGCGGACGTGGCCGATCGCCTGGCGCCCGGCGAGGCTGCGGATGATCTCGTCCTTGTCGAAATTGCCGGCGACATGGCCCTGGGCGCGGTGGCTGCGGAAGTTCTTCCCGTCAAAGCTGGTGATGCCGGCGGCCTCCTGGCCGCGATGCTGGAGCGCGTGCAGGCCCAGCGCCACGACGGCCGAGGCCGTCTCGGCGCCCCAGATGCCGAACACGCCGCATTCCTCGCGGAGCTTGTCGTCGTCGAAAGGATGGGTGGTCAGCATCGCATAGCTCATGTCGCCCCGGATGGCCGCGCATATAGGCACGAAGAACGGCTTTGTCGCCCCATTGTCACAACTCTGGTCCCGTTACGGTAATTGCCCTAATCCTCGCACGGTCGATCTGAACCTTGGCTGAGGCCCGCGCATTGGAGCGGATATGAGATATTGCCTGCCTGTCCTTCTGCTTCTCGCCGCCGGCTGCTCCGGGGGCGCGGAGGCCGATAATGCGGCCGCGCCCGCTGCTTCCAAGGAGGCTGCCGCGCCGTCGCGACCCGCGCCTGCAAGCGGCGAGCTTTCGACCCTGACCGGCCTGTACGAAGGCGGCAAGGCCGGCCAGCCGGACCAGATGTGCATCGTCCCGCGCGACGGGGCGCAGCATTTCGGCCTCGTCGTGTGGGGCGGCAATATGCACAGCTGCTCGGGCAGCGGCACCGCGACGCGCGAAGGCGGGACATTGCGCCTGGCCATGGCGGGCGACCGCACCTGTACGATCGATGCGCGGATCGACGGCACCACCGTCACCTTCCCGGCTACTCTGCCGGAAGGCTGCGCTTATTATTGCGGCGCGCGCGCCAGCCTCGCCAACGCCACCCTCACGCAGAAGGGCACTACGCCGGCCGACGCCGGCAAGGCGAAGGACCTGGTCGGAGAGCCGCTCTGCGGGAGCTAGTCCGCGCCCCGCCGGCTTGACGTTGACGTGAACGTCAAGTACCTCTCCGGCCATGCCACAGTCCGCCTTGCACTCCGATTTCCGGCACGCCGAGACGAGCACGCAGACCTATACGATCACCGATCTCTGCGAGGAGTTCGGCGTGACCGCGCGGGCGCTGCGCTTCTACGAGGATGAGGGGCTGATCGCGCCCGAGCGGCAGGGTCTCACCCGTGTCTATTCGTGGCGCGACCGCGCCCGGCTCGCCTGGATCCTGCGCGGCAAGCGCGTCGGCTTCAGCCTCGCCGACATCCGCGAGATGATCGACCTCTACGACCTCGGCGACGGCCGCGAATCCCAGCGCCGCGTCACGATCGAGAAATGCGCGGCGCGGGTCGAACTGCTCAAGAAGCAGCGGGTCGATATCGACGCTGCGATCACGGAGCTCGAAGGCTTTATCGAAATGGTCGCCGGCGCGGAGCAGAAGGCCGGCAAGACCCAATGGAAGGGCGCCGGCGCTACCGCCTGACCCGGCCCGCCGTCCGCCCCCGGATTTCCTCAGGAGCTTTTCAATGCCGAGTTATACCGCCCCCGTCCGCGAGACCCGCTATATTTTCGACCATCTGCTCGGGCTCGACAAATATTCGAACCTGCCCGGCTTCGAGAATGCGACGCCCGACATGATCGAGGCGATCCTGACCGAGGGCGCGCGCTTCGCCGAAGAGGTGCTGGCGCCCCTGAACAAGGTCGGCGACGAGCATGGCTGCGTGCGGCACGAGGATGGATCGGTGACCACGCCGCCGGGCTTCAAGGAAGCCTACGACCAGTTCCGCGAAGCCGGCTGGACCACCCTGTCCAACCCGGTCGAATATGGCGGGCAGGGGCTGCCGCACGTAGTCGCCACCGCGCTCAACGAATATCTCGTCTCGGCCAATCAGGCGTTCGAAATGTATCACGGCCTCACCCAGGGCGCGATCGCATCGATCCTGACCAAGGGCAGCGACGAGCAGAAGGCCAAATATATCCCCAAGATGGTGTCGGGCGAGTGGGGCGGCACGATGAACCTCACCGAGCCGCATTGCGGCACCGATCTCGGCCTGCTCCGCACCAAGGCCGAGGAGCAGCCCGACGGCAACTACAAGATCAGCGGCACCAAGATCTTCATCTCGTCGGGCGAGCACGACCTGACCGAGAACATCATCCACCTCGTCCTCGCCAAGCGCACGGGCGCGCCGGACAATGTGAAGGGCATCTCGCTCTTCATTGTGCCCAAGTTCCTGGTGAACGAGGACGGCTCGCTGGGCGAGCGCAACGGCGTCGTCTGCGGCTCGATCGAGGAGAAGATGGGCATCCACGGCAACTCGACCTGCCTGCTCAATTATGACGGCGCGACCGGCTATCTGGTCGGCGAGCCCGAAAAGGGCCTGCAGGCGATGTTTATCATGATGAACGCGGCGCGGCTCGGCGTCGGGCTGCAGGGCCTCGCCCAGGGCGAGGTCGCGCGCCAGAATGCGGTGCAATATGCCAAGGACCGCCGCCAGGGCCGCTCGCTGACCGGCGCCAAGGAGCCGGAAGAGAAGGCGGATCCGTTGTTCGTCCATCCCGACATCCGGCGCATGCTGATGGAGGGGAAGGCCTATAACGAGGCGGCGCGCGCATTGCTGCTGTGGGGCGCGCTCCAGGTCGACCTCACCCGCAAGGCGCAGACCGAGGAGGAGCGCGAGGCGGCCAACGACATCATCTCGCTGGTCACCCCGGTCATCAAGGGCTTCCTCACCGACAAGGGCTTCGAGGTCGCAGTCAATGCGCAGCAGGTTTATGGCGGCCACGGCTACATCCGCGAATGGGGGATGGAGCAGTTCGTCCGCGATGCCCGCATCAACATGATCTACGAGGGCGCCAACGGCATCCAGGCGCTCGATCTGGTCGGCCGCAAGCTCGGCCAGAATGGCGGCCGCGCCATCCAGGGTTACTTCAAGCTGCTCGGCGAGGAGATCGGCGCCGCCAAGGGCGACGAGGCGACTGTGCAGGTGGCGAATGCGCTGGAGAAGGCGGTCGGCGACCTCCAGGCGGCGACGATGTGGCTGATGCAGAACGGCATGGCCAATCCCGACAATGCCGGCGCCGCTTCCTACAGCTACATGAACCTGATGGGGCTCGTGACGCTCGGCCTGATGTGGCTGCGCATGGCCAAGGCGAGCGCTGCCGCCGTGGCGGACGGCGTCGAGGACCGGGCGTTCCACGAGGCCAAGCTGATGACGGCGCGCTTCTACGCCGAGCGCATCCTGCCGCAGACCGGCGCCGAGCGCCGCAAGCTCGAGGCCGGCGCCGAAAGTCTGATGGCGCTTCCGGTCGAGGCGTTCTGACGCGTCAGGCTTGATGCTTCCTTGCCCCTTTTTCTGTCCGTAGGGGTTGCCCGATCCGGATTGTGCGGGGTTGCGATTTCCGGGAGGGACGGCAAGAATGCGTAAGCTTTTGCTAACCATCTTGGGTTAGCAGGGCTTTCCGTCACATAAGGTTCGATCGCTTAATGCCGGCCGACAGCGCACGCCATCCCGTAGCGGGAGTCCGTTCGGGCTCGCTGCGCCCGGCTGTGTCGCTGATCGCCGCCTTCAGCCTCGTGCTGATCGCCGTGACGTGGTGGGCGGTGTTCGCCCAGGCGCGCTTCGAGCGGAGTGAGGCGATCACTGCGGCGGTGCGCCAGAACGCCAATCGCGCGATCGCGCTCGAGGAGTTCGTCGCGCGGACGCTGCAGACGGCCGACTCGGCGATGCTGCACATTGCGGGGCAGTTTCACCACGTGGACGGTACGGCGGGGCGCCCGCAACTTCTCACGGACGACATCGTCCGCAACCGGCTCTTCACGGCGGTCAGCGTCGCCGATGCCAAGGGCGACGTTATCGCAACTTCGTTCGATCCGCCGCCAAGCCATTTCAACGTGGCGGCCCTGGAGACATTCGCGGTCCATGTGGAGCGTGACACGGGCAAGCTCTATTTCGGAAGACCGCGTTACTCGGCGCGCCTCGGCGAAGCCGTGGTGGCGGTGTCGCGCCGGATCAACAATCCGGACGGCAGCTTTGCGGGCGTCGTCAACATCCAGATGCCGCACGAGCGTTTCACGGACTTCCATACCCACGCCGACGTCAAGCCGACCGACCTGATCGCCGTGGTGGGCCTGGACGGTATCGTTCGCGCCCGGCGCACCGGATCGGATTCCAGCTATGGCCAGGACCTCAGCCGCGCCGTCGCCACGCGCATGCAACGCGAGGGCAAGGACGGCACCTATGAGGGCGGCGCGACGCTCGACGGTGTCAGTCGCTTCATCGCCCACCGCCGGGTCGACGGCCAACCGATTTTCGTCACCTCGGGCGTCGGCCGCAACGAGGTGCTGGCGCCGCTGGGCAATCGCCACAGGGCCTATTTTGCGGGGGCTGCCTTGCTCACGGTGGGCATCCTCGCCTTCGCGACTTTGCTGATTGCCGCCCTCCACCGCCGCCAGAAGACAGCGACCGAAATTGCCGAGGCCAACGAGCGGCTGCACGAGGCGCAGCGGATCGGCCAGATCGGCGACTGGGTTTACGACGTCGAGAGCGGCTTCACCCACTGGTCGGATCAACTCTACGCGATGAACCGCCGCGATCCGACGCAGGGGCCGCCCACTTATGCGGAGATGGTGTCCTATCTCGACGAGCCGAGCCGCCGCGTCCTGGAGCGCGCGATCGGCCTCGCCATCCGTTCGGGCGAGAAGCAGGAATATCAGATGACGGTCCGCTTCCCCAACGGCGACGTCTCGCATCGACAGACGGTCGCGGTGCCGACGCTCGACAGCAGCGGCCAGGTCGTGCGGCTGCACGGCACGGACCAGGATATAAGCGCGCGCAAGCTGCTCGAAACGCTGCAGGCCGAGATCGCGCATCTGTCGCGCACGGAAGCAATGAACACGATGGCGGCGACGCTGGCCCACGAGATCAACCAGCCGCTCGCCGCCGCCAGCAACTATCTGGTCGGCGTGCGCCGCCTGCTGGGCCGGCCGGGCCGCGAGGAGCATGTCGAGGAGGGCGTCGACGCGGCGGCGCAGCAGATCCGGCTCGCCGGGGACATCATCCGCCGCATCCGCGACATGGTCTCCAACAAGGAGACCTGGCACGAAAGCGCCGCGGTGAGCGACATTGTCGAGGATTCCGTCTCGCTGATCGCAATGGCGAACCGCTATCCCGATATCGATCTCCAGGTCGATATTCACCCCTCGGCCGCGATGATTACCGGCGACCGTGTCCAGATCCAGCAG
This sequence comes from Sphingomonas sp. LY54, assembly GCF_035594035.1. NCBI lineage: Bacteria > Pseudomonadati > Pseudomonadota > Alphaproteobacteria > Sphingomonadales > Sphingomonadaceae > Sphingomonas > Sphingosinicella wutangchuni. Next base: position 3,149,937 of record NZ_CP141588.1, read on the forward strand.
GTGCTGATCAATCTCGTCCGCAATGCTTGCGACGCTGTGAGCGAGGTCGATCAGCCGCAAATCAGCATTTGCGGCGATCGGGTCGGCCATGACATCCGCATTTGCGTTCGCGACAATGGCCCGGGCATTTCCGATTCCTGCGATCTGTTCGCGCCTTTTTCGACGTCCAAGGAGAGCGGTCTCGGCCTCGGCCTGCTGATCTCGCGCACGATCGTCGAAGCCCATGGCGGCCGGATCTGGGCGGAGCCGCGGGAGGAGGGAGGCACCAGCCTCTGCTTTACCATTCCCGTCGTGCCCGCGACGCTGGCCCTGGATGGGACCGCACTAGACGATGCCGAGCAGGAATTGCAGGCGCAGAGCGGCTGAGGTCAGAGCCCGGCCTCGAGCTGGGTGAAGCGGACCGCCATAACCTCGCGCCGCTCGATCTCGCCCTCCGATCCCTTCTCGACCACGGTAAGCTTTTGGATCTCCTTGCCCCCGAGCGGCATGACGAGCACGCCGCCGCGCGCGAGCTGGTCGAGCAGCGGCTCGGGGACTTCGGGGGCGGCGGCGGTGACGAGGATCCGATCGAACGGCGCATGCTCGGCCCAGCCGCGCGATCCGTCCCCGACCCGGACCGCGACGCCGGTGTGGCCGAGCGCCAGCAGCCGCAGCCCGGCTTCGCCGGCAAACTCCTCGACCACCTCGACGCTCCACACGCGCGCGCCCATTTCGGCCATCAAGGCCGCCTGGTAGCCGAGACCTGTGCCCACTTCGAGCACGCGTGAGCCCGGTTTCAGATCCAGCAAATCGAGCATCAGCGCGCAGATGAAGGGTTGGGAGACGGTTTTGTCGAACCCCAGCGGCAGCGGCGTATCGTGATAGGCGAGCGCCGCGAGCTGGGCGGGGACGAACAGGTGGCGCGGCACGTCCATCATCGCCCGCGACACGCCGGGCTCAAGCCTGTCCTTGCCGATCTCCTCGCTGGCCAGATCGAAATGCAGGTCGATCACTTCCACCATGTGCCGGCGAAGGATCGCCAGATGGTGCTCGTTCATCGGCTTCATCGCCCTGCTCCGCCCAGATACCCGTGATCGCCCAACGCACGCCTCCGGAACATTCTCCCCGCGCCGCTTGTATCGGCGGCGGCCGGCCCTATCCTCACCACGAAGAAGAGGGGGCTGGAATGGACGCACTCGAACGCGGCCAATTGACGGTGATGCGCATTCACTATGGCGCGGCGTCGGCGCTCGCCGTGGTGGCGGCGATATTCGTAGATTGGCTGTTGTCGGATCAGCTCGGCACGCCGCTCGGGATCGTCGGCGTGCCGGTCCTCCTGTTCGCTTTCTATGCCGCGTTCGTGGCGCCGAGGCGTCGTTACCGCGCCTGGGGCTATGCGATCGACGAGGACAATCTCCGCATCGCCCGCGGAGTCTGGCACCGGGTGGAAACGATCGTGCCGCTTTCCCGCGTGCAGCATATCGACATTTCACAGGGGCCGGTCGAGCGCGCCTGCGGCGTCTGCCGGCTTGTCCTCCACACCGCCGGCACGATGCACAGCCGGGTGGTCCTGCCCGGGCTCGAGCGGGCTCGCGCGGAAAAGATGCGGGGCGCGATCCGCGCCAGGATCGGCACGGGGCCGCTGTGAGCGAGACCGTCGCCGACCAGCGCGTCCATCCTGCCACGATCCCGCTGCGCTTCCTGAAGGAAGTGCCGTCGAACCTGATCGGCCTGCCGGCGATCTTCGCGGTCGTCTCGGATGTCGGGCTCGGCACGGTCCTGCTTGTCGCGGCCGCGGCCGGCGTCGCGACCTTCGTCGTCAACTGGCTGAAATGGCGAACCTTCCGCTACGGCGTCGGCAGCGGCGACATCGTCATCGAGAGCGGCTTCCTCCATCGCACGCGGCGCTCGATCCCGTTTCACCGCATCCAGGATATCGATATCGAGCAAAGGCTCGGCCAGCGCCTGTTCGGGCTCGCCAAGGTCCGCATCGAAACGGGCGGATCGGGCAAGGACGAAGGCGTGCTCGACAGCGTCAGCCTCGCCGAGGCCGATCATCTGCGCAGCGTGTTGAAGCAGGCGCGGGGAGGGGCGGCTCCGGTAACGGAAGCGCAGGTTCACGACGCGCTTCCCATCATCACAATGCCGCTTGGCCGCGTGCTGCTGTCCGGCCTGTTCAACTTTTCCCTGCTCTACATCGCGGGCCTGTTCGCGGTCCTGCAGAGCTTCGAGCCGTGGCTGCCCTTCGACATCTACGATCCCGGCCGCTGGATGGGGCTGATCGGCGCGGACGTGGCCGGGCGGTTCTCGCTCGTGGCGATCGCATCCGTGCTCGTGCTGGCAGCCGGGCTCGGCGTCCTCACGGGCGTGCTCCGGATCCTCGCCCGGGATTACGGCTTCCGCCTGAGCCTGGAGGAGGAGAGCCGCTTTCGCCGGGTACGGGGCCTGTTCACGCGCAGCCAGAGCGTAATCGCACGCGACCGCATCCAGCTCGCCCTGGTCACCGACGGGCCGGTGCGGCGGCTGTTCGATGGCGCCGACCTCTCATTCCAGACGCTCAGCGCCGGCGCCGAGGATTCGGGGCGGCAGAGCGTCGCGCCTTTCTCGACCACGACCGAGGTGGAGCGGATACTGTCCCTGGCGGGCGCCTATCGCCTGCCGCACGCGGGCGAATTGCAGATGGTGTCGCGCCGCCACGTGTTGCGGGTGGTCCTCGCCGAACTGCTGGTGCCGCTACCGCTGCTGCTGGTCGCCGCCTTGTTCTGGCCGGCCGCTTTGCTGCTGCTGCCCTTGCTGGCGCTTGGCGCGGTCGGGGCGGTCGTCAGCCGCCGCTTTCACCTGCATGGCCTTCGCGACGGATTGCTGTTCGTGCGGAAAGGCTTCTGGCGACGGCGACTCTGGATCGTGCCTGCTGCGAACGTTCAGGCCGTGGCGGTGACCCGGACGTTGCTGCAGCGCTGGCTGGGCCTCGCCACGCTGCACGCGGATACCGCCGGCGCCGCGACGTTCGATTATCCGCGCATCGTCGACATCCGCCATGCCGAGGCGGTCGCGCTCGCCGCGACCTTGATCGAGCGCTAGAGCGGCCGCGCCATCAGCAGGTCGCGCTGGAGGTCGCTGCCGAGCTGGAACCCGCGTTCGCCGACCGTCTCGAAGCCGTAGCGGCGGTAGAAGGACAAAGCGCGGCCATTATGCTCCCACACGCTCAGCCAGATCGCGTCGCCCAAGGGGGCAGCGGCGGCAAGGGTGCGTTCCATCAGCGCCGCCGCGATGCCGCGGCCGTGCTGGTCGCGGTCGACGTAGAAGCGGCAGATCTCGAACGGCCGCTCCGCCTTTACGCAGTCGGGTGACGGGCCGGCGCGGAAATAGGAATAGCCGACGATCGCTCCGTCCATCTCTGCGAGCACCACTTCGGATCCGGCCTCAGCGATCTCCTCGCGCTGCAGGTCGGGCGCGTAGGTGGTGCGGAGATAGTCCGCCATGTCCTCGGGCGTGTTTTCGGGGCCAAACGTCTGCTCGAAGACATGGGCGGCGAACGCGGCGAGCGCCGCAGCGTCCGCGCTGGTCGCGTGGCGCAGCGTGACGGCGCTCATGCGATCGCGGCGCGGACCGCCGCTGCGAAGGCTGCGCCCTGCTCGGGGTCGTAGCCGAGATAGAGGTCGGGTTCGACGAGCTCGAGCTCCATCAGCGCCGGCCTGCCGTCGAGGCCGCGGACCAGGTCGACCCGGGCGTAGAGCAGATCCTCGTCGACCGCTGCGAGCGCCGCCTCGGCCGCCGCGCGCTCGTCGGGCGCCGGATCGTAGCGGGCGATGATGCCGTCATATTCCGGCTGGACGCGGAAATCGCTAGGCTGCGGCCGTTTCGAGATTGCGTGGCTGAAGCGGCCGGCGAAGTAGAGAAGGGAGACTTCGCCGTCGGTCTCTATCGAGCGGAGATAGGGCTGGATCATCGCCGGGCCCGACGGGCCGTCGTCGAAAGCGGCGCCGGGCGACCAGCGGATCGTCTGCCAGGCGCCGGCCGAGACCTGCGGCTTGGCGACGAGCCGGTCGGTGCCGAAGCGGGCCGAGGCGTCGCGCAACGCCTCTTCGGTCAGGCGATCGGCATAGAGCGTCGGTACGATCGGGGCGCCCTTGGCTTCTAGGCGGGCGAGATAGGTCTTGTCGGCGTTCCAGCGCAGGACCGAAGGCGGATTGCGCAGCGCGAGCCCGGCCGCTTGCCAGTCTGCGACCCGCTCCGCCCAGCGGCCGTTGCCATGATGATAGCCCCAGGCGAGGAGGGGCAGGACGAGGTCGAAGCCGGAGAGGTCCGGCTCGGTCCAGCTCCGCCCTTCCACCTCCACGCCGGCGGCGCGCAATGGCGCCGCGAGCCGCGCGAGCACGTCCGGCCAGCGCGTGGAATAACCGTCACTCTCCGCGTCGGGAGTGAGGATTGCGATCCTCCCCTGGGCCAAGGTTCAGCTCTCCGGAAGGAAGTCCGGCACCGAGAGGTAGCGCTCGCCGGTGTCGTAGTTGAAGCCGAGGATGCGGCTGCCTTCGGGCAGTTCCTTGAGCTTCTGCGCAATGGCCGAGAGGGCCGCGCCGGAGCTGACGCCGACCAGCATGCCTTCCTCGCGCGCGGCGCGGCGAGCCCATTCCTTCGCGTCCTCGGCCTCGACCTGGATCGTGCCGTCGAGCAACTGGGTGTGGAGGTTCTTCGGCACGAAGCCGGCGCCGATGCCCTGGATCGGGTGTGGGCCCGGCTGGCCGCCGGAAATGACCGGCGACAAAGTCGGCTCGACCGCGAACACCTTGAGGTTCGGCCAGGCCTTCTTCAGCACCTGGGCGCAGCCGGTGATGTGGCCGCCGGTGCCGACGCCGGTGATCAGCACGTCGATCGGGCTGTCGCGGAAGTCGTCCAATATCTCCTGCGCGGTGGTGCGGACGTGGACCTCGATATTGGCGTCGTTCTCGAACTGCTGCGGCATCCAGCTGTCGGGCGTCTGGCCGATCAGCTCGTGGGCGCGCTCGATCGCGCCCTTCATGCCCTTTTCCTTGGGCGTGAGATCGAAGGTCGCGCCATAGGCCAGCATTAGCCGGCGGCGCTCCAGGCTCATGCTTTCGGGCATGACGAGGATCAATTTGTAGCCCTTGACCGCCGCCACCATGGCGAGGCCGATGCCGGTATTGCCCGAGGTCGGCTCGATGATCGTGCCGCCGGGCTTCAGCGCCCCGCTCCGCTCCGCATCCTCGATCATCGAGAGGGCGATGCGGTCCTTGACCGACCCGCCCGGATTGGAGCGTTCGGACTTGATCCAGACTTCGGCGGACCCGAACAGGCGGCTTACCCGGATGTGCGGCGTGTTGCCGATCGTCTCGAGGATGTTTGCGGCTTTCATGGCTGTCCTTTCTCGGCTCTGGGATCGAGGCCCGCGACCATTGCGGGGACTTCTACGTCCGGAACGTCCTTTCCGGAAGCTTCGGCAAGAATCTTTGGATCGGGCGCGACGAACCGGTCGGCGCGGCGCAGCCCCGGGAAGAGCAGGGCGCAGAGGCCGGTCGCCGCCACCGCCAGCGCGCCGCCGCCCACGACCGCCATCACCGGCCCGACCGCCGAGCCGGCGAGGCCGGCGCGGAACTCGCCAAGCTCGTTGGAGGCGGAGATGAACAGGCCCGAGACGGCCGAGACGCGGCCGCGCATCGCGTCCGGCGTGTGGAGCTGGATCAGCGAGGAGCGGACATAGACGCTGATCATGTCGGCGGCGCCGAGCACGAACAGGCTGGCCAGCGAGAGCCACATCACGCGCGATTCGCCGAACACCATCGTCGCCACGCCGAACAGGGCGACGCAGGCGAACATCTTGGCGCCGACGTGGCGCTTGAGCGGCCTCCGCGCGAGCACCAGCGCGGTGAGGGCGGCGCCGACCGCAGGCGCGGCGCGGAGGGCGCCGAGGCCTTCCGAACCGACATGGAGGATGTCGCGGGCATAGACCGGCAGCATCGCCGTGGCGCCGCCGAGCAGCACGGCGAACAGATCGAGCGTGATCGCACCGAGCACGATCTTGTTGTCGCGGACGTAGCGCAGCCCTTCGATGACGGCGCGAAGCGGATGGGAGTCGCCGGCATTGCCGAGCGGGATCGGCCGGATGATCAGCATGGCGCCGAGCGCCACGCCGAACAGAATTGCCGAGGCTTCGTAGGGAAGGGCGGTGCCGAGCGCATAGGCGCCGCCGCCGATCAGCGGGCCGGCGACGCTGCCGGCCTGCCAGGCGATCGAATTGAGCGCGATCGCATTAGGAAGCAGCGGCGGCGGCACGAGATTAGGAGCGAAGGAGGCAAGGGCGGGACCGGCGAAGGCGCGGCCGATGCCGAGCACCACAGCGACCGCGAACAAAGGACCCAGCGACATCGCGTCGAACCAGACCAGGGCCGCCAGGGCCGCGGCGCAGAGCAGTTCGAGCGCGAGGCTGGCGCGGACGATCCAGCGCCGGTCGATCCGGTCGGCCACATAGCCCGCGACCAAAGTCAGCGCGAACAGAGGCAGGAACTGCGCCAGGCCGACCATGCCGAGCCAGAAGCTCGCTCGCTCGATGCTCATCGTCTCGCGCGCCAGGTCGTAGACGTGGATGCCGATGACGACGACCAGCATCGTGCTCGCCATCGTGCTCGCCAATCGGGCCGCCCAGAAGGCGCGATAGTCGCGATAATGGAAGGGGGAGGTCGCCGGCATGTCTGGCTGGCCAGTAGGGCGCTCGCCGGACGGCATCAACACCCGTGACGCCGAAAGCGGCTATTTCGCGCGGACGCCGGGCGGCGGGCAAGATTTGGCTCGCTCGGGCGCTGCCAAGAGCGCATTGTTGCCCGGGGCGAGGCGGGGATTGACGGCAAAGTGTAACATCCCCGTCCTACGGCCTCCGGCGAGGCATGAGGCGATGAAGAAACTCCTGGCAGTCGCCGCGGTGGCAAGCGGCCTTCTGGTCGTCGCGGCCCGGGCGCAGGACGGCGGCGAGAGCGCGGCCGCGCCGCCCGCTTCGGAGCCCGACTGGAGCGCCTGGACGCGGCCGCTCGTCCCCGGCGTCCCGCCGCGCGTGCCGCGCGACGCCGAAGCCTCCCCGGAGCCGGTCTCGCCGCCGGATATTGCCGACGTCGACGCCGACGCGATCGACGTGGTCGACGCCCACTGGATGGCGCTCACCATGTGGGGCGAGGCGCGCGGCGAGGGCGAGGAGGGGATGCGCGCAGTCGGCCACGTGATCCGCAACCGCTGGCTGGCGGAGCGCTACGGCGCCTATGTCACCGACACGGTCAGCCAGGCCTATCAGTTCAGCTGCTGGAACGAGGGCGACCCCAACCGCGCGGCGATGCTCCGCGTCGACGAGCTGCCGGCCGACAGCGACGGCCACCGCCAATGGCAGGCGGCCAAGCGCCTCGCCAACGAGATCCTCGCCGGCCACTCCAGCGACCCGACCGGGGGTGCGCTCTTCTACCACACGAACGCCGTCCAGCCCGCCTGGTCGCGCGGCGTGACCCCGGTCGCCCGGATCGGCGAGCATCTCTTCTTTCGTACGGCAGTCTGACGCCCGGCGAGCCTTAGCCGGTCGCGGCCGTTACGTCGGTTTTCGCGAAGTCGTCGCCCACGAAGAGGAGCGGACAGTCATGCTCCTTCGCCAGAGCATAAGCGAAACAGTCGCCGAAATTGAGGCCGGCCGGGTGGAACCCCTTGCCCCAATGCCGGTATGCGCGAACCGCGGCATGGGCCAGCGGCTCGGTAAGAGGTACGACGATCAGCTCGAAGGCGTCAATCAGCCGGGCCATGTCGTCGTGCAGCTGCCGATGGGCTGCAACGATAAGAGCCTCCGTCAAATTCGGAGCCGCAATCAGCATCTGTTCCTGCTTGGCGATTGCGGATCGGCAGTCATTCGCCGCCGGCTCGTCCTGAATGATGGCCATCAGCGCCGACGTATCGACGACGATCACGCCGGTATGCCGTCATCGCCGTAAAGGAAGTCCTGGCTCCGGGCTGCGCTCGGTCCGCCATCTGGGCCGCGCGCCCGCGCCGCGGCTATGGCACGGTCGATCGCCGCCAGCCGGCGCGCGCGCAGATCGTCGGGACACCGCTTGGGGTTCACCGGCGTCAACCGTACGGCGGGCTGGCCGTGGCGGGTGAGTATCACTTCGTCCCCAGCCTCGGCGCGGCGGACGAGATCGGTGAGTTTGCCTTTGGCATCGGTGACGGAAATGTGCATCGCACGCTCCTTCTGGACCATTAGATGGTCCAAGTTGGAGCCGCCGTCAATAATGGGCCGTTGCCTAGCCGTTCAAGCCAAGCTCACGAAGCTGTCCAGGACGCGCTTCCTACCGGCATGTTCGAAGTCGATCTCCAGCTTGTTGCCTTCGATCTCGGCGACCGTTCCGTAGCCGAATTTGGAGTGGAAGACGCGCTGGCCGAGGCTGATGTCGCTGCGGCCGGGATTGCCGAGGCTGACCGCGCTGGCGCGCGCTTCGACGATGCGTTGCGGCTCGGAATTGAAGCGGCCCGATGAAGCGGCCCGCTGCCAGCCGGGACCGCGGGTGCTGGCGCGGTTGGACTGGGCGGCGGCGAGATGGGCGAACGGGTCGGCGCGCTCGGACCAGTTGGCACGCCACAGGCTCTCGCCGCCGCTCATCGTCGTCTCATGCTCGACATAGGCGTCGGGTAGCTCGGCGACGAAGCGCGACGGGATCGACGAGGTCCACTGGCCGTAGATCCGGCGGTTGGCGGCGTGGATGATGAAGCATTTGTCCCGCGCCCGCGTGATCGCGACATAGGCCAGGCGGCGCTCCTCCTCGAGGGCCGCATTGCCACCCTCGTCGAGCGCGCGCTGCGAGGGGAACACGCCTTCTTCCCAGCCGGCGAGGAAGACGGTGCCGAACTCGAGGCCCTTGGCGGCGTGGATGGTCATGATCGTGACCTTCTCCTCGTCGCGGGAGGCCTCGTTCTCCATCACCAGGCTGACATGCTCGAGGAAGGCGCCGAGCGTCTCATATTCCTCCATCGCGCGGGTGAGCTCGTTGAGATTTTCGAGCCGGCCGGCGCTTTCGGCCGAACGGTCGGCCTGGAGCATCGCGGTGTAGCCGCTCTCGTCGAGGACGAGGCGGGCGAGCTCGGGATGGGGCAATTCGTCGAGCCGGGCACGCCAGCGGGCGAAATCGCCGACCAGGTTGCCGAGCGCGCGCCGCGCCTGCGGAGTGAGCTCGTCGGTGTCGAGCATCTGCGCCGCGGCCGACAGCAGAGGCGCGCCGGCAGCGCGGGCGAAGGCGTGGACCTTGGCCACCGCCTTGTCGCCGAGGCCGCGCTTGGGCGTGTTGACGATCCGCTCGAAGGCAAGGTCGTCGGCCGGCTGGGCGATGACGCGGAGATAGGCGAGGGCGTCGCGGATCTCTGCGCGCTCGTAGAAACGGAAACCGCCGACGATGCGGTAGGGGAGGCCGATCGCGATGAATCGGTCCTCGAGCTCGCGGGTCTGGAACTGGGCGCGGACGAGGATGGCGGTGTCGTCGAGATGGCCGCCCTTGCGCTGGATCGATTCGATCTCCTCGCCGACGCGGCGCGCCTCCTCGGGGCCGTCCCAAACGCCGATCACGCTGACCTTCTCGCCGCCGTCCTTGTCGGTCCAGAGCGTCTTGCCGAGCCGGCCGCCATTATGCGCGATGACGCCCGAGGCGGCGGCGAGGATGTGCGAGGTCGAGCGGTAATTCTGCTCAAGCCGGACGATCTTGGCGCCGGGGAAATCCTGTTCGAAGCGCAGGATGTTGGCGACCTCGGCGCCGCGCCAGCTGTAGATCGACTGGTCGTCGTCGCCGACGCAGCAGATGTTCCTGCGTTCCTGCGCGAGCAGGCGGAGCCAGAGATACTGGCTCTGGTTGGTGTCCTGATATTCGTCGACGAGGATATATTTGAAGCGCTGCTGATAATGTTCGAGCACGTCGCGGCGGGTGCGCAGGATCACGAGCATGTGCAGCAAAAGGTCGCCGAAATCGCAGGCGTTGAGCGCCTTCAGCCGCTCCTGATAGGCAGCGTAGAGTTCGGCGCCCTTGCCGTTGGCATAGGCCTCGCTCTCGCCGGCGTCGATCTGGGCCGGGGTCCAGCCTCTGTTCTTCCAACGGTCGATCAGGCCGGCAAGCTGGCGCGCGGGCCAGCGTTTCTCGTCGATGTCCGCGGCCGCGATCAGCTGCTTCAGCAGGCGGAGCTGGTCGTCGGTGTCGAGGATGGTGAAATTGGACTGGAGACCGACCAATTCGGCGTGGCGGCGCAGCATCTTGGCGCCGACGGCGTGGAAGGTACCGAGCCAGGGCATGCCCTCGACCGCGTCGCCGACGATGCGGCCGACCCGCTCCTTCATCTCGCGCGCCGCCTTGTTGGTGAAGGTGACGGCGAGGATCTCGGACGGCCAGGCGCGGCGCGTGGCGATCAGATGGGCGAGGCGCGCGGTCAGCGCCGCGGTCTTGCCCGTGCCCGCGCCGGCCAGCACCAGCACCGGCCCCTCGGTCGTCAGCACGGCCTCGCGCTGGGGCGGGTTGAGTCCGCTGATATAAGGCGGCTCTGCGGAGGTGGAAACGGCTTGGGTCACGGCGAACAGTTAGGGAACGCTGCGGCGCAGGGCAAGTTCAGTGATGCCCGCACCGGCGCCTACCGCTCGCGCCGCAGCAAAGTCAGGTGGGCCTTGCCGAAACGGCGCTCGGCAGCGACGGCAAAGCCGTCCGCGAGCGGCAGGCGCTCGCCGGCCGTCTCGACGCTGACCCAGCCGCCGGGCGCCACCCAGCCGGAATTGCAGACGCGCGCGGTCGCCATTTCGGCGAGGCCGGTGGCGTAGGGCGGATCGAGGAAAAGGATGTCGCAGGGCGCGGCCGGCGGAATCGCATATTCCACCGCCTGGCTGCGTATGTCGCCGCGCGCGCCTGCGCCGAACGTGTCGAGGTTGCGCTTGATCGACGCAACGGCGTTGCGGTCGCTGTCGACGAAGGTGCAATGGACCGCGCCGCGGGACAGGGCCTCCAGGCCGAGCGCGCCGGTTCCGGCGAACAGATCGGCGACGCGCAGCCCCTCGAAGCTCCCGACGCGGCTGGCAAGCATCGAGAACAGCCCTTCGCGGGCGCGGTCGCTGGTCGGGCGCGTGCCTTGTCCTTCGGGCGCGATCAGCGGGCGGCCGCGCCATTCGCCGGCGATGATTCTCACAGGCTCTTCCTGAATTCCACCAGCTCGTGCTGCCGCACCTCGCCGACTTCGCCCATCGGCAGATCGGCGAGGATGAACGGTCCGTAGGCGACGCGGATCAGGCGCGACACCTGCAGGCCGAGATGCTCGAGCACGCGCCGGACCTCGCGATTCTTGCCTTCCTTGAGCCGCATCTCGACCCAGCCGTTGCGGCCGGTGCGCCGCTCGAGATTGGCGTCGATCGCGCCGTAGCGGATGCCCTCGATCTCGATGCCCTGGATCAGCTCTTCGAGCTGCTCCTGGCTAACGTCGCCGAACACGCGGGCGCGGTAGGTGCGCTCGACGCCGGTCGAAGGGAGCTCGAGCTTGCGCTTGAACTCGCCGTCATTGGTGAGGAGAAGGAGCCCCTCCGTGTTGAGATCGAGACGGCCGACCGGCATCAGCCGCGGCAGGCCTTCGGGCAATTTGTCGTAGATGGTCGGGCGCCCGGCCGGATCGCGCTCAGCGGTGATCAGGCCGGTCGGCTTGTGGTAGAGGAACAGGCGCGTCGCGGCGGGCGGGCGTACCGGCTTGCCGTCGACGGTGACGCCTTGCAGCGAGGTGACGATCGTCGCCGGCGTCTCCAGCGGCACATTGTCGATCGCAATGCGACGCTCTTCGATCATCCGCTCGATCTCGCGGCGCGAGGCGATGCCGGCGCGGGCCAGCAATTTGGCGATGCGCTGCGGCTCGCGCGGGCCGAACTGGCGCTCGACCCGGTCGGGGGCGAACGCCGGCTTGGGCGCAGGGGCCGGACGCTCTGCTGCGGCGGGCGTCCGAACGTGGCGGGGCGGCGGTCCGGCGCGGGGACGGACGGGCTTGTCGCCGCGCGGCGCAGCGGCGTGCGGCTTGCCGCGGGTCGGGCGCTCCGGGCGCTCGGCGCGATCAAGCGAGGGCCCGCGCGGCGGTCCGGCCCGATCGCGAATGGGACGCGCTGGACGGTCGCCACGATCCGGGCGGTCGCCACGCTCCGGCGACGGGCCGCGACTACCCGGCCGGGCCGGGCGCTGAGGACGTTCCTGCCGTTCGGCGCGGTCGCTCGAGGCGCCCCAGGCCGGGGATCCTGCCTTGTCGCGGTTGGGGCGGGTAGGACGTTGGCTTCGGTCCAGGCGGGCGCCGCGCTCGGGTGTCGCGTCGCGAGCGCCGGGCCGGGCGGAGCGCTGGGGGCGTTCCTGGCGTTCGTCGCGGTCGTGCGATAGCCCGCGCGCCGGCGGTCCGGCCTTGTCGCGGTTGGGGCGGGCGGGACGTTCGCTCCGGTCCGGACGGGCGCCGCGCTCGGGTGCCGCGCCGCGAGCACCGGGCCGGGCGGAGCGCTGGGGGCGTTCCTGGCGCTCGTCACGGTCGCGCGACGGCCCGCGCGCTGGCGGTCCGGCCTTG